>JAEETX010000003.1 GCA_016286665.1 Oscillospiraceae bacterium
GGGTGGACAAGCCCCATACCTATGAGATGGCCGTGAAAACCTCGGACCCCATCGCCTTTGACCTGGAGCGGGAGTTCCCGGGCTTCGGCACGCTGCTGTGCGGGAGCCTGCCCGACGCCGGTCCCCACGGGGACCCGACTTACCTGTTTTTCCTCACGGAGAATGGGACGCGCTACGCCCTGCCGACCCCCGGCAGTATCATGGCCGGCCTGCCCCTGGATACGGAGGGCGGGTCGCGGGCTTCCCGGGGCGAAGCCTTCCAATTGGAGTTTCCCCGGGAGAGCTCGGTCCGCTGGTGGACCCACTGCGAAGCGCCCGTCAGCATCTACGGCGCGCTCTACGACCCGGAGAGCATGACGGAGCCGGGAGAAGCCATGTTCCGGGGCGGCACCCTCGTCTGGGACCTGGACGTTTCCACCATGGAGGTCTCGATCTGGTTCCAGCCGGAGGTATAAACGGGCGCAGTCCCTTCTTCGTCATCGCAAGGGCCGATGTCGGCCCGTGGCGATCCGTACCCCCATCTCCAAAGGAGGTCTGAAAACGATGCGTAAAAAACCGATTGCTCCAGCTCTGGCTGCCGTAGCGCTGCTGGCGGTCCTGGCCGCAGGCTGCATGAAAGGCGGCGGCGCGGGGGAGAGCCCGCCCCCAGCGCCCACATCGGAGGCTGCGGAAGCGCCGACGCCTGCCGTCACGCTTTCCCCAACCCCCGCGCCCACCCTCAGCGGCGAGCCGAGGCCGGTCCTGGAGACCTACGGGATCGACCCGGAGGAGATCGGCGAGATGACCTATTCCTTCCATGCCTTCGGGACGAGGACCCTGCGCAGGGGAGAGGGGGGCTTCGATCAGGTCCTGGCGCTGCTGGCGTCCCTGAAGGGCGCGCCGGTCAAGGCCCAGCGCACGGTTGACCGGACGCTGGAGCTGGATTCCTGCTTGCATCCCCTGTTCATCGGCTCCGACGGGGAACGGACCTATATCTCCCTGGGCTGGGAGGATTTCCAGCTCCTGGACACGGACGGGCGGCCCGACGAGGAGCTGGAGGCCCTCTTTGCCGCCTACGCCCCAGAGCCTTATCAGGCTCCCATCCTTTTCGACGGCAGCGCCTACCGGTCAGACGGCGGCCTGAGCCTCACGGCAGCGCAGCCGACTTATGACTATGCCGCCATGCAGGAGGCCATCCCCATCTCCCGCCGCCGCTATTATGCGCTGGACGGCGGCGCGCCGGAGGAAGAAGCCGTGGTGCGCCTGACGGCGGAGAATCAGGGCGACGAGCCGATCGACTACCATCTTCCCGCGCTGCTGGCCCTGCGGGATGGGGAATGGGTCTGGGTGCCCACCCTCTCTCCCATCGCAACGACCTATGAGCGGAAATGCCTGCAGCCGGGGGAAAGCCTGGAAATCGGCCTGGCCATGGACTATTATGCCGACCCCCTGCCGCCGGGGAAATACTGCGCCTGCATGGTCTATTCCGTGGGGGAGAAGCCGAAGCAGTTCAGCACCCACATCGCCTACGCCCCCTTCGAGATCGTGGGCGAGGTCCCCGAGGACGGCAGGGAGCCCCTCATGGACGGCGTGAAGCTGGAAAAGGTCCGGCGCATCACCTATACCCTGCGGTCTTGGGACGAATATACCCTGATCCAGGGGCAGGAGGGCTTCGACGAAGCCCTGGCGCTGCTCCGGTCCCTCCGGGGCGCCTCCTGGGGCCGGAGGCTGGAGGAGATCGAGATCCAATGCTCCCGCAGCTTTGCGCTGAATACGATGCAGGAGCTGACTCTGGCTTTCGACGGCGACTGGGTCTTCGGCAGGGTGGACGGCGGGGATTGGCGCCTGTTGGATCTGGACGGCAGGCCGGACCAGCAGCTGACGAACATCTTCCTGCGCTGGGGCGATAAAGCGCCGGCGGCGGAGAGCGTCCCGGCGGACCATGCCGGCCTGCGGGAGGGGGATAGCCTCTCCGTCAGCTCGGAGGCCCCGGCCTATGAGCTGGAGGCCATGCTTGCCGCCATGGAAGCCTATCTCGTCCGCTATCGGGAAGAAGGCAGGGAAGCGGAGAGGAAGGATGAGGAGTTCGGCGTCCGCTTTGCATTTGAAAACCGGACGGAGGAGCGGATCCATATCGAGGACTACAGTCTCGAAACGCTGAAGGACGGCGAATGGTATACCGTTCCTTTCCGCAGAAATACCGTCTCCATACTGCCCCTCCAGCTGGAAGGCGGAGAAAAGACCGCAGGTTTCCTGTCGCTGCTTGACGTCGACGGGGAAAACCTGGCTCCGGGGCGCTGGCGGCTCTGCATACGGTATGGCGTCGGGGAGGACCTCAGCTGCGACCGGGAGGCCTATGCGGAATTTGAAATCACCTGATCCCGGGACACAAAAAGAGCGCTGCGGGCGTTAAGCCCGCAGCGCCTTTGTATGTGCTGTGCGATATTACATATACCCGATCTTCTCGTACTGCAGAGGAGCGCGCTGGATCTCGTCCTTCTTGATGCCGAAGTGGGTCTCGTTGTAGTCGTCGATGGCTTCCATGATGGTGTCGTAGACGCCGTCGTAGATGCTGCCCGGGCCGCCCTGAGCGACGCAGGGGATGAAGGCCTTGGGGGTGCAGGCGTCCAGCAGCTTGAAGACCTTTTCCCGGATGTCCTCTCTGGTCCAGCCCTCGTAGTCGAAGTCGGCCCCGTCGAAGCCGCCCATGAAGCCGATCTGGCCGCAGTATTTCCGGGTCAGGTTGGGAAGATCGTTGGAGCTCATGCAGCCCTGCCACACGTCGATGCCCATCTCGATCATATCCGGCACCAGGGTGGCGCCGTAGCTGTCGGAGTGGTGGATGATCAGCTCGCAGCCGTGGGACTTGTAGTAACCGTAGACCTCCTTGTAGGGCTCCACGAAGAAGTCCTCGAACATCTCGGGGCTCATGAAGGTGCTGGTGCGGCTGCCCCAGTCGTCGTGATGGAACAGAGCGTTGGGCTTCAGGTTCTTGCAGATGCCCTCGGCCAGCTTCAGCTCATACTCGGTGAGATACTTGATGAGGTCGTGCATCTCATCGGGATACTCATAGAGGTTGATCATGGTGTTCTGGATCTCGCCCAGGTGGTGGCACTGCTCAAAGAGACCGGGGGCCACAAAGGGGGTCCGGTAAGCCAGATTGTCGTCGGTCTTGTCCAGAATCTCCTTCAGCATGGCCCATTCCTCATCCTTGAACTCCAGAGAGGGAGCATGGACGTAATCCTGCCAGTGCTCAATGTCCTGGATGACGATGGTGTCCGGCCTGTGGACGGGGAAAGCGCCGGGCGTGCCGATGGGGTAGCTGTAGGTGACGCCCCAGGCATTCTTCACGTTCTCCTGCCCGTAGGAGGGGGAGGGGCTGTGAAAGAGGGCGGGGTGGAGGATCAGGCGGATGGCCTCATACTGGTTGGCATAGCGGTCGGGGTTCAGGCCCTTGGCGGCCTGATAGTAGTTTTCTTTCGGGGTCAGCATTTGTAATTCCTCTCCAATCCGTTAGAAATTCGCTCCTGGAAATACGCTCCTTGTCGATCAATTATACCAAGTCCCGCCCGTGAGGTCAAGGGAAAACCTGCCGGGCGGGACGGGGGACCTTCTACTTTTTCGATAGAGGGGATATCAAATCAGGCATTCCAGAAAGCGGCAGCCCAGGGCATCCGCCGCCCGCCGCCACTCGTCGAAGCCGAAGCACAGCGTTTCGGGGCTGTGGCTGTCGCTGTTCAGGATAAAACGCGCCCCCCTGGCGGCGAGATAGCGAAGGATGGGCGGCGCGGGATAGGGAACCGAGCGGTATCCCCGGCTGATGGCCCCGGTGTTCAGCTCAAAGGGGAGGCCGCTTTCCAGCAGCCGGTCCGCCGCAAGTTGCCAGGCGGCGACATAGCGGGGATGGTTTTCGTCAAAGAGCGGCGTTTTTTCGTTGAATTTGGCGATCAGGTCGAAGTGGCCGACGACGCTGCAGCCGGGAATCTCGGGGACGCGGCTCACCGTGTCGAAGTAGGCCTCCGCGAAGGCGTAGATATCCCCGCCGAAAGCGCTGCGCGCCCCGGCACGGAGAAGCGCCGGGGATTCGTCCACCGGCAAATAGCTTTCCCCCGCAGGGACATAGTGGACGGAGCCGATCACATAGTCATAGCCGGAGGTCGGCTCCGCGCTGCAGTAGTCCTGCTCCACGCCGCAGAGGATGTCCAGCTTCCCGGCGTACGCTTCCCGCAGGGCCGCGATCTCCCGGCGGTACTCCGCCGTGCCCTCCCGGGACATGCACCAGGTTTCATCGAAGAAGGTATAGCTGTGGCCGCTGAAGCCGAGCTGCTCCAGTCCGGCGGCCAGGGCGGCCTGCGCCGTCTGCGCCGGGGAAGCCTTGCCGTCGCAGTAACGGGTATGGACGTGGTAATCCGCCCTCAAGTCATCTTCTCCTGCTTCACCTTGTGGTCGATCACATGGCGGGAAGCCAGCTCCTGCCGCACCTCCTCCAGGCTGATGCCCGCCTGGGTCATGAGCACCATGACGTGATAGGCCAGGTCCGCGATCTCATAGATGGTCTCCTTCTTGTCCTCCGCCTTGGCGGCGATGATGACCTCCGTGGATTCCTCTCCCACCTTTTTCAGGATCTTGTCCAGACCCTTGTCGAAGAGATAGGTGGTGTAGGAGCCCTCGGGCCGGTCCTTCTTCCGCTCCTCCAGCAGGCCCATGAGGCCGCTGAGGGTGAAATCGCCCCTTGTCCCGCTCTCCCACAGGGGGTATTCGAAGCAGGTCTCCGTCCCCAGGTGGCAGGCGGGCCCGTCGGGCTCCACCAGGATCAGGAGGCTGTCCCGGTCGCAGTCCGCGGCGATGGAAACGATGTGCTGATAGTTCCCGCTGGTCTCCCCCTTGAGCCACAGCTCGCCGCGGCTCCGGCTCCAGAAGCAGCATAGCTCCTTCTCCATGGAGACGCGCAGGCTCTCCTCGTTCATCCAGGCCACCATCAGCACCTTCCGGGTGCGCACGTCCTGCACGATGGCGGGGATGAGGCCCTTTTCGTCGAATTTCAGTTCCTTCACATCAATCATCTCTTAAACCTCCCGTACGGGGATGCCCCGCTCCCGCAGGGCTTTTTTCAGCTCGGGGATACGAACTTCCCCGAAGTGGAAGATGGAGGCGGCGAGACCCGCATCCACCCTGGGCAGCGTTTCAAACAGGGTGATGAAGTCCTCGATCTTCCCGGCGCCGCCGGAGGCGATCACCGGCACGCTGACGGCGTTGGACACCGCTTCCAGCATTTCCAGGTCGAAGCCGCCCTTCACCCCGTCGGTGTCGATGGAGTTGAGGACGATCTCCCCGGCCCCCAGGTCCACGCCCTTTTTGATCCAGCCGATGGCCTCCAGCCCCGTGTCCTCCCGGCCGCCCTTGGCGAAGACCCGGAACTGCCCGTCCAGCCGCTTCACGTCGGCGGAGAGGACCACGCACTGGTCGCCGTATTTCCTGGAGGCCTCCCGAATGAGCTCCGGATTGCGGATGGCCCCGGAATTGACGCTCACCTTGTCCGCCCCGCACTTCAGCACCCGGTCGAAATCCTCCACGGTGTTGATGCCGCCCCCCACGGTGAGGGGGATGAAGACGGTCCTAGCCGTCTCGCAGAGCACGTCGGTGAAAAGCCTGCGCCCCTCGGCGGAGGCGGTGATGTCATAGAACACCAGCTCGTCGGCCCCGCAGTCGGAATAGTATTTCGCCAGCTCCACGGGGGAGGAGACGTCGCTGAGGCCCTGGAAATTCACACCCTTGACGACCCTGCCGTTCTTCACATCCAGGCAGGGGATGATCCGTTTCGTATTCATGTCGCAGCCTCGATCGCTTTCCTCAGGTCGATGGCGCCGGTATAGTACGCCTTCCCGATGATGGCGCCGTACAGCCCCCGGGCTTTCAGCGCGGTGATATCCTCCAGGGTGGAGACCCCGCCGGAGGCGATGATGTTCAGCTTGAGGGCGTCCGTCAGCTCCCCGTAAAGGGAGCGGTTCGCGCCCTGCATGGCCCCGTCTCTGGAAATGTCCGTGCAGATCAGGGTCTCCACCCCCAGGTCCTGCATTTTCCTGCAGAAATCCAGGGCGGGGAGGCTGGTCTTCTCCGTCCAGCCTTTGATGGCTACGCAGCCGTCCCGGAAGTCAGCCCCCACGGCGATTCTGCCTCCGTAAGCCGCCACGGCCTCCTTCAGAAAGGCTTCGTCCGTCACGGCGGCGGTGCCCAGGATGACCCGCCTCACCCCGGCGGAGAGATAGGCTTCCACCACGGCCATGCTGCGCACGCCGCCGCCTACCTCCGTAAAGAGGCCGGACTGCGCCAGGGCGCGCACCGTTTCCAGGTTGGGGGTGAGGCCGCTGCGGGCCCCCTCCAGGTCCACCACATGGAGGCAGCTTGCACCGGCGGCGAGAAAATCCGCCGCCAGAGCGGGCGGATCGGCGCTGTAGACCGTCATCTGCGCGTAATCGCCCTGATACAGGCGCACGGCTTTCCCTTCAAACAGGTCGATGGCAGGGAAGATCAGCATGCCCCCGCCTCCTTTCCGCAGAAGGCCCGGAGCATATCCAGGCCCACGCTGCCGCTTTTTTCCGGGTGGAACTGGCAGCCGTAGACGTTATCCTTCCACACGGCGGCGGTCAGGGGCGCGCCGTAGTCGGTGACGGCGGCGGTATTCGCCTCGCAGCCCACGGCGGCATAGGAGTGGACGAAATAGACATATGCCCCTTCCTTCGTGTGCCGGAAAAGGGGGCAGGGTCCCCCCGTGAAGCGCAGGGCGTTCCAGCCGATGTGGGGGATCTTCAGCTGAGGCGGGATGCGCTCCGCAATGGCCCGCACCTGGCCGGGGATCAGCCCCAGGCCGGGGTGGACGCCGTATTCATAGCTCTCGTCAAAAAGCAGCTGCATGCCCAGGCAGATGCCCAGGAGGGGCGTTCCCGCCCTTGCCGCCTCGGTCACCACGTCCGCAAGGCCGCTCTGCCGCAGCGCCGCCGCCGCATCCCCGAAAGCGCCCACGCCGGGGAGCACCAGCTTGTCCGCCCTCCGCAGGACTTCCGGGTCGCCGGTGGCGGCGGCTTCCACGCCGATGGCGGCAAAGGAGCTCACCAGGGAAAAGAGATTTCCCACGCCGTAATCCACGATCGCGACCATCACAGCGTTCCTTTCGTGCTGGGCACCTCGTCCCCCAGGGCGGGATCGAGGGCGACGGCCTTCCGCAGGGTCCGGGCGGCGGATTTGAAGACCCCCTCGATGATGTGGTGGGAGTTCATGCCGCTGAGCTGGCGGATGTGCAGGGTGATCCCCGCGCTGCGGACAAAGGCCGCCCAGAATTCCGCCACCAGCTCCGTGTCGAAATCCCCCACCTTCTGGGAGGGGATATCCAGCTCGCAGGCGAGATAGGCCCGGCCGGAAATGTCCGCGGCGGTGAGGATCAGGGCTTCGTCCATGGGCAGCGCCGTATCCCCGTAGCGCGCGATGCCCTTTTTGTCCCCCAGGGCATCCCGGAAGGCCTGCCCCAGGCAGATGCCCACGTCCTCGGCGGAGTGATGCCCGTCCACTTGGGTGTCGCCCGCGCAGGTCAGCGTCAGGTCGAAGCGTCCGTGCCTGGCGAAAAGGGTCAGCATGTGGTCAAGGAAGCCCAGGCCGCTCTGAACGTCGCTTTTCCCGGTCCCGTCCAGGTCCAGGGTCAGGGCGACGTCCGTCTCTGCGGTCTTTCGCTTGATTTCGGCTTTTCTCATTTGTATTCCTCCAACAGGGCCTTCACGGCCTCCAGCAGGGTATTCATCTGGCTTTCGGTCCCCACGGTGATGCGGTTATAGTCGGCGATCCTGGGGAGGGTGAAATGGCGCACCAGGATGCCCCGCTCTTTGAGCTTCCGATACAGTTCTTCGCCGGGGATGCGGTCCGAGCGGACGAAAAGGAAATTGGCCTTGGAATCCGTCATGGTGAAGCCCAGGGCTTTCAGGGCCTGCGCGGTCTTTTCCCGCACCTGGATGATCTCGGCGCAGTTTTTCTGCGTATAGCTCTCCTCCAGCACCGTGCCCAGCCCCAGGGCCAGGGTCATGGAATTGACGTTGTAGGGGTTCGTGGAATAGCGCAGGGTGTTCAGGTCCCGGATCAGCGCTTCATCCCCCACGCCGAAGCCCAGGCGCGCCCCCGCCATACTGCGGGATTTGGAGAAGGTCTGCGTCACCAGCAGGTTGGGGTATTTGCGGATGAGGGGGATACAGCTGACGCCGCCGAAATCGATATAGGCTTCGTCCACCACCACCACCCGGTCCGGGTCCGCTTTCAGGATGCTTTCGATGGCCTCCGTACCTAGCAGCTTCCCCGTGGGGGCGTTGGGGTTGGCGATAAAGACGGTGCCCTTCTGCCCGATGTAGTCCGCCGGGTCGAGGGAAAAATCCTCCTTCAGGGGGATTTCCCGGTAGGGGATGCCGCTGAGCTGGCAGAAGACGGGATAGAAGCCATAGGTGATGTCGGGAAAGAGGGCGGGATGATCGGCGTCACAGAAGGCCATAAAGGCGAAATTCAGCACCTCGTCGGAGCCGTTCACAAGGACGAGCTCCTCCGGCCTGACCCCGCAGAGGAAAGCCAGGGCCCGCCGCAGCTCCAGCCCTTCCGGGTCGGAATACAGCTCCGGGGAGCGCACATGCTCCCGGGCATAGAGGATGGCCTTGGGGGAGGGGGGAAAGGGATTCTCGTTGGTGTTCAGCTTCACATACTGCTTTTCTCCCGGCTGTTCCCCCGGCACATAGGGGGTGAGCTTGTCATATTTCGCGCTGAAAAACCGGCTCATGCTTCCTCCTCTCTGCGGATGAGGGCGCTGCGGGCATGGCCCGTCAGCCCTTCCGTCTCCGCGAACAGGGCCACATCCGCCGCGGCCTCCGCCTGGGCGGCGCGGGTATAATAGATGTATTGGGACCTCTTCACGAAATCGTCCACGCCCAGGGGGCTGGAAAAGCGGGCCGTGCCCCCCGTGGGGAGGGTATGGTTGGGTCCGGCCACATAGTCCCCCATGGCCTCCGGGCAGCTCCTGCCCAGGAAAACGCTGCCCGCGTGGCGGATGCCGTCCAGCCAGTCGAAGGGATCGTCCAGGCACAGCTCCAGATGCTCCGGGGCGATCCGGTTGGCAATGGCGATGGCGCTGCGCAGGTCCTCCGCCACGATGATCTTGCCGTTAGCCTCCACGCTGGCCCGGGCGATTTCCTGCCGCCGGAGCTGCGGCAGCTGGATTTCGATCTCCTTCTGTACCGCCTCCGCCAGCGCCATGGAATCCGTCACCAGCACGGCGGCGGCGTTCTTGTCGTGCTCCGCCTGGCTCAGGAGGTCCGCCGCCAGATACCGGGGGTCGCTTTTGCCGTCGGAGACCACCAGGATCTCGCTGGGGCCCGCGATCATATCGATGGCCACCTGACCGAAGACCTGCTTTTTCGCCTCCGCCACATAGGCCCCGCCGGGCCCCACGATCTTGTCCACCCGGGGCACCGTCTCCGTGCCGTAGGCCAGGGCGGCTACCGCCTGCGCGCCGCCGAGCTTGAAGACCCGGTGGACCCCGGCGATCTTCGCCGCCGCCAGGATGGCGGGGGAGACCGTCCCGTCCGGCATGGCCGGCGTTACCATGACGATCTCGCCGCAGCCTGCCAGGGCGGCGGGGATGGCGTTCATCAGCACCGTGGAAGCAAGGGGCGTGCCGCTGCCGCTGCCGGGAACGCAGATGCCCACCCGCTCCAGGGGGATCACCCGCTGGCCCACGATCAGCCCGGGCTGCTGGGTCATGGCATAGCCAGAGCGCAGCTGCTTGGCGTGATAGGCCCGGATGTTGGCCGCACTGCGCTCCAGCACCCCCAGGAATTCCGGGTCGGCGGCGGCCATCGCCGCTGCCAGCTCCGAAGGGGTAACCTCCAGCGAATCCAGCCGGACGCGGTCAAACTGCTCCTCAAAGCGCCGCAGGGCTTTGTCTCCCTCGGCGCGCACGGCCGCGATGATCGCCGCTACAGCGCCGGAGACGTCGTCGGTGGCGGTGCTCCGCCGGAAAATGGCCGAATCGGGTTCTTCCCCGTATTTCATGATGCGGATCATGCTTTGTCCTCCGTCTGCGTTTCCAGTCCCCGCCGGATGGCTTCGATCTCCTCCCGGCAGAATTCAAAGCTGGCTTTGTTGGTGATGAGTCTTGCGCTGATGGGCAGGATCTCCGCGACGACCGCCAGCCCGTTTTCCCGCAGGGTCGTCCCTGTCTCCACGATGTCCACGATCACGTCGCTCAGGCCCAGCAGAGGGGCCAGCTCAATGGAGCCGTTGAGGTGGATGATATCGATGTCCCGGCCGAGGGAGGCGTAGTATTCCCCGGCGATGCGGTCGAACTTCGTCGCCACCCGCAGCTTCCGCCGCATATCCTCCCGAAAATCCCGGGGCGCGGCCACCGCCATGCGGCAGCGGCCCGTTTTCAGGTCCAGCAGCTCATAGACGTCCGGGGCATGCTCCAGGAGGATATCCTTGCCCGCGACGCCTACGTCGGCGGCGCCCCGCTCCACATAGACCGCCACGTCCGAGGGCTTCACCCAGAAATAGCGGACGCCCTTTTCCCTGTTCTCGAACACCAGCTTCCGGTTTTCCTCCAGGATGGAGGGGCAGGGGAACCCGGCACGGGCGAACATGGCATAGACCTTTTCCCCCAGACGACCCTTGGGCAAGGCGATATTAAGCATCCCGCGCCTCCTCTCCGGTCAGACGGCGCACTTCCCCGAACCTGGCCCCTTCCGGGGCCTGCCGCTGGACCATGACCGTCCTTCCCTCCGCCGTCAGAGCGCGGGCTTCCCGGCAGACACGCTCGGGGGAGACGTCCTCGTCGTACAGCAGCAGCACGTCCGCGTCCGGAGAAGCGTCCTCCGGCACGATGCGCTCCAGCTCGTCCAGATAAACGGCAAAGCCGATGGCCCCGGCGCTGCGGCCCATTTTCCGCATCAGCCGGTCATACTGCCCCCCGGAGAGGACGCTCACCGGCACCCCGTAGACGAAGCCCCGGAAGACGATGCCGTTGTAATACTGCATGTCGTTGACCACGCTGAAATCCATGCGCAGCATTTCCTCCAGCCCGGAGGCCCGGAAGCCCCGGGCAATGGCCTCCAGCTGCCGCACCGCTGCCGGCGGGCAGGGGAGGGCGCGCAGGATGTCCAGCACCTCCTCCGGTCTTCCCCCCGCCGCGGCCAGCTTCAGGAGAGTCTCGGCCTTTTCTTCGTCGGCTCCCGCCTCCCGGCAGAGGGCGCGCAGCTCGTGGAGGTTCTTAGCGCCGATGCATTTCAGCAGCTTCCGCCGCGTTTCCTCCGGCACACCCAGCCCCTCTGTGAGAGCGGCCAGGATATCCAGCTGGGAAATCTCCAGAACGCAGCGGTCGGAGATGCGCCGGAGGCTTTCCGCCGCCAGAAGCAGCACCTCCAGAATGCAGTAATCGTCGATGGGGCCGATGCACTCCAGCCCCGTCTGGGGGATCTCCCGAAAGGCACGTGTGCTCCCCGAGGTGCGGTAGACGTTTTCGTTGTAGAAGACCTTCCGCACGCTGTCGGTCCGGTCCGGGCTGGCCCGGACGATGGAAAGGGTCACGTCCGGCTTCAGGGCCATGAGTTTCCCGTTGAGGTCCGTGAAGGTCAGCACGTTTTCCGAAACAAGGAAATCCTTGTTTCCGGCGTAGAGATCATATTCCTCGAATTTGCGCATGCGGAACTGGGCGTAGCCGTACTGCCGGTACAGGGCCCGCAGCTTCAGCAGCGTCCGTTCCTCGCTGGTAAGGGCGTCGATGGCAGGGTTCATGGGTTCCTCCGTGATCGGACCGCGGTTGGCGGTTCGGGATGTTTAGCATGATAGCATGATATCACGCTAAAGTAAAGCCCCTTTTTCATATTTGTCGCCTTGCACAGGAAATTACGGGAAACGGGCGGCTTTCTTGTGTCAGCCGCCCCGTTTCCCGCTGCGTGGTTTTATCCGTTCTTCTCCATGTCCTCCGTCAGCATCCGGCCCAGGATGGTATAGACGCAGGCGGGCCAGCTGCCCCCGGCGAAGCCGAAGGTGTTGCCCAGGATGGGATGGATGAGGAAGGGCATGCCGAAATCTTTGAGGGCGGTGCAGTACCGGTCCGCGATGAGCCTGCCGGCGTCCCGGCGGGAGGATTCCAGCAGTCCGGCGCAGATGAAGAGCATGCCGGGGGGCACGATATTGCCCCGCGCGATACTCCTTCCCGTGGCCTCGAACCAGTCGGAATCCATGCGCTCCATGCTGAGGCCCCAGGGGCTGAGGAAGACCCCTTCCTCCGTGAGATCGTCCGCCAGCTTGTCCAGCACTTCCTTCGGCAGCCGGTTCCCCAGCACGGCGGGGATATAGTGCACAAGGGAGCCGGAGAAAACCTTTTCCCCGGTCCAGGGGACGACGCCGACGAAATGTTCCCCGTCCCACTGCTTCGCCAGCATGGTTTCCAGCATGTCCTTGGAGGTCTTTTCCCACTGCGCGCCCTCCTGGGGCTTGTCCAGCAGCGCCGCCAGCTTTCCCAGGGCCTCGTACAGCAGCACCAGATAGGCGCTCAGGTCCGGGGAGGCCATCTGCATATGGTCGATGAACAGGGTGCAGTCGTCGAAGCCGGTCTCGTCCCCGTGTTCAAAGGCGGGGAGCCCGTCTCCGTCCTCGTCCCGGCAGTCCAGGAACCACCGGCCCCAGGCGGAGATCGCCTTGTACATTTCCTCCAGCTGCGCCGGCGTCAGCTCTTTTTTCAGGTCCCGGTATTTCATGAGCTGGAGGATGGACCAGCCGTGGACCGGGGGCTTGATCATCTGGGTCACGGTGGTGACGTCGTTGTAAAGGTCGGAGAACTGCCCATAGGGGCTCACCCGGTCCAGGGGACCCATGAGCAGGCTCAGAGAGATATCCAGGTGGGGCTCCAGGGCCACGGCATTCTGGCAGACCTGCCATTGGGAGGCGATCTCCTGGCCGATCATGACGATCATGGTGTGGTCGATGCCCATGGTGGGGTCCGTGAGGAGGGACCATAGGGTGTATTCCGCCCGCTCCCGGCCCTGCTCATAGGGCTCGGCGAATTTGGGCATGGCGGCATAGAAGCTCTCCCAATCCTCCCGCATGTCCTTTTTCGCTTCGGCGTAGCCGGGGTAATCCTCCCGGGGATAGGCGGCGTGGGTGAATTCCTCCATGGCCAGGGTGAAGCGCCCGTCGGGACCCGGCGTGGTGACGCCCTTGATGTCGCCGCTGGAGAGCTTGTCCCAGTTCCAGTAGCTGCCGAAGGAGAAGCCGGAGCCCTCCAGGCCCCGGAAGACCATGCTGCAGGTCCAGCGGAAAGCCGCCTCCCAGGCGCCGCCCGCCCTGGGCTTCACGGTCTCATGCTGCTCCATGCTCTTTTCAAAGCACAGGCCCATCTCCCGGTCCCCCTCGGCCATCAGCAGGGTGGGACTTGCAAAGGTGAAGCGGACGGAGCCGTAGCGGGTCAGCAGGATCAGCTCATCCGACAGACGCTGCACGACAAAGGGCACCTTGCGCCCCTGATACGTGGGGCAGAAGTCGATGAGCTTGCTGCCGTCCCTGGCGCGGGCGCTGCCCCCGTGGAGGGTGGCCAGATGCACCGCGGCCATGCCGTAACCGTTGGCGGTGACGGAGATGCCGAACCAGGAGCCCCGCCGCTTGAAGATGCCGCCGGTGGGGGGATAAAAGTTCTTCACATCCCGGAAAAAGGGGTCCTTCCTTTCCATGCGCGTACCTCCTTGTATTTCCGGCCGCCCTCCGGGAGCGGGACCGGGTTGATTACGATATGTAATACTGCCGTCTGACCTCCGCCCGCTCGCCGGATACGGCGCGTTGATCCGGGATGGGCGGCGCAACGAAATTGAGTGACATTTTGTAACTTAATGGGTAATGTTTTGTAATCCCGTCGTTTTCAGCAGGAAAAAAACGGAAATTATCGGTTTACGTAATCATATGGAGTATCAGTTATACCGGGAGTTATGCACAATCTCCACAAAATTGTCCACAATTACGCCCGCCTTTTGATTTCCGGGCTTCCGGCGGGGAAAAAACCGAAAATCGACCGTTGGGGGAATGGGCGGGGATGAAAAACGGGGGAAAAAGCAATGTTAACATAAATCGTCAAAAACCGGGAAGCCGGACGGAGCGGCGCCGTCAGAAACGGCACAGGGCGCTGTCCGGCGACATGGTGGCGTAGGCGTTGAGCGCGCTGGTCCCGCGGACCCCGGCCAGATATTCATAGTAGCCCTGGCAGCCGATCATGGCGGCGTTGTCGCCGCAGTATTCCAGGGGGGCCAGATAGGTGCGGATGCCGTACTTCCGGGCCTCGGAAGCCAGGCTGCGGCGAATGACGGAGTTGGCGGCGACGCCTCCGGCGATGGCCAGCTTCCCGTAGCCCAGATGAACGGCGGCCTCCGTGGCGCGGGATACCAGCGTGTCGCTGACGGCCTTGCAGAGGGAGGCGGCCAGGTCCGGCAGGTCCAGGCTCCGGCCGGCCTGCCTGGCATTGTGGGCCAGGTTCACCACCGCGGTTTTCAGGCCGGAAAAGGACATGTCGTAGGGGTGCCCCTCCACCTTGGCGCGGGGCAGGGGATAGCGCTCCGGGTCCCCGGTCTTTGCCAGAGCGTCGATCTGGGCCCCGCCGGGATAGCCGATGCCCAGCACCCTGGCGGCCTTGTCGAAGCATTCCCCGGCGGCGTCGTCCCGGGTACTTCCCAGCACCCGATAGTCCGTGTAGCCCCGCACATCCAGGATGAGGCTGCTGCCCCCGGAGGCCACCAGGCAGGCGAAGGGCGGCTCCAGCTCCGGCCAGGCGATGTAGTTGGCCGCCACATGGCCCCGGATGTGGTGCACCGGCACCAGGGGCTTTCCCAGGGCCAGGGCGGCGGACTTGGCGAAGCTGACCCCCACCAGCACCGCCCCGATGAGGCCCGGCGCATAGGTGACGGCCACGGCGTCGACGTCTTCCCGGCGGATGCCCGCATCCTTCAGCGCCAGGTCGGCGAGCTTCTGCACCGCCTGGATGTGGCTGCGGGAGGCCAGCTCCGGCACAACGCCCCCGTAGAGGGTGTGGATGTCGATCTGGGAACTGATCTCGCTGGAGAGGACCGTCCGCCCGTTTTCCGTCACGGCGGCGGCGGTCTCGTCGCAGGAGGATTCGATGGATAAGATGATCATATCGTTTCTGCCTCGAAATATTTCGTCATGATGAGGGCGTCCTCCGGGGGACGCAGATAATAGCCCTTCCGGCGGCCCACGGTCTCGAAGCCGAAAGAAGTGTAAAGGGCGATGGCCCCTTCGTTCCCGGCCCGGACCTCCAGGCTCAGGAAGCTTAAGGCGCGCTTTTTCCCCTCGCCGATCATGGCTGCCAGCAGGGCGGAGGCAGCGCCCCGCCGCCGAAAAGCCGGGTCCACGGCCACATTGTCGATGTAGCCCTCGTCCAGCACCCACTGCATCCCGGCGTAGCCAACCGGCGCCCCGCAGAGTTCCGCCGCCAGCCACAGGCAGCTTTCATCCCGGAGGGCCGTGCGGAAGACGCCCTCGCTCCAGGGGTCCGGAAAGCAGCGCGCTTCCATTGCCAGCACGGCCGGCAGGTCCGCTTCCGTCAGACGCCGGACCGTGATCTCACTTCGCGTCATACCAGTTCCGGGCGAAGTGGGCCTCCGCCGTCAGGGGCACGGCCAGCTGGACCGCCCCCTCCATCTCCTCCGTGAGGATCGCCGCCACCGTTTCCCCCAGGTCCTCGGGGCACTCGGCGATCAGCTCGTCGTGGACCTGCAGCAGCAGCTTTGCCTCCGGCACCTCGGCGGCCAGGCGTTTTTCCACCCGGATCATGGCAAGCTTGATGATATCCGCCGCCGTTCCCTGTACGGGCATGTTCATGGCGACCCGCTCCCCGAAGGAGCGCTGGTTGAAGTTGGAGGCCTTCAGCTCCGGCAGGTAGCGCCGCCGCCCGAAAAGGGTCTCGGCCCAGCCCTTTTCCTTTGCCCGCTCCACGACCTCGGTCATATACTTCTTCACGCCGCTGTAGTGGGCCAGGTAGCTGTCCATATAAGCCCTGGCCTCCGCCCGGGTCACGTGGATGTCCTGGCTGAGGGAATAGTCGGAAATGCCGTAAACGATGCCGAAGTTCACCGCCTTGGCCCGGGAGCGCATGAGGGGGGTGACCTCCTCCTTCCTGACGCCGAAAACCTGGCTGGCGGTAGCCCGGTGGATATCCTCTCCCTCCAGAAAGGCCTGCTGCATCACCTTGTCCTCCGCCAGGCAGCTGAGGATGCGCAGCTCGATCTGGGAATAGTCCGCGTCCACCAGCACGCAGCCGGGGGAGGCCACGAACATTCGCCGCACCTCGCCACCCAGCTCGGTGCGCACGGGGATGTTCTGCAGATTGGGGTCGGCGGAGGAGAGACGGCCCGTGGCGGTGACGGTCATGTTGAAGGTGGTGTGGATGCGCTCGTCGGGGCCGATGTAGCGCAGCAGGGCGTCGGCGTAGGTGGATTTCAGCTTGGTAAGCTTCCGGTAGTCCATGATCTTTTCCACGATGGGATGCTTTCCCCGGAGCTTTTCCAGCACCTCCACATTGGTGGAATAGCCGGTCTTGGTCTTGCCGTAGGGGGGCAGGCCCAGCCGGTCAAAGAGGATCTCGCCCAGCTTTTTGGTGGAGTTGATGTTGAATTCCTCGCCGGCAAGGCGGAAGATATCCTCCTGCAGGGTCTCGATCTCCATCCCCAGGGAAGCGCCGAAGCGCATGAGCGCGCTGCGGTCCACCCGGAAGCCCCGGCGCTCCATCTCCGCCAGCACGGCGCACAGGGGCAGCTCGATCTCCTCAAAGAGCGAAAGCATCCCCTGCTCGGCGAGCTTCGGCATCGTGAAATCGTAAAGCGCGCGGATCAGCTCGGCGCGCCGGCGCAGCACCGGCAGGGCTTCCATGCCCTCCGCCGGCGCGTCCGCGAGGGTCCTGCCCAGCAGCTTTTTTGCGATCCGGGGGAGGGTATAGCTGCCGTCGGAGGGGTCCAGCAGATAAGCGGCCAGGGCCGCGTCATACCGGAGGCCGGAGCGCGGGAGGCCCAGCTCTCCCAGAGCGCGCATCAGGTCCTTCAGCTCCGTGGAGGCCTTGGGAAATTCCGCCGAGAAGAATGCGCGCAGGAAGCTTTCCCCCGGCGCAGCCAGACAGTAGCCCGTCTCCCCGGCGATGAGGGCCATGGCGCTGCGGTCCTCCGCCCAGGCGAAGAACACGATCTCCGCCTTCCGGCAGGCTTCCAGCACCGCTTCCTCCGGCGCCTCGGTCCATTCCACGGCGCTTTCCGCTTCCCCGGGCGCATCCTCCGCTGCTGCCGGTGGATGGAGTCCGTAAACCTCCGTCAGCTTCCGGAATTCCAGCCGCTCAAAAAGGCGGTAGAGGGCGTCGTTGTCCGGCGCACGGAGCCGGCAGGCTTCCGGGTCGAAGTCGAGGGGCGCGGTGCGCAGGATGGTCGCCAGCTTGTAGCTCAGGAGCGCCATTTCCCGGCCCTCCGCGAGCTTCTGCCGGACGCCGGGCTTCACCGCCGGGTCCTCCAGGCCCGCATACACCCCTTCCAGGGAGCCGAAGCGGTGCATCAGCTCCATGGCGGTCTTCTCTCCGATGCCCTTGACGCCGGGGATGTTGTCGGAGGAATCCCCCATGAGGGCCTTGAGATCGATGAGCTTTTCCGGCGCGAAGCCGTATTTCTCCCGGAACAGCGCATCGTCGTATTCCGTATAGTCGTTTTTTCCCGGCTTGGAGGTAATGAGCATCACATGGGTCTTTTCGTCGATGAGCTGCAGGCTGTCCCGGTCGCCGGTGACCAGCAGGCAGTCCCAGCCGAGGGCGGCGCTGCGATCGGCGATGGTGCCCAGCAGGTCGTCCGCCTCCCAGCCCTCCAGCCCGTAGCGGGGGATGCCCATGGCGTCGATCACCTGCTGCAGCCAGGGCAGCTGCTCCGCCAGCTCCTCCGGCATGCCCTTGCGGGTGGCCTTGTAGCCGTCGTACATGGCATGCCGGAAGGTGGGGGCCTTCCTGTCGAAGGTGACGCAGAGCGCGTCGGGGCCGTTCTCCGCCAGAAGCCTGCGGAGAATGGCAAGAAAACCGTAGACAGCATTCGTATTCAGCCCGTCCGCAGTGGTCAGCGGCCGGATGCCGTAAAAGGCCCGGTTGAGGAGGCTGTTGCCGTCCAGGACCATCAATTTCATGATCATCACCCAGGAAATATTACCCCAAAACGCCGCCGATTACAATAATTTTATAGGAAGGAGCCGCCGCAGCCGGAGAAAGCTGAGGAGGAAATTGAAGCACTCGCTGCCGTAGAGCAGGGCGATGTAAGCCGGGACCCCGAAGCGCGGCAGCAGGAAATAGACACCGGCCAGGGTCAGAACGGCGTCGGTGATGTTGATGACCATGCTGCTCAGGTGCAGACCCAGGCCCTTCAGCATCCCGTCCACCACGCTGTCCAGGTACATGACGGTCACCAGTGGAGCGAGGGAACGCAGATAGCTCCCGGCCTCGGCGCTGCGGTAAAGAAGCAGCCCCAGCCGGGGCCCGAGGAACCAGAGAAGCGCAGCGATCCCAGCGGAGCCAAGGAGACAGGAGGATAGGATCCTGCTGGCGCTGCGCTCCAGTCCGTCCCGGTCGCCCCGCATCTGGGCCTCCGTCAGCTCCGGGATCAGCAGCTCCGCCAGAGCGTTGAAGAAAACCGAGGCAAAACCGAGGACGGGAAAGACCATGCCGCTGACGGTGCCGTAGACGCCCAGCGCGGCGGCGGCGCCGACTCCGCCCTTCATCAGCGCCCGCGGCACCAGCAGATGCTGCAGAGTGCTGAGCGCGGTGCGGGCATAGGAGCTGAGGGCCAGCGGGAGGCTCAGCTTCATGAGCCGCCGTCCCAGCGCCGGAGGGCGGCCCGGCCGGGTCACGGCGCGCTGTTCGAATTTATATAAAAGGTAGGAGACCAGCAGGGAACCCAGGTCCGCCAGCGCGTTTGCCAGGGCTACGGCGGCGCAGCAGAGTTCCGGCCGGTCGGCCGGTAGCCGCGGGAGCGCAAGCAGCGTGAACGCTGCGCCGAGGACCTGTTCCAGCGCCTGGGAGACCGTGGCCTTCCAGGGCCGGAAGACAGCGGTGAAGTAGCCGGAGAAGACGCTGTTCAGGGCGAGAAAGGGAAGGGAAAGGGCAAAGCACCGCAGGGGCAGCGCCAGCCGTCCGTCCCCGGCCAGGCGGGCGGCTGCGGGAGCCAGCAGCGTCAGGAGCATGCCGCTGAGGCAGCTGAAAAAGAGGGCGTAGCGCATCGCGCCGGCGACGACGCAGCGCACTTCTCCCTTTCGCCCCAGCCCCAGCTCCTCCGCCGCCAGCCGGGTGACGCTGAAGCGCACGCCGCTGATCGCCAGGGTGACGGCCAGCGCCTCCACGCTGAAGCCCAGCTGCATGAGGCCCATGCCCTCCGCGCCCAGCAGGGAGGATATGCGCGTATTGACGAAAAGGGAGATCAGCCGCAGAAGCAGGCTCGCCAGGGTCATCACAAGGGTGCCGCGAAGCAGGGGAGAGAGCCGGGCCAATGGATCACCTCCGGTCACACAGGGCTTTTCCACATATATATGGCAGCCTGCCACGGCGCAGAACGGCGGCAGACGGCAGACCGAAATGCCGTATGAGCCGGAAATCCGACGAATTGCCCAAAAAAATCATATGGAAATTAGAAAGAATGACTTGTGTTTTCGTAATATCGTGCTATAATGGACCCATATGAATGGCGTTTTATGTGAAAGTGCATAAACGCCAGGTCCCAGTATCAAGGGAAAAGGAGTAGTGGGTATGAACAAACAAACCATCAGGAAAGACTGGATACATAACCGGTCAGTCTATTTGCTGGCGATTCCGATCTTTCTGTACTTCATCATCTGGAGCTACCTGCCCATGGTCGGCGTCGTCCTCGCGTTTGAGGACTACACCCCCCGCGGCGGTTTCATCTTCAGCCAGTGGGTGGGCGTGCAGAACTTCACGGATTTCTTCTCCAGCTACTATCTGTGGCGTCTGCTCCGCAACACGCTGCTGCTGAGCATCCTGAACCTCATCATCAACTTCCCCGCCCCCATCATTCTGGCTCTGCTCCTCAACGAGCTGCAGAATGAGGTCTTCAAGAAGGTCATCCAGACCATCAGCTACATGCCCTTCTTCGTGTCCACCGTGGTCATCTGCGGCATCATCGTGGATTTCATGGGCTACGACGGCGCCATCACCAAGATCCTCGTAAAGATGGGCCTCGCGGAGAACAAGGACCTGCTGACGCTGAAAGGATACTTCCGGCCGGTGTATGTCTTGTCCAGTACATGGCAGGGCATCGGCTACGGCTCCATCATCTATCTGGCCGCCCTGTCCGGCGTGGACCAGGAGCTGTACGAGGCCGCCAGGATCGACGGCGCCAACCGCTGGCAGCAGACCTGGCATGTCACCCTTCCCGGCATCGCGCCCACCGTCATCATCATGCTGATCATGCAGATCGGCAGCCTGCTCTCCTCCTCCACGGATAAGATCATCCTTCTGTACCGGACCCAGACCTATGAGGTGGCCGACACCATCGGCACCTTCGTTTACCGCCGCGGTATCCAGGGCGGCGAATACGGCTACTCCACGGCCGTCGGCCTGTTCAACTCTTTCGTCAACCTGATGCTGCTGTTCACGGCCAACAGCCTGAGCCGCAAGTATTCCGAGACGAGCCTGTTCTGAGAAAGGAGGAAAAGGGATAATGAAAATCAAAGAATCACCCAGTCGCATCGTTTTCCGCGTCATCAACGTCATCATCATGATCGTGCTGGCCTTTGCATGTCTGGCGCCCCTGCTGCACGTGTTCTTCGCCTCCATCAGCGACCCCATCCTCCTGACCCAGTTCCAGGGCGGCATCGTCCTGTGGCCGCTGTATGACGCCACCCACCACATTACCGCCAAGGGCTACACCTTTGTTCTGACGAACCCCTCCCTGATCCGCGGCTACGCCAACACCTTCTACTATGTGGTCACCGGCTGTATCCTCAGCGTTCTGCTCTGCTCCCTGGGCGGCTACTGCGTCTCCCGCCGCAATACCATGTGGATGAAGTACCTCACCCTGATGATGACCTTCACCATGTTCTTCGGCGGCGGCATGATCCCCACCTATATGGTCAACAAATACCTGGGCATCGTCAATACCCGTTGGGTCATGGTCCTTATGGGCCTGGTCAGCGTCTTCAACATCATCATCGTTCGTACCGCTTTCCAGGCGATCCCCGCCAGCTTGGAGGAATCCGCCCAGCTGGACGGCGCAGGACATATGACCATCCTCTTCAAGATCACCTTCCCTCTGGCAAAGGCCACCATCGCCGTCATCACCCTGTTCTACGCGGTGGGCAAGTGGAATGAATACCTGACCGCTGCCATCTACCTGACGGAACGCAAGCTCTATCCGCTGCAGCTGATTCTGCGTGAGATCCTGGTCAACGACTCCGGCCAGAGCGTCTTCAACGTGGAAGACCAGGCCAGCAGCTACAGCCAGTTCAAGAAGCTGCTCCAGTATTCGACGGTCATCTTCGCCACGCTCCCCATCCTTTGCGTCTACCCCTTCGTGCAGAAGTATTTCGTCAAGGGCGTTATGATCGGCTCCATCAAGGGCTAAAAGAAAAATCGAACCGGCGGATGCGAACTCGCATCCGCCGGTTTTGCCTGTGTGAAGGAGGACCCGGCGGTCATTCCGCCGGGTCCTCCATGTTATCTTGTCAGGCGATAGGTCAGCAGACCCTCCGCCCATCCGCTGCGCCGAAAGCCCAGCTTTTCAAACAGGCGCAGGGAAGGGGTGTTCTCCGCGTCCACGGCCGCTTCGATTCGGCGTATGCCTTCCGGCAGACCGCCGACCAGGGCCTTCATGGCTGCGAAGGCGATCCCCCGGCGGCGATGGTCTTCCCCAACGCAGATGCTGAGAAAGAGCGTATCGTCCATGATTTCGCATTGGATGCCGCCCAGAAGCAGGGGACCGGACTTGATCTTATAATAGAGAACGCCGTCCGTCTCTGTCAAATAGGAGAAATAGTGCTCTGATATATGGATATACCGCGCGATGGATTCCTCTTGATGCAGCTCCTTCAGCCGGGGTAGGTCGGGGTCGCTCCGCTCCAGGGGGATCAGCTCAAATTCCATCCCGGCGCATCATTTCTCCGCGATCCGCCGGCTGTCGCCGTGGGCGGCAAGGACCGTCTCGCCGGCGGGGACGGAATGGGTGAGCCAGACGTTGCCGCCGATCACACAGTCGTCTCCGATGACCGTGTTCCCGCCCAAAACGGTGGCGCCGGCATAGATGACCACGTTGCTGCCGATATCCGGATGCCGTTTGATGCCCTTTACCAGACTGCCGTCCGGGTTCACGTCGAAGCTTTTTGCGCCGAGGGTCACGCCCTGGTAGAGCTTCACATGGTGGCCGATGGTGGTGGTTTCGCCGATGACGACGCCGGTTCCGTGGTCGATGAAGAACCAGGGGCCGATGCTGGCGCCGGGATGGATGTCGATGCCGGTGATCTGGTGGGCGTATTCCGTCATCATCCGGGGCAGAATGGGAACGCGCATCTGATAGAGCTTGTGGGCGATGCGGAAAACGCTGATCGCCTGAAAAGCCGGGTAGGTGAGCATGATCTCGTCGGTGCTTTTGGCAGCCGGATCGCCGCGGTAAGCGGCTTCCACATCCTTATCCAGCACGTCCTTGATGGCGGGCAGTTCGCGGATCAGCTCCAGGGCGTCTTCCTCATAGGGTCCGGCGTCGGGCTGCACCAGCCGCAGCGCCTGCTGCAATAGGACAAACGCATTCTGAAGGCTGAGGACACAGATGTCGCTGTGGCGGCGTCCGTCCTTTTCGCCGCTGAAAATGTGGGGATACATGGCTGTGCGCAGATGCAGCAGCAGCTCCACCGCCATTTCCCGAAGACCGGCATAGGAAGCGCTGCTGCCCCGGTCGTCTTCTCCCGTGAGCTCCACGGCGGTGTTGAGGATGGTCTTGTGCCAATCGTGGTAATTCTGTTCCATGGTCTCTCCCTCGATGAAACGGGCGTTCATGCCCGTCGGCAGTCTTATTACTGTCAATATATGCGCAGGAAAGCGAAGTGTCAACAAAAACATCCGGGAGAGCCGGCGGGAAGGTTTACAGAGACAGGCGGACTATGATAAAATGATGATACAAAAAACCGCATCCCAGGGATGCCTCAGAAAGGATGAAACCGATGGGCTCCAAGTATTCCCATGTCTTTTCTCCCATACGAATCCGCGGCGTAGACTTTAAGAACCGCATCGAGCTGGCGCCGCCCTCCCTGAACCTGTGCAGCCCCGATCATATGGTGACGGACGCTTTCGTGGACCTCAACCGTTCCATCGCCCACGGCGGCGCGGCCATTATCTCCGTAGGCAACGTCATGGTGGATATCGAGGACTGCATGAATGAGGAGCTGCAGCTGGACCTGAGCAGCGATGACTGCATCCTGCCCATGAGCAAGTTCGCCCTCATGTGCGAGGGCTACGGCGCCCATGCCTCCCTGGAGATCAACCACGGCGGCAAGGACAGCCAGTTTTTCCGCACCGGAAAGCCCGCCTACGCCCCCTCCTCCTATTATTCCAGCTGGGAGCTGCAGAGCGCGAAGGAGATGGGCCGCGAGCCGCTCAAGACCATCGAAATGAGCATCGACAAGATCCATGAGACCGTGGAGAAATTCGGCCAGGCGGCGCTGCGGGCCAAAAAGGCGGGCATGCGCATGTGCATGATCCACTGCGGTCACGCCAACCTGATCAGCCAGTTCTCCAGCCCCCTCTATAACCACCGCACCGACGAATACGGCGGCAGCCTGGAAAACCGGACCCGGTTCACGATCGAGGTGCTGGATCGGGTGCGGGAGCTTTGCGGAGAAGACTTTGTCATCGAGGCCCGCGTCTCCGCCGACGAGATCATTCCCGGCGGCATGAAATACGACGAAACCCTGAAATACATCGCCCTCATCAAGGACAAGATCGACATCCTCCATGTCTCCGCCGGCATCCACGGGGAGTTTGCCTATATGAAATACTGGTGGCAGAACTATATGATGGACAGGGAATTCAACGTCCATTATGCCGCCTCCATCAAGAAGGAATTCCCCGATCTGCTGATCAACACCGTGGGCAGCATCATGAGCATCGACCGGGCGGAGGAGATCATCGCCTCCGGCAAGGCGGATTTCGTCTCCATGTGCCGCCCCCTGCTGGCGGACCCGGAAATGCCGCGCAAGTATGCCGAGGGCAGGGAGGAGGACCATCGTCCCTGCCTCCGCTGCCAGAACTGCGCCGGTCCCGCCCATCGCGCCATCACCTGCGCCGTCAACCCCTTCCTGGGTCGTGAGCGGGAATTCCCCCTGGGAAAGGTGCGCAAGGCGGAGGAGAAGAAAAAGGTCGCCGTGGTGGGCGGCGGCCCCGGCGGCATCACCGCCGCCCAGGTGCTCTGCGCCAGAGGGCATGACGTGACCCTTTATGAAAAAACCGGGCGGCTGGGCGGCGCACTCGTCTATGCGGCCCTGCCCAGCTTCAAGCAGGATATGGCGGATTATGTGAAATACCTGGTCCGCCAGGCATACAAATGCGGGGCGAAGATCCTTCTGAACACGGAGGCCACGCGGGAGCTGCTGGAGAAGGAAGGCTACGACGCCGTGATCGTGGCCATCGGCGCGGAACCCCTGGTCCCCAGGCTGCCCGGCATCGACCTGCCCCATGTCGTCTGGGCGCCGGAAGCGGACGCCGGGGAAAAGCCCTGCGGACAGAAGGTCGTGGTGGTCGGCGCGGGCGCCGTTGGTCTGGAGGCCGCCATCGACCTGAAAAAGGCGGGTAAGGAGGTCACAGTCATCGAAATGCTGGATACCTATGCCAGCCTGAATAAATCCGCCCACGGCGGCGCGGCGGAGTTCCTGTCCCTCATCAAGGAAATGGAGCTGGATGTGCGCCTCGGGCACAAGCTTCTGGAGGTCACGCCTTCGTCGGTGATCTGTGAGAATACAGCCACGGGGGAGAAGGTCACCCTGCCCGCCGATTCGGTGCTGCTGGCCATGGGCGTGAAGGCAAAGTGGGCGGAGGCGGACGAGCTGCGCCGCGCCTGCCCGGAGACCAACGCCTTCCTCATCGGCGACTGCCTCTATGTGGGCAGCAATGTGGCCGCAGCCACCTCCGGCGCGCTCAGCGCGGCGGCATATCTATAAGAAACGCCGGACGTATTCCCGTTTTTTCCCCGAAAATCATCACATTTTCCGACATATTCTGCAATTCTGACCACATATGTTATTGATATTCCCGGAGAAAAATGTTATACTTACATTGCTTATCACGCGATACCAACAGAAAAGAGGATGGAAAATGAACAAACAGGAGCTCATCAAGAAGGTCGCTGAAGACGCCGGCCTCACGCAGAAGCAGGCGGGCGCTGCTCTGGAAAGCACGCTGGCCGCCATCAAAGCCGCCGTCGCCGACGGAGACAAGGTCCAGCTTATCGGCTTCGGCACGTTCGACAGCAAGAAGCGCGAAGCCCGTCAGGGCCGCAACCCCCGCACCGGCGAGACTGTCAAAATCGAAGCTGCCGTTCTGCCCGTTTTCAAGGCCGGCAAAGCTTTTGAGGAGATCGTAAACAAAAAGTAAAGGCCCGTTCATACTTCATAGGTTAGGCCCCGGTTCCGCAGGCGCGGCGCCGGGGCCTCGGAATAACCGGGGATAGGCGGAAACGACAGCAAATCGCTGTTTTTGCGAATAAGAATCCAATCGGATTTGACAAGTCGGGCAGCGAGGGTTATAATGCTGTAAAAGGATGTGATTCTGTTGAAGATCGAAAGTCTCCAGGCGGAGGAGGCGGCGGTCATGGCAGCCGCCCAGGCCATGTGCGCCGCTGCCAGAACAGCGCCGAAGGCCTGCGGCGTCGACATGCTCGACACCGCGATCCTGACAGGGGAGGACAAGGATGCCCTCAGCGCGGAAATGCGCCGTATCGCGGAGATCGACGGGGACACGTTTTTCGTCCGTGATGCGGAAAATGTGGACAAGAGCCTGGCGGTGGTTCTCATCGGTGCGAACGACAAGCCCCGGGGCGTCGATCGGGTATGCTCCCTCTGCGGATGGAACGGCTGCGGCGACTGCGTGAAAAATCACGGCAAGTGCATCATGAACAGCGTGGATTTGGGGATTGCCGTGGGCAGCGCCGTTTCCCTGGCGGCCGACCTGCGCATCGACAACCGGATCATGTTCACCGCCGGCAAGGCGGCCTCCGCTCTTGGCCTGCTGGGGGACAAAAAGCTGATTTTCGGCATACCGCTGTCCGTCAGCGGCAAATCCCCGTTTTTTGACCGGAAATTCAACCGCTGAGGCGGTGATTAGAGACGGGCCGCTTCGGTGCTGCCCGATTATAAAGGAGGTTTCCTCATGGGCAAATTCGTTATCAAAACCGTGAAGACCGGCGTGCGCTTCAACCTGCTGGCGACCAACGGCCAGGTCATCGGCACCAGCGAAATCTACAAGGCTGACGCCAGCTGCCTCAACGGCATCGACAGCGTCCGGCGCTGCTCCGCCGGCGGCATCGAGGACCTGACGGTTGAGCCGGTGGAAAAGGTCAAGCATCCCAAATTCGAGGTTTATGTGGACAAAGCGGGGGAATACCGTTTCCGCCTGAAGGCCCGCAACGGCGAGATCATCCTGGCCTCCGAGGGCTACAAGGAGAAAAAGAGCTGCCTCAACGGCATCGAGAGTGTCAAGAAGAACGCTCCCGAGGCGGAGATCGTCCGGGAAGCATAAGCTCCGCAGCATATCGCCCGCCATGGCACAGTCAGCGCCATGGCGGGCGTTTCCTATTCCCTCAATCCGCCCCGGCTTCTTTGGAAAAGACGACGGAGAAGCAGTGTGTTTCGTCGTTTTCCGGGGGCCCGGCGCCGCCGGGTTCCAGATCTGTCAGTTCAAAGCTATGCAGGAATTCCCGGCTGTAGCTCACCGCCAGCAGGAGGTATTCCCGCCCGTCCTCCAGACCGTAGACCGCCTCCCGCTCCACGGCGGTGCGGATACAGCCCTCCCAGCTTTCCCCGTCCTCCGGCGCCGGGAGCGCCGTGCCCAGCTTGGAGTTTTCGCCGGCCAGGAGGAAGCGGATCTCCCGACTATCAAAATCGGGGATCAAAGCGATGATCCCTTCCTGCAAGGTCTCCTCCGAAAAGCTGGTCGCAAAGGCGTCCTTGGAAACGAGGGCACCCTTTCGGTAGACAGTGTGCCAGACCGTCATTTCCCGGAAGCTCCCGTCTGTGGTGTAGCGAAAAAGGTAAGCGCCGTCCACACCGCAGAGCAGCTCCGCCGTCTTTCGCTCGGTGCTGTCCTTGGGGAAGGGGATGATCCGGTTTTTCTCCGCCCAGGCGTCTGCCGTCAGCACCCAGGCCAGCAGACCGCCCAGCAGCAGCGCCGCGGCCGCCAGAAGGGCGATGATCCTTTTCAGCCGCCTCCGGCGGCTCTTTCCGTCCTTGCTGACGGAGAGCAGGTTTTCCTCCGCCCGCTGGGGCAGGCTTTCCTCGTCCAGGTCCTCACCCGCGAAGAATTCATTCAGGGAGACGCCCAAAATGCCGCAGAGCTCCCGATAGACGGAGACGTCCGGCAGGCAGACGCCCCGCTCCCATTTGGAGACGGACTTGTCGCTCATCCCCAGCTTTTCCGCCAGCTCCCGCTGCGTCAGCCCCAGGCCCTTCCGCTTTCCGGCGATGTAGGCGCCGATCTTCTGCAAATCCATGCCGTCACCTCATTTCTGTCCTTATATTGCGCCGAAAGCGCGGAAAAGAACACCCCTCAGAGGTAGAATCCGCGATATTTCGTCAAAAAACGCTCTGCCTATATAGGTCAGAGCGTTTTAACCATCCGTTTCTGCGCCGATGGCGGGATCACGCCCGGACTCACGCGCACGGCGAAGCCGGGGTACGTTTCCGTCAGCAGCGCGCGCACCGAGGCCGGATCGCCGCCCTCCGTGACCACCGTCAACATCCCGTCCCGGAAGGATGCCTCGTAATCCAGCAGCGCATCGTCCCGCAGAAGCAGCTCATCCAGCGCATAGATGCTGACGGGTTTGCGCATTTCCGTCACCCGCCCCAGCACCCGGTCCAGACGCGGCCCCGGCTGTCCGCAGGGGCAGACGCCCGGCAGCAGGCGGCTGATATCCCCGGTGCGGTAGCGCTTCAGGGGCATCGCTTCCCGCCGCAGGGTGGTGAAGACGATCTCGCCCCACTCGCCCTCCGGCAAACTTTCCCCCGTGTCCGGGTCCACGATCTCCACCTGCAGCTCGCTGGCGCGGATGTGCTGCCCCAAAAGCAAGGGGCACTGCACCGCAAAGCCAAGACCGCTCTCCGTGAGGCCGTAGTGGGTGAAGACCCTGGTCTGCCAGAGACGGGTAATCGTGTCGACGGCAGCCAGGGATACATAGTCCCCGCTGAGGAGCACGGTTTTGGGCCGGAGCCGGGGCGTCATGAGGGCCAGACGGCGCATCTGCACCGGCAGACCCACCAGCGTGTCCGGCAGGAGGGATTCCAGAGCTTCCGCTGTTTCCCGGTAGTCCCTCGGAAGACAGAGCAGGCTGGGGACTGCGCCCATTTCCCGAAGTCCTTCCTCCAGCAGCCGCCCCAGACCGTCGGGGGAAGGGCTGCCCAAGAGGATGGCGACCTTGTCGCCGGGGGCGCAGATCTGGCTCATCCCGTCCCGAAAGAAGTCGATCGTGCGCCGCAGGTCCCCGGCGGTGAAATAGAGCCGCTTCCCGTTTCCGGTGCTGCCGGAGGTGGAGAGGGTCACGATCCGTTGGATATCCCCGGCCCCCACCTTCACATAGTCCCTGCCGTGCGCGGCCAGGTCATCTGCTGTGGTGAAATCGCCGCTCATTTGTCCTCCAGCGCGGCCTCCACCTCAGCCATGCGCCCCTCGGCCAGCTCCTCCGAGATAAAGACCTTTCCGCATTGGGGGCAGACGGGCACCTCGTGGCTGAAGGAGCGGTTCATGTATTCAAAAACCACCGCTTTCTTCGTCAGGGGCACGCCGCATTTGAAGCATTTCCAGTTCATTTCGTCCATGTTTTCACCTCATTGGATCTCCGCGCCCCGCCATTTCATGCGGTGGCTGTAGACGGCGCCGACCTCGAACGCGTTCTCGCTGCCGCCCTCCGCGGGCCGGTACTGCACCCAGTAGGTGATGACGCTTTTCACCAGGCTGGCAAGGAACCAGCCGTCCTGGCGCTGCAGCTTGTCGCCGGCCGTTTCCGCATTCCAGATGGTCTCCTGCAGGTCGGAAATGCTGACCAGGGTCTCTTCCATTTTCTGCCGCAGCTCCGCGGAAATGTCCAGCTCCAGGGCGTCCCAGGGGTTCGCGGACGGGGTGAAATCCAAATCCCAGCCCTCCTTCATCAGTTCTTTTTTCAGCGTCAGGGCGTTTTGCCGCTTTTCCAGGATCGAGGGGATCCCGCCGGTTTCCGGTCCGAAGTATTCCTCCAGAATATGCCGGCATTCCTTGCCCCTGGTCTTGAAGACCTCGCGGCAATTGATGCAGTAGACGAGATACGGCTCCTCCGCTTCCGCAGCCGCTTCCTCCCCGAAGCGGCGGAACAGCTCCGGATTGGGCACCTTGATGTGGCCGCCGAAGCCGCAGCAGCGGCTTTCCCCGGGAAGCTCCGTCAGTTCCGTGCCCTCCAGCTTCGCCAGATCGCGGACGCTGGAGCGCAGCTCGCTGTCCTCTCTGGCAGCGCAGGGATCGAAGACCGCGGCTTTGTCATAGCTGGGTTTTGCGGGCTGCAGGCCCGCCTCCGCCATCTTTCGGTAGAGGGAAACGAGGGGGATTTCCGGCAGATACTGCCGGAAGGTGCGCTCGCAGGTGGCGCAGGCAAAGACCACGGTGGGTCTTCCCAGCTTCTCCCAGCCTTCCCGCAGCTTCGCAATGTTCGCGTTCAGGCGGTCCAAATCCCCGGCCCAAAGGGCGGGGACCCCGCAGCAGCCCAGCATGAGGCCCGTGTCTCCGCCGGTCGTGTCCTGAAGGAAGCGGTAAGCCTCTTTTACCAGCCGCGGTGCGGACATGCCGAGACGGCAGCCGGGGAAGAAGACATAGGAGCAGGTTTCTTTCCCCTTGGGGGCCAGGAATACGGAGGCTTCTCCGGTGGAAAAGTCCATTTCCCGCAGCCAGAAATCGTGGAAAGCCCTGGGCCCCGTATTCCGGCGGAACCGGTCCGTGCGGGAAAGCATGAACATCGCGCCCAGATTGGCATTTGTGGGGCAGACGGCGTTGCACCTGCCGCAGTTCGTGCAGGAATAGGTCTGGCGTACCAGGCTCTGCGTGGCGATGGGAGGGGCGGCGGCGGAGTCCGCATAAGCCTCTCTGGCCAGGCCGTGGGGCTTTTTCCGGAAATGCTGCAGCATGATGCAGTGGTCGATGCATTCGGTGCAGTCGCACTTCAAACAGCGCGCCGCTTCCGCCTGGGCGCCTTCTTCCGTTTCCGTTTCGCAGGGAGGCGCGCTTTCCGCGCCGTCGTGGGACACATAACGGTCGCAGTGGGCCGCGTGTTCGTGGGGGAGGATGGGTTCCGGCCGGCCGGTCATGAGGTAGGCCTCCATCACCTTGCTGGCCTCCGGCCCCATGGCGATGCCCTCCATCATGGTCCAGCCCGCGCAGGGACCTCCGGCGAAGTATTTGTCCCCCTCCAGACGGAAACCGCCCTCGCCGGTGGCGAAATACACCGCGTCGAAGGAGGCCAGGTCTGCCTCCGTCACCGCCTTGTCGAAGATGAAATTGCAGAAACCCTCCTTTACGGCGGAAAACTGCAGTTTGAAATCCTCCTCGAATTCCGGGAAGCGGGGATCGTCGCGCAGGGAGCCGCCCCAGCCGGGCAGCTTGTCAAAGACCGTCACCACGTATTTTTTCAGGGCGAGGTTCAGCGCGGCGGAGAGCCCGCAGGCTCCCGCGCCGACCACGGCGACGGTCTGGGTATGCGGCGGCACATTATACCCCTCCGCCTTTTTCCGGGCGAAGCGGATCGCCGCTTTTTCCAGGCCGGGAACGTCGATGGCGCCGCCCAGGGGCGCGCGCTGGCAGTGCTCGCGGCAGGGCGCGGGGCAGAGGGCGGCCACCACGGCGGGAAAGACCACCGCGGTTTTCAAGGCCTTCCAGGCGGCATTCCAGCGGCCCTTTTCGCATTTTTCCGCAAAACCGCGAACATCCAGGGCGAAGGGACAGGCGCAGGCACAGGAAGCAGGCTCCCCGTTGAAGCAGGAGCCGGTGAATTGAGTGAAATCCGTCAGCTGCATGGCAATAACCTCCCGTGGGAGAATGATCTCGCTATATTTTATCACAAGATCGATCTGATTACAATACGGCGCAGACTGCTCCGAACAGTCTGCGCCGTCATCCGGGGAGGATTCCGCCGGTTCAGAAACTATCATGGGGGATTGCAGGTATTGTCTGTGCGCAGGATCCCAGGCCGCAGGGAAAACACTGCTCACGGTAACAGCCGGCCGCTTGGATGCGGCCGGCCGTGGGTATTACGCTTCTGTTTCTTCCAGACGCTCCAGGATCATAGGATACCCGCCCGCCCCGTGCTGGAGGCAGCGGTTGACGCGGCTGATGGTGGCGCTGCTGGCCCCGGACAGACGCCCGACTTCGTTATACACCAGGCCCTGGCGCAGCAGGCGCGCTACGTGAAAGCGCTGGGACATGGCCTGCAGCTCCGTGATGGTGCACAGGTCTTCGAAAAAGCGGTAACATTCTTCCCGGTCCCGGAGGGCCAGAATGGCGTCAAAGAGACGATCGGCAGCCTCGGAATGCAGATCGGACATGGTTGCTCCCTCGATTCAATAGAGTAATGTGCTATCATGATAGCATCGGGAATCGGAAATGTCAACCGCCGGAGAAGGAGAAAAGCGCAAAAAGGGAGAAGGAGAAAAGCGCAAAAAGGCAAGGCCGGGGATGCCCCGGCCTTGCCGCACCTCAATCAAATGTGGAATTCACGTCTTTATTATAGTCTCCGCTGTTGCCGCCGGAGAAGTGGAGGATATCCCGTTCCAGCTCGTGAACCAGCAGGGGACTGTGGGATATCTTTCGGGGAACGAAGACCAGGGTGCTTTTCCGCGTGTGGATCTGCTCCCCGCCGATCAGGAAGCTCACATCGCCATTCAGCTCCTCCGGGTGCTCCGGGTCGCTGCCGATGAAGGCGATGAATTCGTCCAGGTCCTCGTGGGTATGGTTTTCCGGACCGGTGTCGTTGGTGGTGTGGAACCAGACGGCTTCCGTATAAGGCGCGCCGGCCAGCTTTTTGGAATCGATCCACAGCAGGAAGGAGAGGAAGCCCTCCGGCGCGTCGGGGATGCGCCCGTCCACGGGGGCGTATTTCGTCACACGGTGATCCGCGTATTTCCCGGCAGGCGCTGCGGCTGCGGCGCTCTCGGCCTTGTAGAAGGAAGCGTTCACATGCATGATGTAGTGGAGCATGGGCTTCTTCAGGCCCGTCACGCTGCGGATGTTGTGGGCGCAGCCCTTGGGAACGAAGACGAAGCTCGTCTCGCTGAAAACGAGGCGGTCATTTTCGATCTGAAAATCCACGGTGCCGTTCAGGTCCTCCTGATGTGTCGGATCGCCCCCGACGAACATGTGCAGCTCGTCGGAATCGTGCTTTACAAGCCCCTCCGTGGTCAGATCGGCGGCGATCCATTCCACGCAGCCGAAGATGCTGCCTGGCACAACGCTGCCGTCCAAGCAGACGGACGGACGGATGGCGTCCTGAGGGGTGCAGGGGAACTTCGGCGCGGGGCAGCTGCCGCCCCTTGCGAAATAACGCTCGTACATGGATTTACCCTTCCTTTCGTCGTTCAGCTTCCCAAATAGGCCTTTCGCACGCTGTCGTTCGCCAGAAGCTCCTTGCCCGGGCCCGTGAGGACCACGCGGCCGGTTTCCAGCACATATCCCCGGTCCGCGATGGAAAGCGCCATGCGGGCGTTCTGCTCTACCAGGAGGACGGTGACGCCGCTGCGGTGGATCTCCTGAATGATGGAGAAGACCTGCTCCACCAGAATGGGCGCAAGGCCCATGCTGGGCTCATCCAGCATGAGGAGGCTTGGCCGGGATACCAGGGCCCTGCCGATGGCGAGCATCTGCTGTTCGCCGCCGGAGAGGGTGCCCGCCACCTGTTTCCGCCGTTCCTGCAGGCGTGGGAAGCGGTCGAAAACGCCGGCGATGGCGTCGTTGAGCTCCCGCCCCGGGCGGGTATAAGCCCCCATTTCCAGATTCTCCTCCACGGTGAGCTTGCTGAAGATGCGCCGTCCTTCCGGCACATGGATGATGCCCTTGCGCACGACGGCGTGGGGGGCCATGCCGCCGATATTCTCGCCCTGGAAGGTAAGGCTGCCGGTCTTGGAGCGCAGGAGGCCGCTGATCGTGTTCAGCGTGGTGGATTTTCCCGCGCCGTTTGCGCCGATCAGTGTGACGATCTCCCCCTTATTCACGGTAAAGGACACGCCCTGAATGGCGTGGATGCTGCCGTAATAGACGTTCAGGTCCTGCGCCTGCAGCATGAGTTCGCTTTCCGCCACGCTTTCACACCTCCTTCTGCTTGCCCAGGTAGGCCTCGATCACGGCGGGGTTATTGCGTATCTCCTCCGGGGTCCCCTTGGCGATGATCTGGCCGAAATTCAGCACGGCGATGCCCTCGCAGATGCCCATGACCAGGCTCATGTCGTGCTCGATGAGAAGCACGGCGATCTGGAAGGTGTCCCGTATGCGGCGGATGTTCTCCATCAGCTCCGCCGTTTCCGAGGGATTCATTCCCGCGGCAGGCTCGTCCAGAAGCAGGATGGAGGGGTTGGTAGCCAAAGCCCGGAGGATCTCCAGCCGCCGCTGCGCCCCGTAAGGCAGGCTGCCGGCGGGCGTCTCCGCCGTATCCTCCATGCGGAAGATGCCCAGCAGCTCCATCGCCCTCTTCCGGGCGATCTTCTCGCCCCGCCAGAAGCGGGGAAGGCGGAGGACAGCCTCCGGCAGGCTGTAGTCCATCTCATGATGGAGGCCCACCAGAATGTTGTCAATGACGCTCATATCCTTGAACAGGCGGATGTTCTGGAAGGTGCGGGCGATGCCCATGCGGCAGAGCTGGGCGGTGGATTTGCCGGCGGTGCTCACGCCGTCCAGCAGGATATTGCCTCTGGTGGGCTTATAGACGTTGGTCAGCAGGTTGAACACCGTTGTCTTGCCCGCTCCGTTGGGGCCGATGAGACCGGTGATCTCCGTCCGGCCGATGGTGATTTCAAATTCGTTCACGGCGGTGAGGCCGCCGAAGTCGATGCCCAGGTGGTGGGTCTCCAGCACCGGGGTCTTGTCCAGGTCCCGTTCCGGGATGAAGCCCTTGGGGCCCAGGGCGTGAAGCCTTTCACTCATGGGCCTGACCCTCCTTTTTTCGGGATTTGAACAGTTCGCCGTTCATCAGCTTTTCCAGGAAGCGGGATACGGAAATGTCCTTCGTGCCCATGAGGCCGGAGGGCTTGAAGATCATCACCACGATCAGCAGCAGGGAATAGATGACCATGCGGTAGCTGCTGAGGGCCTGCATGAGGCTGGGCAGGGCCGTCAGCACCGTGGCGGCGATGACCGCGCCGGTCATGGAGCCCATGCCGCCCAGCACCACCATGACCAGGATGTTGATGGAGGCCATGAAGTCGAAGCTCTTGGGGAAAAGGCTGCCCTGGAAGCCCGCGTACACCGCCCCGGCCACGCCGGCCAGAAAAGCGGAGAGGGCGAAGGCGAAGACCTTGTAATAGGTCAGGTTGATGCCGCAGCTCTCTGCGGCGATCTCATTGCCCCGGATGGAGAGGATGGCCCGCCCATGCCGGGAATGGATGACGTTGTGGGTGATGAAGATGGCCGCCGTCAGGCAGAGGAAGGTCAGCAGGAAGCTGGAGTGCTTGGGCACGTTCAGCAGACCCGGCGTGCCGCCGGTGATGCCGTCCAGATTGATGATGGCGATGCGGATGATCTCTCCGAAGCCCAGGGTGATGATGGCAAGGTAGTCGCCCTTGAGCCGCAGGGCGGGGATGCCGATGATGACGCCGAAGACCGCCGCTGCCAGGCCGGCCACCAGCAGGCCGAGGATGATGGTGAGTCCCGTCGGCCAGGCCGTCGTCGCTTTCCAGAAGATGGCGCCCACATAGGCTCCCACGGCCATGAAGCCGGCGTGGCCCAGGGGCAGCTGCCCCAGATAGCCGGTGCAGATATTCAGGGATACGGCAAGCATGCTGTAGATGCCGCACTGGATCAGCACGGCCTTGCTGGCCCGGTTCAGCGCGCCGCTGTTGTACAGAAGGGCGCCGCCCGCCAGCAGCACTGCCACCAGAATGGCGTTGATCACATATTTGGAAGGTGTGCTGAGCTGTTTTCTCTTCTTCATGTCACACCTCAGACTTTCTCGCTCATGGTCCGGCCCAGGAAGCCGGTGGGTTTGATCAGCAGCACGAGGATCAGGATCACATAGACCACCGCGTCCGCCCAGGTGGTGTAGCCCAGGGCGTTGACGATGACCTCGGCCATGCCGATGGCCAGCCCGCCCAGCATCGCGCCGGGGATGGAGCCGATGCCTCCCAGCACGGCGGCCACAAAGGCCTTCATGCCCAGGAGATAGCCCGTGGTGGGCTTCACCTGGGGATACTTGCAGCAGTAGAGGATGGCGCCGATGCCCGCAAGGACGGCGCCGATGGCAAAGGTGAAGGTGATGGTGCGGTTGACGTTGATGCCCATGAGCTGCGCCGCCCCCATGTCCTCGGACACCGCCCGCATGGCTTTGCCCATCTTCGTCCGGTTCACCAGCACCGTCAGCAGCGCCATGCTCACGATCGCCACCGCCAGGGTCACCAGCGTCGTGAGGGAGATGTTCAGGCTTCCCAGATTGAAATTCGCCGTGGGGATGATGGCCGTGTTGGGGAAGCTGCGGGGGTTGGCGGAGAGCAGCAGCTGGGCCACGTTCTCCAGGAAGAAGGAGACGCCGATGGCCGTGATGAGCAGGCTGATGCGCGGCGCTTTGCGCAGGGGAGCGTAGGCCGCCTTTTCGATGACGCAGGCAAGCACCATGCAGCCCACGATGGCGGCGATGATGGCGACGGCGGGGTGGATGCCCGCGCCGATGATGAGGAGAGCGATGTAGCCGCCCACCATGATGATGTCGCCGTGGGCGAAGTTCAGCAGCATGATGATGCCGTAGACCATGCTGTAGCCCAGGGCGATGAGGGAATAGATGCTCCCAAGCTGCAGCCCGTTGATGAGCTGCTGGAGTACGATCATAAGGAAAACCCCTTTTATCCCTTTTCGGCAGGAGCGGACCGAAGTCCGCCCCTGCCGGAAAGCCGAATCAGTATCTAATCAATAAGTATAAAGGGAAAACGCCGGGGAATCAATAGCTGCCCCAGAATTTCTCCTCGCCGCCCACGATATTGATGATGGCCGCGGTCTTCTGGGGGTCGTTGTGGTCGTCATAGCTCACATGGCCGGTGACATAGTCGCTGTTGGTGGCCTTCATGGCGGCGATGATCTCCGCCTTGTATTCGTCGGAGCCGTAGGCCTTGCCGGAGGTCTCCGCCTTGGCGATGGCGTCGCAGAGGATCCAGGCAGCGTCATAGCCCTGGGCGTCGAACATGTTGGGGGTAGCGCCGTTGTAGGCGGCGGCATAGTCGCCGAGGAACTTCTGCACCAGCGCGCCGGTATCGGCGGCGGAGTAGCCGGAGCAGTAGTAAGCGCCCTCCACCAGGGCGGCGTCGGTCACCGCGTCCAGCACGCTGCTCCAGCCGTCCACGCCCAGCATCAGGGCTTTCAGGCCGGCGTCGGCAGCCTGGGAGGCAACCAGAGCCACGTCGTTGTAGTAGATGGGCAGGAACAGCACGTCGGGGTTCTTGGAGGCGATGTTGGTCAGCTGGCCGGAGAAGTCCACCGCGCCGGAGGCATAGGATTCCTCGGCCACCAGCTCCAGGCCCAGCTCCTTGGCCTTGGATACGAAGTATTCATACACGCCGGTGGAGTAGGTGTCGCCGTTGTCGTAGAGCACGGCGGCGGTCTTGGCCTTCAGCACCTCCACGGCGAAGCGGGCCATGGTCTCGCCCTGGAAGGGGTCGATGAAGCAGGAGCGGAACATGTTGGTGTAAACGGTGTTGGTGTCGGCGTTGTAGGTGATGCTGGTGGCGGTGGCGGAGGCGGTGATCATGGGCGTCCCGTCGGGGTAGGCTTCCGCAACGACGGCGGTGCAGGGGCCGGTGGTCACGTCGCCCACGATGGCGACGACGCCGGAGTCCAGCAGGGAGTTGTAGCCGGTGATGGCCTTGGTGGCGTCGCCTTCCTCGTCATAGGAGACGAGTTCGATCTGCCGGCCGCCGATGCCGCCGGCAGCGTTGAGCTGGTCAACGTAGAGCTTCACGCCGTTCTGCACGGCGATGCCGTACTGCGCGACGCCGCCGGTCAGAGGGCCGAGGTAGCCGATCTTGATGGGGTCCTTGTTCGCCGCAGGGGCGGCCGTGGTGCCGCCGGGGGCGGCGGTGGGGGCGGCGGAACCGCCGCTCTTATCGCCGGAGCAGGCGGCAAGCAAGCCCAGGCACAGGACCAGCGCCAGAATGAGGGCCAGAGTTTTCTTCATTGATGATCTCTCCTTTTTTCAAACGGTGTGATATAAAACAAATACGGCCCCGACCGAAACAGCCGGGGCGATTTGCCATATCCAGGTACGATGGTATTCCAGCTCCCGGAAATTGCCGCAATTATACCACCGGGGGCCGTGTGTGTCAACCGTGACCGGCGATTTTGAAAATCAGCCGCCGGCATAAGCTCAGTTTTCAAAGCTGCGGGCAAAGCTGACGCCGCTGCGCTGCAGGGTGACCTCCAGCTTCGTCCGGTCCCCCCGCATGACGCTCTGGGTCAGCTCAAACACCGTGCCGTCCTCCGCGCGGGTGACGCGCTGGTGGTTGAAGCCCGCGCTGCCGGGCTTGGTCGCCAGAAGGTCCGCCTCCGTCCGGTCCAGCCGGATGGCCTCGTAAACATCCATGGCCGTTCCGGGGACGACGCCCCGCTCCAGGAGCAGGGAATAGAAGGAGTGGGTCTGCACCAGCTCCCGCGTCAGGCCGGGATAGATATAACAGGGATAATAGGAGGTCTCCAGCATCAGGGGCATTTCATCCACCAGGCGGATGCGGGTGAAGCGGTAGACCTCCACGTTTTCGTCGCTGAGCTCCATGAGCCGCCGGATATCCTCGGACGGACGGATGACCTCAAAGGAAAGCAGACGGCTGCCGGGCTTGCGGCCCATGGCGGTCGCTTCCGAGGTGAAGGAATAGATGTTCTCGCTGCGGCGATGGAGCTTCGGCTCCGCCACAAAGGACCCCAGTCCCTGCCGCCTGAGGATCAGTCCCTGTTCCTCCAGCTCCTTCAGGGCCTGCCGCACGGTGCTGCGGCTGATGGTGAAATGCCGGCAGAGCTCCGATTCCGACGGCAGCTGATCTCCCGGCTTCAGCAGCCCGGAGGAGATGCAGCGGCGAATGAGAGAGGCCAGCTGCAGATAGAGAGGCAGACTGTCGTCCGCCGAAAAGCTCGCGTCCAGGATCGGATTCATGTCCATGTTCTCAGTCCTTGATCCCAAATGTCGGCGGCAAAGCACCGCCGCATTCCATAATATAGCCGAATCCGGCGGCATTTGCAAATCTTTCCGCATATTTCAGCGGAAAGCAGAGAGAATGATTTGACAGAAGGGGAAGAACATGCTATATTACACATATGAGATGTATGTAACAAGTGAGACATGATCGAGGAGGGATGCAGGATGGAAAAAGTGAAGATCGGCATCAACGGATTCGGCCGCATCGGGCGGCTGACCATGCGCATCGCGGAGGATCGCGACGATGTGGAGGTCGTTGCGATCAACGATCCGCAGCTGGACGCGGATTATATGGCCTATCTGCTGGAATACGACTCTGTCCACGGCCGTTTTTCCAAGCCCTGCCGGGCGGAGGGAAGCACGCTGCTGGTGGGGGAGCGCAGGGTCGCCACCTACGCATGCCGGAATCCGGAGGAGATCCCCTGGGCGGAAGCCGGAGCCGACTATATCCTGGAGGCGACGGGCATTTTCACCACCGTGGAAAAAGCGAAGGCCCATCTGAAGGCCGGGGCGAAAAAGGTGGTCATCTCCGCGCCCAGCTCCGACGCGAAAATGTTCGTCTGCGGCGTGAATCTGGACACCTACCGGCCCCATGACCCGGAGATGGACATCGTGTCCAACGCCTCCTGCACCACCAACTGTCTGGCCCCTCTGGCGAAGGTCATCCAGAATAAGTTCGGCATCGAGCTGGGCCTGATGACCACGGTCCACTCCGCCACGGCCACGCAGAAGACGGTGGACAGCGCTTCCGGCAAGGACCGGCGCAGCGGCAGGAGCATCGTGGGCAACATCATCCCGGCCTCCACCGGTGCAGCCAAGGCGGTGGGCAAGGTCATCCCGGCCCTCAACGGCCGCCTTACCGGCATGGCGATGCGCATCCCCGCGGCGGATGTGAGCGTGGTGGACCTGACCTGCCAGCTCGAAACCTCCACAAGCTATGCCGAAATCTGCGAGGAGGTGCGCCGCGCCGCCCGGGAGGAGATGGCGGGGGTCATCGAATATGTGGACGAGGACCTGGTGAGCGCCGATTTTATCGGCAACACCCACACCAGCATTTTTGACGCCCGTGCGGGCATGATGCTGGGAGATAAATTCGTGAAGCTCATCGCCTGGTACGACAACGAATGCGGGTATGCCGCCAAGTGTCTGGACCTGATGCGCTATATCTACGACGCGGAAAAGAAATAAAGGAAGCACCCCATCCTTCCGGCGCGCTGTCTGCGCGGTCCGGATGGTACTGTGTTGCCATCAGGGTTTCACTTCCTTTGGGAAAGCAGCTGGAACAGGCGGGCAGAGGCGCCCGCCTGTTCCTTTTTGGCTTTCCGCGTCATGCCGTCTGTTCTCCGTAGAATCGCACAACGTTTTGGCTTTTGATTCTATGGGACGTTTCCGTTATAATGAAATCGACCTCGCATTTCTCAACCGGCAGTTGAGAAATATAAACGGAACGATAGTTGACGCGCCGCGCCGCCATCGGTTATCCTATATATAAAATATATAAAAGAATGTCAGGAGGGGGAGGAAACCATGGCGAGCTTCGGAGAACGCCTCAAGGAATACCGTGTGCAGAGCGGGCTTTCCCAGGAAGCCGTGGCAAAGAAGCTGCAGGTCTCCGCCCAGGCGGTGAGCAAGTGGGAGAAGGGGAAAAGTCTGCCGGACCTGTCGGTGCTCCTGCCCCTGGCGGAGCTGTTCCGGGTCAGCGCGGACGAGCTTCTGGGGGGCGACCCGCCTGCCGGCAGGTGGGAGGCGGAGTGGCACCGGGCCATCCGGGCGGGGGACCCCGCCCAGGCTGCGGTCACCGCGCTCCAGGCCCTGGAGCAGTTCCCCGGCGACAACCGTTTTCTCTGCCGGCTGGCGGAGGCGGAATTCCTGGCGGGCATCCGGGCGGAGAAGGAGGAGGACCGGCAAAGGTTCCTCCTGGCCTCGGAGGAGCATCACCGGGCGATCCTGCGGCAGTTCCCGGACCATGAGGAGGCCTCCTATCGACTGGCAATGACGCTGAACGCCCTGGGAAAGCCGAAGGAGGCGGAATTCCTGGCCCGCAGCCTGAAACACTTTGACGAAGCGCTGCTGAATATCCTGCGGGGAGAAGCCAGGGAGAAGGAACTGCGGCGTCTGACCGCCAAGCGGGCATTGGAGCTTTACGACATCCTGTTGCGGCGGCCGGAGCACGCAAAGATGGATCTGGCGGAAAAGCTGCTGGAAGTCCTTCCCTGGGACCCCAGGGACCGGCTGAATCTCCTTTCCGCCGTCTCCTGCAGCCGGGCACGTCTTTTCTGCCGGGAGGGAGACGCGGACGCCGCCATGGCGGCCCTTTACCGGATCAAAGAGCTGGCCCGGCAGTGGGAGGACCTGCCGGAAGATGGGGAAGGGGCGGAGAGCGCGCTTTTCGGCCGGGTTTTCGGTTCCTCCGGGAGACCGGATATCCTCTTTGCCTTCAACGTGCTCCACGATCCCGGGCTGAAGCCCCTGTTTGACCGGGAGGAATACAGGGAACTCATGCGCCTGCGGGACGAGACCTGGGCGCGGATGGGGATGACCGTGATAGAAGCCATAGAATAAAGGAGGGATGACCGTGTTCTACAGCGTGCTGTTCCCCTCGGAGGAGAGCGCCGCCCGGCCCCGGCGGAAGACGATGCCGGAAGCTTTCACCGACCTGCAGCTGGACGTCGTCATGAAGCGGGGCCTGCAGGATTATCAGGAGCTGGGCCTGGAGGATATCTACTATACCCCCGTGACGGACCCGGAGGTGATCCAGTACCGGCAGGAGGTCCTGCGGGAGCTGGAGGACCCCGCCGTCCGGGAGGCCCTGTCGCAGATCGTGGAGCGCTTCGGCTCCCTGCGGGAGTTCATGGACGGCCTGCGCCAAAAGATGGCGGGGGCCATGAAACTCTCGGATTCATCCCGCCGCAACTATTTCTACAAGATCCCCATTCCCGGCGTGACCTCGTCGAAAACCCGGAACTGGATGGATATGGCCCGCGTTCTGGAAAGGCTGGGGGAATTCACCGAGACCCTGGCGGACTTCGCCGGGAGCGTGGAGAGGCTGCGCTTCCGCTCCGCCGGGCTGCGGGGCTTCGCGGAGCATGTGCTTCGTTTCTGCAAATCGGAGCGCTTCCTGGAAATGGACGCCGAAGCCCGGCGGCTGCGGGCTGCCTTCGGCGGCATCCGCTACTGCCTCTGGTTCAAATCCGACAACAGCGCGGTGAAGGTCCTGCCCTTCGAGGAGCAGGAGGATTATGCTGCCGGCGTCGAGGCCCTGTTTTCCCGCTTCCGTCAGGGAGAGACGCGGGATTTCCGGAAGCATCTGGAGGAGGAGCCGGTTTCCGAAAAGTTGGAGAACGAGATTCTCCAGCTTCTTTCCCGCCGCTATCCCCGGGAATTCGGGGATCTGGAGGCCTTCAGCGAAAAATATCTGGACTTTGACGACGACGCCATCCTCCGCTTCGCCAGGGAGGCGCGCTTTTACCTGGGCTGGCTGGAAATGACGGAGAAATTGAAGGAGGAGGGCCTGCACTTCTGTTATCCCGCCCTGGAGGAAAAACCGAAGGAGACCTTCGCCAGGGATTGCTTCGACCTGGCCCTGGCCCTGCGCCAGAACCGCGGCGTGGTCACCAACAGCTTTTCCCTCGCGCCGCCGGAGCAGATCCTGATCGTCACCGGCCCCAACCAGGGGGGCAAGAGCACCTTCGCCCGCTCCTTCGGCCAGGTCCACTACCTGGCCTCCCTGGGCCTGACGGTCCCGGGGACGGCGGCGGTGCTGCCCTTCTGCGACGGCGTGCTGACCCACTTTGAGCGGGAGGAGAAGCTGAAGGACCTGAATGGCAAGCTGCGGGACGATCTGATGCGGCTGAAAAAGCTGATGGACGCCGCCACGCCCCAAAGCGTCTTCGTCGTCAACGAGATCTTCGCCTCCACCACCGCCTGGGACGCCCAGGTCCTCTGCGGGCACATGCTGGAAGCGATGATCCAAAAGGGCGGGAACGCCGTGCTGGTCACCTTTTTGGAGGAATTGGCGGACTTCGGGCCCCAGACCGTCAGCATGGCGGCGGAGGCCCCGGAGCAGGAGGGGGGAAGCGCCAGCTACCGCATCCTGCGGAAAAAGCCCGGCGGCCTCAGCTACGCCATGCGCCTGGCGGAGCGGCACGCCCTGGGCTATGAGGACGTGAAAAGGAGGGTCGGGGGATGAAGGTGAATCTGCTGCTGCCGGATGGCTGTGCCGCGTCGGAGAGCATCCCGGCCTTTGCCAGGGACGCCCTGAAAAAGGATCTGGAGCTGGAAACCATCCTGAACGCCGTGGCCAGGAAGGACGATTTCATTCTGCAGGCCCTGACGGAGGCCATCTTCTCGCCCCTGCCTACGCCGGAGCTGATTTCTTACCGGCACGAAGCGCTGCATGACGCGATCGACCATGCGGAGGAGGTCCGCGCCATCTATGATCTCTGCCTTTCCACGGACCGCCGGCGGCTGGGCACCATGGGCACCCTCAACTGGATGAACAACTATGACCTGAACACCACCTTCAACGGGGCCCTGGAATCCCTCAATGTGCTGACGGAGGCCCTGCGGCGCCTGCGGAAGATGGCGGAGGCTTATGAGGAGCGTTTTCAATCCCGGGGCTTCCGCGCCCTTTTCCGGATGCTGCGGGAGGAGCTCACCGACGAATACCTGGAGGAAGTGAAGCGCCAGGTGGCGGAGCTGCGCTATCCTGACAGCTTTCTCGTGAGCGTCCGCCTGGGGAATCACCTCCAGGGCGTCGACTATGTGCTGCTGAAAAAGAGCAAAAAACAGACGCTGGAGCTGGCGGTAGCGCCGTCCTACCGGCTGGGGGAGGAGGACGAACCCGCGAAGGATATCTCCGCCCGGCAGGCCAGAGCGGTGAACGGCGTCACCAACGCCCTGGCGCAGTCTGCCATGTATCTCTTTGATTTCTTCGATCGCCTGCGGAGCGAGCTGGCCTTTTACATCGGCTGTCTCATCCTCATCGAGGGGATGGAGAGCAAGTCCATGCCCATGTGCTTCCCCACGGTTTTGAAAGGCGAATCGGAGCAGCGGGAATGGGAGGGCCTTTACGATATCTCTCTGGTGGTGACCAAGCGCGCTTCCGTCACCGGCAACGACCTCCGCGCCGGGCATAAGCGCATCTACCTGGTCACCGGCGCGAACCAGGGCGGCAAATCTACCTTCCTCCGCAGTCTGGGGCAGGCCCAGCTCATGGCCCAGTGCGGCATGCCCGTGGGAGCCAAGAAGTTTACCGCGCCTCTCCGCAGGACGGTCTATTCCCACTTCAAGCGGGAGGAGGACCGGTGGATGCGGAGCGGCAAGCTGGACGAGGAGCTGGTGCGCATGCGGAAGATCACGGACTATATCCGTCCCGGAGACCTTCTGCTGCTCAACGAATCCTTTTCCTCCACCAGCGAGCGGGAGGGGAGCGAAATGCTGCGGCAGGTGACCCAGGCCCTGGCAGACAGCGGCGTGGAGGTTTTCTCCGTCAGTCATCTCCACACCTATGCTTCCGCTTTCCGCGGTCGTGAGGAAGTGCAGTTCCTCCGGGCGCAGCGCCGAAGCGACGGGGAACGGACCTTCAAGATCGTGCCCGGCGAACCGCTGGAGACGGCCTACGGGGAGGACCTGTATAAAGAAGTCTTCGGTTAATCCGGCTTCCGTCGTTTCAGCTGGAAGCTGCTGCGTCCTGACCGCATGAAAGGAGGCAGCAGTGGAAAACCAAAAATATCGGGGGGAACCGAAGTTCCCCCCGATACATCATCCGATGGCTTCGATATTGCGGATGGAGTAAGGCGTTTCCTGATAGACGAAGTAGTTGAGCCAGTTGCAGTACAGGAGATTCGCCCCGCTCCGCCAGGAGCAGACGGGTTCCCGGCTGTCGTCGTCATCGGGAAAATAGTTTTTCGGTATCTCCGGTTCCAGGCCCGCGGCCTTGTCCCGGAGGTATTCGTTTTTCAGCGTGTCCCGGTCGTATTCCGAGTGACCGGTGATGAAGATCTGCCGTCCTCCGTCGTTGGAGACGGCGTAGACGCCGGCTTCCTCGCTTTCCGCCAGGATCTTCAGCCGCTTCTCCGCGGCGATATCCTCCCGCCGAAGGGTGGTATTCCGGGAATGGGGGACAAGGAACACGTCGTCGAAGCCGCGGAACAGGATGCTTCCCTTGTGGGTCACCCGGTGGGGAAAGACGCCGGAAAGCTTTTTCGGCAGGGGCACCTTGTCGATGCCGTAGTGGTAGTAAAGCCCCGCCTGCGCCCCCCAGCAGATATGGAAGGTGCTGTAGACATGGGATTTCGTCCACTCCATGATGTTGCACAGCTCCGGCCAGTAGTCCACCTCCGTGAAGGGCAGCGTCTCCACCGGCGCGCCGGTGATGACCATGCCGTCGAAATATTCCTCCCGGACCTCGTCAAAGGACTTGTAGAAGCTCACCATATGCTCCCGGGAGGTGTGCTTGGGCACGTGGCCCACGGCCAGGAGGTGCATTTCGATCTGCAGGGGCGTGTTGCCCAGCAGGCGCGCCAGCTGCGTCTCCGTGGCGATCTTGGTGGGCATCAGGTTCAGCACCAGGATCTGAAGGGGCCGGATGTCCTGCGTCTCGGCCCGGCGGAGGTCCATGGTGAAGATATTTTCCTCCCGCAGGGTTTGTGCAGCGGGCAGATCGGAAGGGATACGGATGGGCATGGGATTTCCTCCTTCAACGGTTATTCTGATAAAAACAAAACCGGGAGGCCGCCGACCTCCCGGAACCGTTCCTCACAGCTCGGAATCACAGGGGGGACCGCGGCGGCAGGACAGGGGAGGGCATGCACATGCCCATGGACATGCACATCATCATCCGGCTGTCAAATGCGTTCATCGCCGCGCTCCTTTCTCCGTTTTCTTCGATGATAGCAGAGGGAGAGGGACCTGTCAAGGCTTCCGGGGAAATTTGCCTATTCAATCACTCGGCAATTAGCCGACCCGGTCAAATTCGCCCTCCAGATACCAGGCCAGCAGCAGGTCCACCACCGCGCCGTAGCTCTGCACGCCCAAGCTCTGCCCATAGGATTTCAGCATCGTGTCATAGACCTTGTCGGAGACCTCTGCGGCTTTGGTCTCAAATCGCGCCCAGTATTCCCGGTTCGCGTCCATATCCGCCCAGACCTCCGGGGGCAGCGTCTCGGCGATGGCATAGTATGTATCCGCATCCCGGCTGAAGAGGGCGTTGCCCAGATAGATGAAGCCGAAAAGCCAGCCGGAATATCGATAGGCGGCGCTATTGCTCTCCACGCAGGCCAGAACCGCAACGAAGTTGGCCTCCTGCTCCGAGGAGACGCCCCGCTGATGGGCCATCTCGTGGGCGATGGTGGCGGGCAGCAGATTGTCCGGCGGGTCGATGTTCACCGTGGCTTCCCCCGTGTAGGGAAAGTAGAAGCCGGTATAGTTGAAATGGCTCATGAGGCGGGAATAAAAGGCCCGCTTGGGCCGCACATCCCGCAGCGTGAGAAAGGGAAACCGCGCCTCCGCTCCCCGGTAGACGTCCACGGCAGCGTCGAAGATCTCCTTCTGGGGAACGGCGAAGGTTCCGTCCGCGGCGCGCGGCACCGTGGGGGCCGCAGCCGCCAGCTGAGAAGCAAAGAACGCCGTGACCTCGCCGAGGGTCTCCACACTTTGGGGCTGCGCGCGAAGGCCGCTGCGGTCCTGGAAGCTGTCGCCCCGGTAGGAGGCCCCCAGAAGGATGCACAGGAGCAGATAAAGCAGCAACACGACGGCCAGCAGCAGGCTGAGGCGCTTCCACAGCGTCAGCAGCTTAGCCTTTGCGCGCAGCACGCTCACGACGGTCCAGATCACCCAGGCAAGAACGGCAAGAACGCCCAGGGTGCAGAGGACTTCCGCCACGGAAAAGGGGAAAACGGCGCAGATACGGCAAAGGAACTGCCGCAGGGGCAGCGTCCCCTCCGCCAGGGCGTTCATCAGCTTTTTTTGCCCGGAAAGCAGGTGAAAAAGCAAAATCAGGGCCGCGGCGAAAAAAATTTTTACATGACGTTTCCGTAATGCGCGCATAATTGCCCCCCACTAGATATTGAAACCAGTATAACGATTTCCGAAAGAAACTGCAATCCCTTGTTTTTGGCAGCCCTGGAAGGGTCTTCGGAAAGCAATGGTTACAAAGTGTTACGGGGGCTCTGATAAAAAATTACAGATTGACAACAGAAGGTAAAAGGTGTATTGTGTGCACGCCAAAAAAGACAGAGTGCGAGGTATGACAACATGTTTCGGAAAAGTGCGAAACGGCTGAGATTCCTGGTAGCCCTGCTGCTGGCGCTGAGCTTGTTTACCATCCCCGTGTCTGCGAGGTTCAACATCATTTCGGTGTATATCCGCGGGCACGAACTGGTCTGCGAACCCGTGGTCCGGCGGATCGACGATCTGACCTATGTTCCGCTCCGGGCTTTCGTGCAGGAGCTGGATGAAAATGCGCAGTTCAGTTGGAGCGACGAAACACAGACCGCAATGGTCTATACCTCCGGAATGGAGATCAAGGTCAAGCAGGACGCCAAGTACATCGTAGCCAACGGAAGATATCTTTATCTGGGCGGCGGGACCGTTCGAAATGAAAACGGCAGCCTGATGCTCCCCATCCGCCCGCTGGGCAAGGCCTTCGGCGTTGCGGTGGATTGGGACAGCGCCCAGGACTGCGTGCTGGTCACCGGATCGGTGAATCCCATTGCCCCCGGCTGGTCCTTCTATAATGAAGAAAGCGTCTACTGGCTTTCCCACATCGTTTATTCCGAGGCGGGGATCGAATGCCTGGAGGGACAGATCGCCGTGGCCCAGGTGGTACTGAACCGCAAGGCCTGCCATCTCTGGCCCAACACCATCTACGGCGTCATTTTTGACAATCGCGCCGGCGTGCAGTTTTCACCCACCGCCAACGGCACCATCTATCAGGAACCCTCGGAGGAGGCCGTCGCAGCCGCGAAAATGGCGCTGGACGGGGCGGACGTGGTGGCCGACTGCTGCTACTTCCTGAATCCCGATATTTCCAGCGACGGATGGTTTGAACGCAACTGCAATTACTACACCACCATCGGAAGCCACAAGTTCTATAACGGCGGCCTCTGGTAATAACCGGAGAAACGCTTTAGGAAATCAAAGAGGAGCCGCAAGGCTCCTCTTTGGTTTATTTTGGCGGATGCGCGCCGATCATTCAAACAGTTCGGCGGCCTTCTGCAGATGCTGGGTGATGCGCAGATGCTGGGGGCAGTGCTGCTCGCAGCTGCGGCAGCCGACGCAGTCGGAGGCCTTGCCGCCCTGACCGACGATCCGGCCGTAGCTTCTCCGCAGGCCGGCGTCGTTGCGGTATTTGGTGTAGTCGTTGAGGGCGTTGATGATGCCGGGGATGTTGATCTTCTGGGGACAGTCCGGCGCGCAGTAGCGGCAGCCGGTGCAGGGGATCAGGGGAATGTCGTTGAATTTGGCAACCGCCTTGCCGATGATCTTCCGCTCCTCCGGGGTGATGGGCCGGAAATCCAGCATGGTTTTCGTGTTGTCTTCCACCTGCGCCAGGGTGCTCATGCCGCTGAGGACGGTGATGATGCCATCCAGAGAGGCGGCGAAGCGGACGGCCCAGGAAGCGACGCTGGCCTGCGGATCGGCGGCCTTGAAGATCGCGGCCACGTCCGGGTGGGGGTCGGCCAGGCTGCCGCCCTTCACCGGCTCCATGACGGTCACGCCCACGCCGTGGCGGCGACAGGCTTCGTAACAGGCGTGGGACTGCACGTCGGGGCTCTCCCAGTCCAGATAATTCAGCTGGAGCTGCACCACCTCGATTTCGGGGTGCTTGTCAAGGATGAGCTCCAGCGTGTCGGCGGGGGAATGGAAGCTGAAGCCGATGTGCTTCACAAGTCCCCGCTCCTTGGCGGATTTCAGAAAATCCCAGCCCCGCGTGTCGTCGATGAGCTGCAGCTGCCCCGTCCCGATGCCGTGGAGAAAGAGAACGTCCAGGTATTCCAGGCCGGTGCGTTCCAGCTGGGTGCGGAGGACGGGTTCATAGTCCTCATAAGACCGGATGCCCCACAGGGGGATCTTGTCCACCACCTGGAAGCTTTCCCGCGGGTATTTGGGAAGCAGGCAGTTTTTGACGACCTCCTCGCTGTGCCCCTCATGATAGACATAGGCGGTGTCGAACCAGCTGAAGCCGCGGGACATGTAAAGGTCGATCATCTCCTGCACCTTGGCGAAGTCGATGTCCTTTTGCCCGCCGCCGGGGAGCGTGGGCAGACGCATGAGGCCGAAGCCCAGCTTGGGGATGCTGGCGTACCAGGGTTGCGACATAGGTGATTCCTCCGTTCTTCAGATTGTTGTCATTCCAGCGCAAGGGCCAGGTTCACCACCGGCAGCTTCCGCTGCAGCGCATAGCGCACCGTGGCGGCGGTGCCCCCCTTGTCCGTGGTCAGGTAGCAAATCAGCATCCGGCTGTGGTCCACCATGAAGCGGTTCCGCTGCATCATGCAGAAGCGGTGGTATTCCGGCGAGACCAGGATCGTCTCGTCCGCCGCCTCCAGAATGGCGCGGAAACGCTCACGCTGCCGCAGCGGCCAGGCCTTGTCCTGCTCCGGGCAGGGAAGCGCCAGGGTCAGGGTCAGCTGCGGAAAACGGACGCGCTGGGATAACACCGCCTCCGCGGCCAGGGTATCGAAGCCGACGGCGCCGCCGCAGAGGAAGCCGGTGCAGCCCTCCTCCGCCAGCGAGGCGATCCTTTGGCGCAGCAGCCGGGGAAGCTGTTCCTCCGCTGCGCGGGGCAGGGAGCGATGGCCGCTGAAAGCGCAGAATGTATTTTCCATAAGAAAATTATAAACGCTTGCCGGGCCCCTGTCAATGCGGTACAATGAACCGGGGATATCTGCGGAAAGGGGGCGGCGACCGTGCCGAAATCCAGCAATCAGAAGCTGAAGCTCCTGTATCTGCTGCGTTTTCTGGAGCGCAGCAGCGACGAGGAGCATCCCGTGCGCCTTCAGGACATGCAGGAGGAGCTTAGGCGCTACGGCATCAGCGTCGAGCGGAAGACGCTCTACAGCGATCTGGAGGCGCTCAGGGAGTGCGGCTATGAGGTGATGCGCTCCGGCGCTGTCTACTGGCTGGCGGAGCGCCGCTTCGAGCTGGCGGAGCTGAAGCTGCTGGTGGACAGCGTGCAGGCCAGCCGCTTCATCACCCGGAAAAAGAGCGGGGAGCTCATCGGCAAGCTGGAAAGCCTCACCAGCGCCGGCGAAGCGAGGCAGCTCCAGCGGCAGGTCTATGTGCTCAACCGGGTCAAGACCATGAACGAGAGCATTTATTATAATGTGGATGGCATACACGGGGCCATCGCGCGGGGCAGGCAGATCCGTTTCCGCTATTTTGACTATGATATCCGCAAAGAGAAGGTCTATCGCAACGGCGGCGGGGAATACCGGGTCAGCCCCTTCGCCCTGACCTGGGCGGAGGAGAACTATTACCTGGTGGCCTACAGCGCCGAACGTAAGGAGCTCCGCCATTACCGCGTGGATAAAATGAGCGACCTCCGGGAGACGGAGGAGCCGGTGGAGGGCCTGGAGACCTTCCGTGCGGAGGAGATCGCCCGCTATGCCACCAGGGTCTTCGGGATGTTCCGGGGCGAGGAAAGGGAACTGCGCCTCCGCTTCCGCCGTCATCTGGTGGGCGCGGTGCTGGACCGCTTCGGCCAGGACCTGATCCTGGTGCCCGACGGAGAGGAGCACTTCACCTGCGCGGTGACGGTGGCGGTGAGCCCCCAGTTCTACGGATGGCTCTGCGGCTTTGGCGGCGAAGCCGCGATCCTGAGCCCCGCCGATGCGGCGCAGGATTTCCGGGATTACCTCAAGGGCATCCTGGAAGGAGCGGAGTAGGCAAGGGGACCGCCGCGGCCCGGGATGGGCAGCAGCGGTCCCAACAGCGCTTCAGTATCCCGCTTCGAAGTCGATTTGCCCCGGCAGGGGTTCGCCCTTCAGAAACAGGTCCAGATTCCGCAGGAAGACGTTGTAGCGCCGCTTGTCCGTGGCGTCGGACCAGGCGGAGCAATGGGGCGTGATGATGACGTTGGGTGCGCTCCAAAGGGGATGTCCCTCCGGCAGGGGCTCCGGCTCCGTCACGTCCAGGCCCGCCCCGGCCAGCCGCCCGTCCTGCAGAGCTTCCAGCAGGGCTTCATGGTCGATGGTGCCTCCCCGGCCGATGTTCACCAGGATCGCCCCGGGCTTCACGGCGGCAAAGGCCGCCCTGTCCAGAATGTGGCGGGTCTTCTCCGTGAAGGGCAGTGTGCTGAAAATGTAGTCCGCTTCCGACAGGGCTTCGTGGAGCTTTTCCGGCGGCAGCATCCGGTCATAGTCCGGGGGCAGAGGCTTTCCCGTGTCCCGCCGGAGGCCGGTGATGCGGCAGCCGAATGCCTTCACCAGAGGCGTGATGGCGGCGGCCAGATAACCGGTGCCCAGCATCAGCACATTGGCGTCATGGAGCTCCTTCCGGGCGTGGACGGGCTGCCAGAGGCCCGCCTGCTGCTTTTTGTAAAGCTCCGGGAGCTTCCGCGTGAGGCTGAGGGCCATGCCCAGGGCGTGCTCCGCCATCGCAGGCGCATGGACCCCGGCGGCCCTGGTGACGATGATATCCTCTCTGGCGTAGATTTCCCGCTTTTCATAGCCGTTGACCCCGGCGGACTGCAAATGCAGCCAGCGCAGGTCCTTTGCGTTTTTCAGCCATTGGGTACGGGGAAAACCGGTGATGATGTCGGCGTCCAGTACGTCGGCCTCCGTGCAGTCGGCAAAAGAGCGGAATCGCCAGTCCATCCGGGGAAAGCGTTCCCGGCAGAGCCGACTGCCCGCGCCGCCAGCGTCCAGCACGTCGGTGACGGGGTTGGAGAGGACGAGTATCTTCCATTGTTCCATGTTCGCGCCTCCTTCTTCGCAATTCTTTCTGTAAACAGAATAGCAGAAATGTGGCGCATTTGCAATTCGATTCCGCATATGTTAGAATCTCAGTACACGAAAGGAAAGGTGATATCACATGAAGCTGCCTCCCATTGAGAATATGACCGGCGTCTTTGACGTGCGGGGAATGAACGTGGTGGTCACCGGCGGCAACCGGGGCATCGGCTACGGCATCAGCAAGGCCTTTGCCCAGAGCGGCTGCAACGTGGCCATCCTCTGCCGGAACACGGCATCCGGCGAAGAAACGGCGAAGGAGCTGCGCGCCTTCGGCACGGACGTCTTTGCCGTGGGCTGCGATACCTCCTCCCTGGACAGCGTGAAGGCCGCTGCGGAGGAAGTCTTCCGCCGCTTTGACAGCCTGGAGGTGCTGGTGAACAACGCCGGGGTCTCCACGGTGGTGCACTTCCTGGACGACAAGGACCTGGGGGAGTGGAACCGGGTGCTGAACACCAACCTCCATGGCCCAGCCAACTGCGTCTACTGCTTCGCTCCCAAGATGGTCTCCGGCGGCAAGGGCGGGAGTATCATCAACATCTCCTCCATCGGCGGCCAGTGCGTGGGCAACACCAGGGATCAGCCCATGGCCCCTTACAATGCCTCCAAGGCGGCCCTGAACCATCTTACCCGGTTCCTGGCCATCGACCTGGGGGACTACGGCATCCGGGTCAACGCCATCGCCCCCGGCCCCACCCACAGCGATCTGGACAAGGACCTGCCCCCCTCCGCTCTGGCGGCCATCGAAAACGGCATGCCCATGCACCGCTTCGGCATGCCCATCGAGATCGGCGCGCTCTGCGTCTTCCTGGCCTCCCCGGCGGCGGTGCAGATGACCGGCAACGTCATCGAGCACGACGGCGGCATGCACCTGATCGGTTGATCAGCCCCATGGAATCAGCGCCTCCCCTGTTCGGAGAGGCGCTGATTCGTTACCTTTGGAAGGTCACATAGCCATAGTGCATGGTGTCATAGTCTGCCAGGCCGAGGGCGTAGCCGCGCGAGGCCATGGTGACGGCGCTGTCTTCGATGCTTCCGCTGAAAGCCTGCGCAGGGTCCGCGATCAGGTAATCCTCCCCGCTGCGGCCCAGGATCAGTACCCAGTGGTGCTGCGTGCCGCCCCGGATGCTGTGTACCGCCGCCACGATGGGGACGCCATCGGCCAGCGCGCCGTCAATGCCTTCCGTCAATTCGTCGAGACTGCCCTCGTAAGCGTCCGTCCGGTAAACGCCGGTGTAGGTATGGCCGTCGGAGCCGGCGAAACGCTCTCCGGCGATGCTCCGGCAGCAGTCGCCGCCCATGCTTCCGGTCGTAAATTCGTCGCTGCCCAAAAGCAGGTTCAGGGCCATTGCCAGGGCGCTGGCCTTGCAGGTCTTCGGTTCCTGCCGGAGAAAACGGACCCGGTCCCGGTTTGCGTTCAGCGGCCCTCCCGTCTTCTCCGGCCGCCGCAAGAGCCCGTGGCGCAGGAGATGGAGCAGGGCGGTGTTCTGCCCGGCAGTGCCCCGGTAGTCCCGGTAGCCGTTGGCATAGGCGATCTCCCTGCGTCCTTCAAAGGAGCTGTCTGCTCCCAGCCCGTCCAGAGCGTCCACCAGGGAGGGACAGTCCCGGTCACAGGCGGGGAAGAAGCAGGCATCCGCCGCCAAGGTCTTCCCCGGCACCAGAAGCAGGCACAGCAGGGCGGCTGCCACGGCTCTTTTCGATCTTCGCTTTTTCATAAGTTCCTCCTTTCTGCCCCTATGGTAGCAAAAAACGGGCGGAAAGGCTCTGGAAAATGCTGGAACAATGCAAAGGCGAAGCTTCCTTTCGGCATTTCTGCTGCCAATGGCGGCAATCCGCACGCAGGGCTGCACAACAGCCTCAAAATAAAAAAGCATCCCCGAAGGGGATACCTTAAGGCAACACCGCACAATTCCCGGTACGCATCTTGCTTGCATCATGTTCCGTCATATTGCCCGAAAATCTTGGCCAATACAGGAAGTATTCCCCGCGATTTTCAGACAATCTGACGAAAATTCTGACTGCGCAATCTGCGCACCAGAATTGTGCGGTGTTGCCTTACGTCTTAAAGAATGCATGAATGCATAAGGAGAACGGCAATGGCAGAATTTGATTATGAATCCCTGTTTTGCAAGGTTCCGCCGGAGAACACCTTCCACGGGGATATTTGCCCCGGACCCCAGGCCTATTTCCGGGGCGAGACCTACATGCCCGGCGCGAACCTGCACATGGGCTGGCAGGTCATCACCGGCCCCATGCCCATGGAGGAGCCCCACTTCCACCACGGGGTGGAGGAATACCTGGTCTTCTTCGGGGCCCAGCTTCCCGATGTGTTCTCCTCCTGGGATGCGGAGATCGACGTCATGATCGGCGAGGACCCGGACGATATGAAGAAATTCACCGTCACGGAGCCCACCATCGTGCGCATCCCGCCCAATATGTGGCACTGTCCCATCGACTTCCGGGTCATCCGCAAGCCCATTCTCTGGCAGGCCATCTATCTCAACGGCACCTGGAGCCGGGTCCGCCGCCGCAAAAAGGAGGACGGGGAATACGAATACCTCTTTGACGCGGACAATCTGCGCAAGTGCAGGCTCCACCCGGAGCGGAAGCGCTGCGTCTTCTGCGGCGAGTGCTTCAGGCAGGAGAAGGCGGAATAATACGCCGGGAATCATACATAAAAGACGCGATGCGGGAGGATAGCCTCCCGCATCGCTGTTTTTCCGTTTGTGTTTTTCCGGGGAGCGGCAGCGCTCAGTCCAGACAGGGATAACCGTCGCTCAGATGCCAATTGGGATAAGCGATTCTGCCGACGTTGGCGTTATTGGCGTCCACCCAGGCGTTCAGGGCGTCCAGAACATTGGTATAGCTGACGCCATCCACCACGACGGGGGCGGACAGCTCGCCGGATTCATTGAAGGCGCAGACCGTGTCCGAACTAACGCCCAGGGAGCCGTCGCCCTTTACCAGGGCGTAGCACCAGGCGCTGGAGCGGTAACCGGGACCGCCCACGATCAGATAACCTTGCACCTCGGCCAGGCAGAGGCAGTTCTGCAGATCCGCGGCGGTGGAGCCGCCGGTGATGCCGCAGCAGAGGTTGTTGCCCAGGATCCTTCCCGAGACGGAGCAGTTATAGATATCGCCTTCGGCATAGACGTCGCCCACGATGCCGCCGGAGCAGCGGTCGCTCACACAGAGGACGGTGGCTGCACAGTTGTAGACGTCGGAATGGTCCGTCCAGCCCACGATGCCACCGGAGCGCCCAACGGTGCGCACAGCGCAGTTCTTGCTGGAGCAGGCGTCGATGACGGAACGGTTGCGGGCATAGCCCACGATGGGGCCGGCAACCGTGTACACGTTGAACCAGCTGTCCGCCACGGTCACGTTGCACACCGTACCCCCCTCGATAACGCCGAAGAGACCCTGATTCTCGGCGTTCATGTCGTCGACGTAGAGGCCGTGGATCGTATAGCCCTTGCCGTCGAAGGTGCCCCGGAAGGGGTGATCCGAGGTGCCGATGGGGACCCAGGTGACGAAGGAGCCTGCGTTGAGTTCAAAGAAATCGTCGGAATCGTCCAGCACATTGTAGTTCAGGTACAGGTCGTCGGTGAGGGTGACCGTCTGCCCCTTATAGTCCTTGCCGTCGTTCACGTCCTGGGCGAAGGCGATCAGTTCCTCAATGGTGCCGATGGTGAGGATGCTTTCGGAACTGTCGTCGAAGTTGTCATATACTTCCTTGCCGTCCACATAAAGGGTGCTCTTAGTCTGGTCAACACCGTCGGTGACCAGGCTGCCCTGGACCGAGCCTGCGGTGAGGGCGTCGTCGGAGGCGACGCCGGAGAGCTTGATGCTGGCGGGACCGCCGTCTTCCTCCATGGAGGAGCGGATTTCGATCACATAGGTCGCCCCTCCCTGGCCCGCGGAGAGACCAGCTGTGCGGGTGGCGGAATCGTCCGCCACGTTCATGGTCACGGAGGCGGCTGTGGTGGTGATGCTGACCGTCTGTTCCTTCTCCGTCAGCTCCACGGTGAATTCACCCTCGCCGGTGTGCCGGACGAAGTAGTAGTGCCCGGGCAGCCAGACGGTGGTCTTCGTGCTGGGCAGGCCAAGCTCATCCAGCACGACGCCGACGTTGTTCAGAGGATAGGCGCCCTCCTGGTAGACGGTCACGCTGCCGTCCTGGATGCTCGCCACGGCCTTGCCGAAATCGTCATAGATCGTGGCGTCGTCGCTGACGGTGAGGAAGAGCATGTCGGAGGTGACGACGGAGCCCTTGCGGTTCTGCCAGCCCTGGTAGTAGTCGTCGTAGGGGATGTAGCTGATCCTCCCGCCATAGGCGCTGCCCCAGACCGTGTCGGAGAAGAGAGGGTAGGACCAGCCCACGAAATCCCCGCCGGATTTATACAGGGTGATATAGCGTTCCGTCATGGGGTAGTTGGGGTCATAGACGAGGATGCGGGCCTCAGAGTCGCTGATGTGCTGCACCTCGTAGCCCATGATGGCGTGGCCGCCCCCCTCGCCCCAGACACAGATCAGCACCGGGGCCCTTCCGCTGAGGCGGGAATCCGCCACCGCGTCGCAGAGGTAGGAAAGCTGGTTCATGTTGCGGTTCCTGACCTCGCTCGCCTCCTCGGTGAGCTGGCTTATGTGGACCGCCTCAATGAACTGGGTCAGGGTGAGGGAAATGGCTTCGTCCCGGTCCTGCACGCTGAGGGCGCCGGGGGCGGCGGCCCAGCTGTTGAAGTCGCCGGGGCTGATGCCGTTGCCGTACTGATAGAGGATGCCGGCGGTGGAGACCATGCCGTAGCAGTTGCCGTTCCAGTTGCCGAAGGTTTCATACATCTTTTCGGCCTTGATCTCGTCCCCGTACACCAGACGGAAGATCTCCATGGGGATGTGGTAGGGGTTGGGATAGGAGAAAGCAGCGCGGGAGTTGCTGAAAGAGTAGGAGAGATTGAAGAGGATATCGGAGGCGGGCTCCGGCACCTCCCCGTCGTACATGGCGTTATAGGCGATCTGGCAGGCTTCGTCCCGGGTTACCGGCTTGGCAGGGTCGAAATCAGCGATGCCCGCGTAGAGCAGCTCGGCGGAGGCGAGGTTGGCGACCCCCGTCTCCCAGTCCTTGCCCAGCATACCGGCTTGCTCGGCGTCGTAGCCCAGGGCGGTGAGGAGCAGCTTGCTCCAGGCGGAGCCCGTGAGCTGTCCCTTGGGGTTGAACTTGCCGCCGCCCACGCCGGCCACGAGCTCGTTGTTGGCGCAATAGGCGATATAGGTCGCGCTCCAGGAGTTTGCGCTGACATCCTGGAAGGCGGGGATGCCTTCCGGCTGCCCGCGGAGGATCATGGTGAGGATTTTGCAGGCCTGTTCCCTCGTCAGGGTCTCCTTCGGGCGGAAGGTGCCGTCCTCAAAACCGCTGATGATCCCCTCACGGGAGAGCACCGTCACCGCTTCCTGGTAGGTGATCTCGTTCTTGTCCTTGAAATCCGGGTCCGCCGCGCCTGCGCTTACCCATAGGGACAGGAACAGAGACAGGATCAGCAGCAAGCTGAACAGTCGTTTTTTCATCGAGCAGCCTCCTTTTTTGGTCGTGAATGAAATCCTTCAATTTTACATTATCACAAAATAAGAGGATTGTCATTATATTTCTGAACAACGGCGAAAAAAAGGGAATAAGAGCTGTTTCGTCACGGATCATGGACGGGAGAATGCGATTACCTCTTCGCTGCGGACGACCTGCGCAAGTGCAGGCTCCGCCCGGAGCGCAAGCGCTGCGTCGTCTGCGGCGAGTGCTGCAAGGAAGCGGACGGAACGACATACGGACAGGGGAGGTTCTGGCACAGCCAAAACCTCCCCTGTTTCAGTTTTTATCCTTGTTTCCGTTCACCCCACGGTGAAGACGATGGTGAGAGCCCTTGCCAGATTCAGCTCGGTGGCGCTGCCGCCGTCGTAGAAGCGCAGCTCATAGGTGCCGTAGCTGTTGGGAGCTTTGATGGTGACGGTGCCGCTGCCCACGTTCGGCTTCTGATAGTTGGCCTTGTAGCTGGTGGCGGGGGAGTCCTTGTCGGAGACGCAGATCCATGCGTTGTGGTCCACCAGCCACTGGGTAACGCCGCTGTAGGAGACGACGATGGGTTCCTCCGGGGCGAAGTGCGTTTTCGGGACGGACATGGAGACGGTTTTGGTGAGCTCGCTGTGCTTCACGGTGAAGGGGATGGTGAAGCGCGCAGCCAGGTTGAGGTCGTTGGCGCTGCCGCCGTCGTAGAAGCGGATCTCGTATTCGCCCTCGTCAAAGGGGGCGTTGATGGTGACGGTGCCGCTGCCCACGTCCGGCTTCTGATAGTTGGCCTTATAGCTGTTGGAGGCGGCGCCCCTGTTGGAGACGCAGATCCATGCGCTGTGGTCTTTTAACCACTCGGTGACGCCGCTGTAGGAGACGACGATGGGCTCCTCCGGGGCATAGAGGGTCTTGGGGATGGAGATGGCGACATTCTTGGTGAGCTCGCTGTGCTTCACGGTGAAGGGGATGGTGAGCCGCAATACCCGGTTCAGGTCGTTGGCGGAGCCGCCGTCATAGAAGCGGAGCTCGTATTCCCCTTCGTCGAAGGGGGCCTTGATGGTGACGGTGCCGCTGCCCACGTCCGGCTTCTGATAGTTGGCCTTATAACTGTTGGAGGGAGCGCCGGAGTCGGAGACGCAGATCCAGGCGGTGTGGTCTTTTAACCATTCGGTGACGCCGCTGTAGGAGACGACGATGGGCTCCTCCGGGGCGAAAAGGGTCTTGGATACGCGGAGGGAAACGTCCTTAGTCAGTTCGCTGTGCTTCACGGTGAAGGGGATGGTGAGGCGCGTCACCAGGTTCAGGTCGTTGGCGGCGCTGCTGTCGTAGAAACGGATCTCGTATTCGCCCTCGTCGAAGGGAGCCTTGATGGTGACGGAGCCGCTGCCCGCGTTCGGCTTCTGATAATTGGCCTTATAGCTGTTGGCGGGGGCGCCTCTGTCCGAGACGCAGATCCATGCGGTGTGGCTGACGAGCCAATCGGTGACGCCGCTGTAGGAGATGACGATGGGCTCCTCCGGGGCGTAGAGGGTCTTGGGTACGCTGAGCTTTGTGTTCTTCGTCAGCTCCGGCCGCTCCACCGTGAAGGTGATGACCGTGCTGTCGTCCAGGTTTTCGTCGTTGGCGGCGCTGCCGGCATAGAAGCGCAGCTCATAGGTCCCCTCGTCATAGGGGGCGTTGATGGTGACGGAGCCGCTGCCCACATCCGGCTTCTGATAGTTGGCCTTATAGCTGTTGGCGGGGGCGCCGGAGTCGGAGACGCAGATCCAGGGATTACGATCCTTGACGGCCGTCGTGACGCCGGAATAGCTGATGACGATGGGTTCCTCCGGCGCGAAGATCGTCTTGGAGACGCTGAGCTGCACGCTGTTCCCCTTCGTCGCGGGCGTCGCGGGCTGCTCACCCCGGCCGCTGCGCTCCTGGGGGTCCGCCGGCGTGCTGGGTCCCTTGCCGGTGTCATAGGGCTCGGAAGAACCGCCCTCGCCCTTGGCGGAGCCGCCGCCCTCGTAGACGGTCTCGCCGTCCACATAAAGGGTGTCCCGGTTGGGGTCCACGCCGTCGGTGACCAGGCTGCCGTTTTTGCTGCCCGCGGTCACGCCGCTGCCGGAGACGGTGCCCGACAGGCGGATGGAAGAAGGCCCGCCGTCCTCCTCCATGGAGGAGCGCACGTCGATGGTGTAGGTCGCGCCCTGCTCGCCGGCGGGGATGCTCACCGTGCGGAGGGCGGAGGCATCCGCCACGTTCATGCCCACGGAGGAAGCCGTGGTGGTGACGCTGGCCGTCTGGCTCTTTTCCGTCAGCTCCACCGTGAATTCACCGCTGCCGGTGTGCTTCACGGAATAGCTGTGGCCGGGCAGCCAGATGGTGGTGTCCGTGCTGGGCAGGCCGTCAGCATCCAGCACGATGCCGATATACCGCATGGGGTAGGCGTCGTCCTGATAAACCGTCACGCTGCCGTTTTTGACCTCGGCCACGCGATCGCCGTTTTCATCATAGATCATGGCGTCGTCATTGACCGTCATGAACAGCATGTCGGAGGTGATGACGGAGCCCTTCCGGTTTTGCCAGCCCTGGTAGTAGTCGGCGTAGGGGATGTAGGACATGAAGCCGTTATCGTCGTTCCAGATGATGCTGTAGGTGATGGGATAGCTCCAGCCGGTATAGTTCCCGCCGCTCTTTGAGAGGGTCATCCAGCATTCTTCCATGGGATAGTTGGGGTCATAGACCAGCACATGGGTCTCGGAGGCGCTGATTTCCTCCACGTCGTAGCCCATGATGGCGTGGCCGCCCTCCGGACCCCAGACGCAAACCAGCACCGGCCCTTTTCCGCTGTCCCGGGCATCCTTCACTGCGGCGCAGAGACCGCTGAGATCGTTATAATTCGCCGCTTTCACCTCGTTCAGCTCCTCGGAGAGCTGGGTCACGTGGAGCGCCTCAACGAACTGGGTCAGGTTGAGAGAGAGGGAGCGGCTTTTGTCCGTAACGCGCAGCCCGCCGGGAACGGCGACCTGGTTGTTGAAGTCGCTGGGGCTGATGCCGTTGCCGTACTGATACAGGATGCCGGCGGTGGACACCATGCCGTAGCAGTTGCCGCCCCATTCGCCGAAGGTTTCATACATCTTCTCGGCCTTGATCTCGTCCCCGTAGATCAGACGGAAGATATCCATGGGGATGCGGTAGGGGCTCGGATAGTTGAACGCCCCTTCGGTATTGGCGAAAGAGTAGGAGAGATGGGAAAGGATGTCGTTGGCCGGCTCCGGCACCTGCCCGTCGTACATGGCGTTGTAGGCGATCTGGCAGGCTTCGTCCCGGGTCACGGGCTTGGCGGGATCGAAATTGGCGATGCCCGCATAGAGCTGCTCCGCAGAGGCCAGGTTGGCGACCCCCGTCGCCCAGCCCTTGCCCAGCATACCGGAGGCCTCCGCGTCGTAGCCCAGGGCGGTGAGGAGCATCTTGCTCCAGGCCGAGCCGGTGAGCTGCCCGCCCGGATTGAAGCTGCCGTCCCCGACGCCGGCGACGATCTCGTTGTAGGCGCAGTAGGCGACATAGCCGGCGTACCAGGCGCCGGGGCGCACGTCGGTGAAGTTTGCCTCGCCGTCGGGCCAGCCGCACAGGATCTTGGTGAGGATGGTGCAGGCCTGGCTGCGGGTCAGGGTCTCCTTGGGGCGGAAGGTGCCGTCCTCAAAGCCGGTGATGATCCCCTCGCGGGAGAGCACCGCCACCGCTTCCTGGTAGGTGATCTCGTCCTTGTCCTTGTAGTTCAGGTCCACCGCGCCTGCGCTCACACAGAGGGACAGGAACAGAGACAGGACCAGCAGGAAGCTGAACAGTCGTTTTTTCATCGCGCATCCTCCTTTTTGGCTGCATAAATGATTCTGAATCTACATTATCATAAAAAGAGAGAATTGTCATCCCTTTCCGCAGCGCGGCGGGAAAAAAGGGCGTTTCCGCCCCCTCTTTGTCAGTTCTCGCGCGCCGGCGCCGCCGGGAAACGCCCCAGCTCCGTGTAGATCATGCCGCCCTTCCCACGGTCTGAGCGCAGGAGGGAGAAAGCGTCCACCGTCATGGAGGCCTCGCCGATCCGGATGCCGGGCATGGGACCGCGGGCTTTACGGAGGAGGGTGACATGGGGGGAGAAGCGCTTCCGGTCAAAGGGGACGCCGCTGTCCGCCAGGGCGCGGCGGACCCTGCGGGCAAGGGCTTCCAGCGCCGGGGAAGCGCGCATCCCGGCCCACCAGAGGTCGCCGAAGCAGCCCAGCCCCTCCAGGCTCAGCTCGAAGGGGGTGAAGGACACCCCTGATAGGGCTTCCAGCGCCGGCTCCGCGTCCGGCATTTCGCCGATGAAGGCGAGGGTCAGATGCAGGTTTTCTTCCCTGGTGTAGCTGCCGCGGACGCCGCCGTCATACATTTCGTTCTGGGCCTCGATCAGGGCGGCTTTCATGCTTTCCGACAAGTCGACGGCAATAAACAGTCTCATCGTTTCCATCCTTCCGTTCCTGCTTTGCATAAGACCATTACAGGGGATTTCGCGGCAAAAGTCAAGGGGGAACGGAGAATTGCCGGAACCGGCGACCCCTTTCGCCGGAGAGAGCAGCGCTTACTTACAAACAGACGCGGTCCGTCTATCGATCAGCGTCTGGAAACATGAACGAGACGACCCGGAATTTCGCCTGCGGCGAAGATTCGCTCGCCCTGCGCCTGGTGAGCGAGCTCCCCGATCGCAGGGCGGCGAATGCGGACCGGGACCTTGCAAGCCTTGCTTGCAAGGTCCTGTCTGCTTTTGGGAGCAACACTTCCAAACAAAAACACGGCCACTTTGGGCCGTGTTTTCGTTTGGAGGCGCCACCCGGAATCGGACCGGGGATAAAGGTTTTGCAGACCTCTGCCTTACCTCTTGGCTATGGCGCCCTATCAGCGGGGATTAGTCTACCATATTCAATCCCTTCGGTCAAGCATAAATTACTGCATCCCGAGAAAAAACTTGAGAACGGATATGATCATCCCCGGACGGAGGCAGCGGGAGAAGCGGGATGGGAACGGTAGAGAGATCACCCCACCGCTGCTGTCTCGCGGAACGCTCCGTCCGCATATCTGTAATGTACGGTCCTGGAATCGGGAGAGAATGTAACAAGGAACGTCCAATCCGAAGGAGACAGGCTGTACCAGCGCCTCTCCACGCCGATCCGTTCAAAGAGCTGCCCCGAAGAAGCCCGGTATTCCTTTTATAACCCTTCTTCCCGGCTGTGCAGCCGGGAAGATTTTTCATCCCACCCCCTTGACAAATCCCAAAAACGATATCATAATGATATCAAAATCATAGGAGGTGAAAGGGATGGAAGAAATCATTCTGAAAGGGAAGAAGCAGGGGATGCTGGTGCTGATCCTGACCATCCTGCTTTACATCGCGGCCACGGTGGGCTGCGTGGCCGGGGCGGCCATCGGCGACTGGGGTGTCGCCGTCTCCATCGTCTGCGTGATCTATCTCTGCTTCGGCTGGATCCCCCTCATGGGCCTGCGGGTATTGAAGCCCCAGGAAGCCCTGGTGCTGACGCTGTTCGGCAAATACAAGGGCACCCTTAAGGAGGCGGGCTTTTATGCGGTCAATCCCTTCTGCGGCGCGGTGAACCCCGCCTGGAAGACCAGGCTGAACCAGAGCGGCGACGTGGATTCCGGCAGGCCCAGCATGGCGGCTGCTCTGGCGGGCTCCCGCAGTCCCCAGCAGGACGCGGCCAGCAAGCGCATCTCCCTGAAGATCATGACCCTGAACAACTCCCGGCAGAAGATCAACGACTGCCTGGGCAACCCCGTGGAGATCGGCATTGCGGTCATGTGGCGGGTGGTGGACACGGCCAAGGCGGTATTCAACGTGGATAACTACAAGGAATACCTCTCCCTCCAGTGCGACAGCGCCCTGCGGAACATCGTTCGGGTCTATCCCTACGACGTGGCCCAGAACGTGGACACCACGGGCGACGGCATCGCCGACGAGGGCTCCCTCCGGGGCAGCAGCGAGGTGGTGGCCCGGCGCATCCGGGACGAGATCCAGAGCAAGGTCTCCGAGGCCGGCCTGGAGATCATCGAGGCCCGGATCACCTATCTGGCCTATGCCCCCGAGATCGCCGCGGTCATGCTCCAGCGGCAGCAGGCCTCCGCCATCATCGACGCAAGGAAGATGATCGTGGACGGGGCCGTGGGCATGGTGGAGATGGCACTGGAACGCCTCAGCGAGAATAAGACCGTGGAGCTGGACGAGGAGCGGAAGGCCGCCATGGTCTCCAATCTCCTGGTGGTCCTCTGCGGCAACCACGACGCCCAGCCGGTGGTCAATTCCGGCAGCCTGTACTGAGAACATGGGCTGGTTCTGGTGGTACATGCTGGCTATGACGCTGCTGATCCCCCTGATCATGCTCATCTTCGGCCTCCGCTGGTGGCGTTTCCGGATCCCGCCCTACGGCGGCTCCTCCGGCTACCGCACCCGGCGGAGCCTTGCCAGTCCCGCGGCCTGGGATTTTGCCCACGGTTACTTCGGCCGGCTCTGGGCGATCCTGGGCGCAGCGCTTCTGCCCCTCAGCGCGGCTGCGATGCTGCCTTGTCGGAACGGGGGATCGGAGCGGGTCGGCTGGTGGGGCGCCGGCGTCTGCCTGGTACAGAGCGTGGGGATGCTGGCGCCGGTGATCGCAACGGAAATCGCCCTGCGGCGGAGGGGAGGTTAGGCCATGGGCAGCGACAATCAGAAAAAGCAGGTCCCGCTGCGGCTCTCGCCCAAGCTCTATGACGCCATCGCCGCCTGGGCGGAGGACGACTTCCGCTCGGTGAACGGGCAGATCGAATATCTCCTCAGCGAATGCGTCCGGCAGCGGAAAAAGAACGGCAAATACGTCTCGGAGGAGCTGGACAAGCCCCTGGATATCGAATTGGGAGACACATCCGCAAAAAAGTGAACAAGCATTCGCCGCCCCCCGTCTCCTTGCGAGACGGGGGGCGGCGATCGTCGTGTCCGATTTGAACTAGTCTTCCGCGTAGATGCGGTAGAGGAAGGCCACCACGGCGCCACGGGGGCAGTCCTCCTTGCTGCTGATCTCCAGGCCGGTGTCCTCCGTCAGTCCGGCGTTGAAGGCCCAGTCCCTGGATTCCGCACCCCAACCGTCCGCGCCGACGCCCATGGCGCGGTAGAGGAAGGTGATGATATGGGCGCTGGAACAGGTCTGGCCGGGGGAGAATTTCGTGTCGCTGGTGCCCTTGGTGATGCCCTGCTCCACGGCCCAGAGGACCGCTTTGAAGTAATAGCTGCCCTCGCGGACATCCTCAAAGGGACTGGCGGTGCTGGCGGGCTCCGGCTCCCCGGCGGCGCGCCAGAGGAAGGTGACCACCTGGCCGCGGGTGCAGCTGCCCTCCGGGCTGAAGGTGGCAGCGCTGGTGCCCGTGGTCACGCCGGTGTTGTAAGCCCAGTTCACCGCGGGGGCATAGTAGCTGTCCTCCGGCACGTCGGTGAAGGGCGCGGCTTCCGGCTCGGGTTCGGGTTCCGGCTCCGGCTCCGGTTCGGGCTCCGCGGAAGCGGTCTCACCGTAGCGGCGGATATGCTCCTCAAGGGTGGAGTCGTCGTTGGGAGCGCTTGCGGCCTGCGTAAGCTCTGCCTCGGTCAGAGCGGCGTACTGATCGTAGAACAGAGTGTTGGCGGTCGCGCCGCTGGTGACATACCAGCGCTCGCTGCCGGCGAATTTGCTGAGGACGATCTCCACGCGGCTGCCCGCGGCGTTGCTGGTGACCCAGTAGACGATGTTTTCCCGCCCTTCCTGCTCGCCCAGCAGATTGGCGGCGGCCGTGTTTGCCTCGCTGTACTTCAGCTCAATGCGCAGCGGGCGGTCGGGCCGGAAGCCGTTGTCCGCCCCGGCGCCGAGGAAGAAGGCACGGGGCAGCCATTTGCGGTTGGGGTCGGTGAGGCGCTCGTTGTAGTAGGGGTCCCAGCCGGCGCGGCCGGATTTGCCGCCCTCGATGAAGATCGCCTCCGTGCTGTAGGGCTCATAGTCGGCAAAGAGGAATTTCATCATGCCCATGCCGTCGTCATAGCTGTCCACCATGCGGGTGACGGCCCAGACGAAGTAAGCGGCGACGCTGGCGGGGTCCTCCACATCCACGACCTGTTTCAGCTCGTCGAGGTTCCAGGGCGCGGGGTCCGCCAGGGCGAAGACCTCCGGTTCGGTTTCGGGTTCCGGTTCGGGTTCCGGCTCGGGTTCCGGCTCCGGCTCCGGTTCGGGCTCCGCGGAAGCGGTCTCACCGTAGCGGCGGATATGCTCCTCAAGGGTGGAGTCGTCGTTGGGGGCGCTTGCGGCCTGCGTAAGCTCCGCCTCGGTCAGAGCGGCAAACTGGTCGTAGAACAGGGTGTTGGAGGTCGCGCCGCTGGTGACATACCAGCGCTCGCTGCCGGCGAATTTGCTGAGGACGATCTCCACCCGGTTGCCCGCGGCGTTGCTGGTGACCCAGTAGACGATGTTTTCCCGTCCCTCCTGCTCGCCCAGCAGATTGGCGGCGGCCGTGTTTGCCTCGCTGTACTTCAGCTCGATGCGCAGCGGGCGGTCGGGCCGGAAGCCGCTAACTGCGCCGGCGCCGAGGAAGAATGCGCGGGGCAGCCATTTGCGGTTGGGGTCGGTGAGGCGGTCGTTGAAATAGGGGTCCCAGCCGGCGCGGCCGGATTTGCCGCCCTCAATGAAGATCGCCTCCGTACTGTAGGGCTCGTAGTCGGCAAAGAGGAATTTCATCATGCCCATACCGTCGTCATAGCAGTCCACCATGCGGGTGACGGCCCAGACGAAGTAAGCGGCGACGCTGGCGGGGTCCTGCAGGTCCACGACCTGCTGCAGCTCCTCCAGGTTCCAGGGCGCAGGGTCCGCCAGGGTGAAGATTTCGGGTTCGGCTTCGGGTTCCGGCTCGGGTTCCGGCTCGGGCTCGGGTTCAGGCTCAGGCTCCGGTTCCGGTTCGGGATCGGGTTCCGCAGAAGGCTCCGGGTCCGCAGGAGGCGCGGAGGGACCGGGTTCGGGGTCAGGTTCCGCAGAGGGTTCCGGGTCCGCAGGAGGCGCGGAGGGACCGGGTTCGGGATCGGGTTTCGCAGAGGGCTCCGGGTCCGCGGGAGGCGCGGAGGGACCGGGCTCGGGGTCGGGTTCCGCAGAGGGCTCCGGGTCCGCAGGAGGCGCGGAGGGACCGGGTTCGGGGTCAGGTTCTGCAGAGGGTTCCGGGTCCGCGGGGGGCGCGGAGGGACCGGGTTCGGCAGAGGGGTCTGCGGCGGGGTCCGGATTCATAATCGGCGCGTTGGGACCGAAGTCGGCGTAGAACTTGGGTTCCGTCTCGCCGGTGTAGCGCCGGGCGTGTTCCTCGGCGGTAGAGTTGTCGTTGGGTATCCTGGCGGCAAGGACGATGTCGTTTTGGGACAACTGAAGATCGTCGTTGAACAGGGTGTTGGCGGTCTGGCTGCTGGTGACATACCAGCGGTCGCTGCCCTCGAAGGTCGTGAGGACGATCCCGACCCGGTTGTCGCCGGCGTTGCCTGCGACCCAGAAGAAGATGCTGAGCTGCCCGTCCTCCGGGGAATCGAAGTTCACCGTCGCCGTGTTTTCTTCGCTGTACACCAGCTTTATGGTCAGGGGGCGGTCAGGCTGAAAGCTGTTGCTGTCGTCCGCCCCCGCAAAGAAGGTGCGGGGCAGCCACTTGCGGTTGGGGTCGGAAAGGCAGTCGCTGTAGATGGGATTCCAGCCGGAACTCCCGCTCTCCTCGCCCTCGATCGTGGGTGCGTCCGCGCTGCCGGTCCCAGCATCGGCAAAGAGGAAATCGATCATGGCTATGCCGTCGTCAAAGCTGTCCGTCAGGCGTGTCACAGCCCAGATGTAGTAGGCGGCGACGCTGGCGGGGTCCTGCAGGTCCACGACCTGCTGCAGCTCCTCCAGGTTCCAGGGCGCAGGGTCCGCCAGGGTGTAAACCTGATCCGCCGTCCATTCCTGCTTCAGCCCGCCCTGGGAATCTTCAATCCCGTCCGCCGCGAACACGGCGGAAAAAGAAGCCAGGAACTCCAGACAGAGCAGGAGGGCTGCGGTCTTTCTGAGTTTGCGCAGTTTCATTCCGATGGTTCTCCTTTCCGTTTAGAGCTGTATAGGCAACACCGCACAATTCTCGGCACACATCTTGCTTGCATCATGTTCCGTCATATTGCCCGAAAATCTTGGCCAATACAGGAAGTATTCCCCGCGATTTTCAGACAATCTGACGAAAATTCTGACTGCGCAATCTGCGCACCAGAATTGTGCGGTGTTGCCTATAGAGTTTTGCCGGCCGTCGGATGACGGCCGGCAAAATCCGGTCATTCCGCTAATTGCAGATAGAGGAAGTTCACGATATCCCGTCTGGGGCACTCCGCGGTGGGCCGGATGTCGGAGAAGGCCAGATTCTTGAACAGCCCGATATCAAAGGCCCAGTTCATGGCGTCGGCATACCAGGTCTCCGGCTCGGCGGACTTGCCGGGCTCGCCGGCGGCGCGGTAGAGGAAGGTGATCACGTGGGCCAGGGAGCAGGTCTTTTCGGGGGAGAAGGTGTCCGCTCCGGTGCCGTTGGTGATGCCCTTTTCCACGGCCCAGAGGACCGCGTCGCGGTACCAGCTGTCTTCGGAGACATCCTTGAAGGGATTCTGCTTCGCCCTGGGGGCGGGCTCGCCGGCGGCGCGCCAGAGGAAGGTGACCACCTGGCCGCGGGTGCAGGTCACGGTGGGGGAGAACTCGGTGTCGGTCATGCCGTTGGTGACCTGGGGATCATGGTAGAAGGCCCAGAGCACGGCGTCGTAGTAATAGTCGCTTTCCTTGACGTCCCGGAAGGGATTGACCAGGACGGGCTTGACGGTGACGGGCTGCCTGACGGTCTTGGTGATCCCCATTTCCGTGTAGGAGATTTCCACGGACGCGGTATCCTTGGTCAGCTTGCCCGCGGGCTTCACTTCGAATTTCTTCACTTCGGCGGTGGTCTTGTCGTCATAGATGGCGACGATCACCATGCCGGTGGGGTCGAAGGTCTCGTCTTCCATGTAGACGGTCTTGTCGGGCTCGGTGGTGATGCGCAGCTCGCTGAGCTTCCGCTCGACCTCCTTCACCTTGACGTCCACGGCGACGGACTTGGCGACGTTCTTTTCCACGTAGGTGATGACCACGACCTCGTTGCCCTTGCTCAGAGCGGTCCTGGGGGAGATCGTATAGTCGGAGGATTTCAGTTCTTCGGTGCTCTCGTCCTCGTAAACGGCGGTGATGACCATGCCTTCGGGATCGAAGTATTCGCCCTCATAGTAGGTGGTCTTGACGGGGTCCCTGGTGAGGACCAGGTCCTTCAGGATCTTTTCGGCCTGGGTCACCCGGATGGACACCGTGTCGGTGAAGGTCTTGCGGCCCTCGGAATAGCTGATGGTGATCTCATCGTCGTCCAGGGTCAGCTTTCCGGCGGGGTCGAATTCCAGGTTCGTGACCTGGGCGGTGGACTTGTCGTCATAGACGGCGGTAACGACCATGCCCTTCGGGTCGAAGGTCTCGCCGGTCTTGTAAGCGGTCTTCTTGGGCTTCGTGGTGATGACGATGGCCGTCAGGGTCAGATGCTCGTCGATCACCGTGATGTTCAATTCGGTCTCCTTGGTGATCTTGCCTTCCGTATATTTGATGGTGATGACGGTGTCGTCCTTGTCCAGGGTCGCGGTGGGGCCGAATTCATAATCCGTCACCTTTTCGGTGTGCCCGTCGCTGTAGGTGGCGGTGACCACCATGCCCTTGGTGCTGAAGCGCTCGCCCACATAGTATTCCGTGTTCCGCGGCGGCGTGGTCACTTCAATGCCGGTGAGTTCCAGCTCGCCCACATCGAAACGGATGACCACCGTGCAGATATCGTCGTCGAAGGAGATGCTGTCCACGGTGCCCTTGTTGACGCTGATGTTCTTCTTGGTCAGGGACAGGGTATAGCCGGGGTCGGGGATCAGGTCCAGGCTCAGCAGATAGGCGTTGCCGGCCTCGAAGTTGCCCTTGTTGAAGGGCCTGACGCTGCCGCCCTCGGTCTCATACTCCCACTTGTTGAATTCCACGTCCACCCCGTCGGTGGTGCAGGTAAAGCCGCTGCGCTGCCGCGCCTCGCCCACCACGGGCTCCTCGATGCCCTTGATGGTGACCTTGTCGATGCCGGTGCCGGCGGTGAAGCGGAAGATCGCGTAGGCGCTGAAGCCGTATTCGTCGTCGACCCAGGTCTCGCCCTCTTCCTCGTTGATCAGGATGTCCGTATCCGGGTCAAAGTAGGCGTGGCGGGTGGTGCGGGAGGAATCCAGCTCCACCTTCAGGGTGTAGGTCTGCCCGGACTCGAATTCGTCGCTCCAGTTCATCTGGTTGCGGGCGTTGGTCTGCCTGCCAACATACCAGGTGACCGTCAGGTCGAAATGGTCCCTGGGGAAGCCGCCGAAGTCGGATTCGGTCCAGGGCCGCTCCCCGGCGGTGACGGAGCCGCCGGCATAGAGGTCCTCGTCCACGCTCAGCTCCACGGGATGCTTGCGGTCATAGCAGTAGTCGGCCCTGTAGTGGAGCCGGATGATCAGCGCGTCGGAGGTTCCCTCGCTGCTGAAGACCGTGGTCTCGATGTCCATGACGCGGAAGTCCATCTCCTCCGTCAATTCCACATCCACGTCCGCAGCGCCGTTCTTCGTCACCTGGAAGCTTTCGCCCTTATCGGCGATCAGGTGGAGCTCGGCGATATAATTGTGCCCCTCCTCGGCCAGGGCGCCGCTCTTGAGCTGCTTGCCGTTGCCCTCGCCGTCCTTGCCCATGTCGATCCAGGTCACTTCGTCGAAGTCCTTATCCTTCTGGTAGCTGATGCCGCGGGTGGGAAGCTTGTAGCTGAAGTCCAGCTCCTGGCCCGCAATGGGATGCTCCAGAGCGGAAATGCTCACCTCGTCGATCGCCGAAGCGGCGCCGGCGACGGCCGGCAGCAGCCCCAGCATCATCACGAGGCAGATCAGCAGACAGAAAATTCGCTTCATATCGTTTTCCTCCTGTGAAAGAATTTCGCTTTTCCAGCCATCCTGTCTGACGCCGGACCCGGCAAAATGTTCCCTCTGACCCCGTCGGCAGACACTATATGTAGTGTATCATGCTTTTTGAAAAATGTCACCTATAAATGTGAAAAAGAGGCAGTAAATCTGCCTCTTTTTCCTTATGCTTTCTTATTTGAAGTACTTCACAGCGGCCTCGAACATGCCCATGCCGTAGTTGCCCGGCACGTTGCGGTAGAGGTCCGGGCCCACGCGCTCGGAGTGGCCCATCTTGCCGAAGACCCGCCCGTCGGGGGAGGTGATGCCCTCCACCGCCCAGGCGCTGCCGTTGGGGTTGAAGGCGGTGTCCATGCTGGGATTCCCCTCCAGGTCCACATACTGGGTGGCGATCTGCCCGTTTGCCGCCAACTGCCGCAGCAGCTCCTCCGAAGCGAAGAAGCGGCCCTCCCCGTGGGAAATGGGCACGGTGTAGATATCGCCCACCCTCGTCAGGGCAAGCCAGGGGGATTTGTCGGAGGCCACGCGTGTCCGCACCAGGCTGGACTGATGGCGGCCGATGCGGTTGTAGGTCAGGGTGGGGCAGCTCTCGTCCGTGTCGATGATCCTTCCGTAGGGCACCAGCCCCAGCTTGATCAGGGCCTGGAAGCCGTTGCAGATGCCGCTCATAAGGCCGTCCCGCTTTTCCAGCAGCTCCGTCACCAGCTCCTTCACCTGAGGGTTGCGGAAGAAGGCGGTGATGAATTTGGCGCTGCCGTCGGGCTCGTCGCCGCCGGAGAAGCCGCCGGGGATCACCACCATCTGGGCGGTTTTCAGGGACTGGGCGAACTTTTCCGCGCTGGCGGCCACGGCCTCCGCCGTCAGATTGCGGACAACGATGATCTCCGCCTCCGCTCCCGCCTCCAGCAGGGCGCGCTGGGTGTCATATTCGCAGTTGGTGCCGGGGAAGACGGGGATCAGGGCCTTGGGCCTGGCGCAGCGCAGCTTCGGCGCGGGCCGCTGCCGGACAGTGAAGGTCTGCGCCTCCGCTTTGGCCGTTTCCGCCGTGCGCGTGGGGTAGACGTCCTCCAGCACTCCCTCGTTGAGCGCCAGCAGCTCGTCGATGCCCACGGGCTCCTCCCGGCTGAGGGCGATGACCGGTTCTTCGGTGGTGACGCCCAGGCGCACGACGCCGGGGATCTCCTCCACCGGGTCCTCCGTCAGCTCGGCGGCGATGAAGCCGTAGAGGGAGGGGGTGTAGAGCTCGCAGCCCAGGTCCCGCTCCGCCCGGAAGCCGATGCGGTTGCCGAAGGACATCTTCATGAGCCCTTCGCCCAGTCCCTTCTCCAGGGCCCAGGCGGCCTTCACCTTCCCGGCGCGGTGGAGCGCCAGGAAGCTGTCCCATGCCCTGCATTGGGCTTCGCCCCCCAGCCCCGCGGGGCCGAAGAGATACACCGGATGGCCGGCCTCCTTGAATTCGGGGGAGAGGATCTCCGAAGCGGCGACGGGGGCGATGGCGAAGCTGATGAGGGTGGGGGGCACGTCCAGGTCCAGGAAGGAGCCGGACATGGAATCCTTGCCCCCGATGGCGGCCGCGCCGAAATCCATCTGCGCGTCCAGAGCGCCCAGAAGAGCGGCGAAGGGCTTGCCCCAGCGCTCCGGGTCCGTGCGCAGCTTTTCAAAAAATTCCTGCAAGGTCAGATAGGCTTTTTTATAATCCGCGCCGGCGGCCACCAGCTTTGCCAGACTGGTGCACACCGCGCCGTAGGCCCCCTCGTAGGGGTCGGCGCTCATGGCGTCCGGGTCCAGCGCCCAGGACATCACGCTGCCGGTGTCCGTATGCTGTCCCGGCAGCACCGGCAGCAGGGCCGCCATGGCCTGGGCGGGGGTGCGCTGGGTCCTGCCGCCGAAGGGCATCAGCAGGGTGCCCGCGCCGATGGTGGAGTCGAAGCGCTCCGTCAGGCCCCGCCGGGAAGCGCAGCTCAGGCTGGAGGCCATCTCCCGCAGGGAGCTGAAAAGAGGTTCCCCCTGATAGGCCGTCTCCTTCACCCGGACCCCGGCGTGCTTTTTCGCCCCGTTGGTGTCCAGGAAATCCCGGCTCAGGTCCGCGATGACATTTCCCTTCCAGCGCATCACCATGCGCCGCTCCTCCGTCACCAGCGCAACCCGGTAGGCTTCCAGGTTTTCCGCTTCGGCGGCGGCGATGAAGGCTTTCTCGTCCTCCGGGGCCACTACCACGGCCATGCGCTCCTGGCTCTCGGAAATCGCCAGCTCCGTGCCGTCCAGGCCCTCGTATTTCTTGCGCACCGCGTCCAGCTCGATGCGCAGCCCGTCGGCCAGCTCGCCCACGGCGACGCTGACGCCACCCGCGCCGAAATCGTTGCAGCGCTTGATGAGCTTCGTCACGTCCCCCCGGCGGAAAAGCCGCTGGATCTTCCGTTCCTCGGGGGCGTTGCCCTTCTGCACCTCGCTGGCCATGGTGCTGAGGCTCTTCATATCGTGGCTCTTGCTGCTGCCTGTGGCGCCGCCGATGCCGTCCCGGCCCGTGCGCCCCCCCAGCAGGATGATCACGTCGCCGGGGGCGGGGCGCTGCCGCCGGACGTTTTCCGCGGGAACGGCGGCCACCACGGCCCCGCATTCCAGGCGTTTGGCGATATAGCCGGGGTGGTAGACCTCCGCCACGTGGCCCGTGGCCAGACCGATCTGGTTGCCGTAGGAGGAGTAGCCCGCCGCGGCGGTCTGGGCCAGCTTGCGCTGGGGCAGCTTGCCGGGGGTGGTGTCCTTCAGGGGCACCCGGGGGTCCCCGCCGCCGGTGACCCGCATGGCCTGGTGCACCCAGGCGCGGCCGGAGAGGGGGTCCCGGATGCAGCCGCCGATACAGGTGGCCGCGCCGCCGAAGGGCTCGATCTCCGTGGGGTGGTTGTGGGTCTCGTTTTTGAACATCAGCAGCCAGTCTTCCGTTTTCCCGTCCACCCGGGCGGGGACGTGGATGGAGCAGGCGTTGATCTCCTCGCTCTCGTCAAGCTCCGGCAGGAGTCCCCGCTTTTTCAGGGCCTTCGTGCCGAGGGTGGCGATGTCCATGAGGGTCCTGGGGCGGGCGGCGGCCTTTTCCGGGCCGTAGACCTCCTCCCGCAGGGCGAGATAGCGGTCGTAGGCCTCCTTCACCGCCGGGTTCTCCACCTCGATCTCGTCCAGGATGGTGGAGAAGGTGGTGTGGCGGCAGTGGTCGGACCAGTAGGTGTCCACCACCCGCACCTCCGTGATGGTGGGGTCGCGCTTTTCCGTGTCCCGGAAATAGGCCTGCAGGAATTTCAGGTCCTCCAGGTCCATGGCCAGGCCCAGCTTCCCCAGCAGCTCCCGGAGGGCGTCTTCCGCAAGACCCGTGAAGCCTTCCACGGTCTCCACGGTCTCCGGCTGGGCATATTCCATCCGCAGGGTCTCCGGTTTTTCCAGGGATGCCTCCCGGCTCTCCACGGGGTTGATGACATAGGCCTTGACCTTTTCCACTTCCTCCGCAGTCACGCTGCCATAGAGAGCGTAGACCTTCGCGGTGCGGACGGCGGGCCTTTCCTTCTGGCTCAGGAGCTGGATGCACTGGGCGGCGGAATCGGCCCGCTGGTCGAACTGGCCCGGCAGGGGCTCCACGGCGAAGACCGCCGCCGCTCCGGGAAAGTCCGCCGTGTCGCTCACCGTGTCCAGCTGGGGCTCGGAAAAAACGGCGGTGCGGGCATAGCGGAACAGTTCTTCGTCCAGCCCCTCGGCGTCATAGCGGTTGAGGATGCGCACGTCCTCCAGCCCGGCAATGCCCAGGAAATTCACGCAGTCCGAGCGGAGGGCGCCGACCTCCGGACTGAGGCCCGGCTTCTTTTCGGAAAACACCCGATAGACCATCTCAGCCCTCCGGGGCCCTGAGGGCCCGCGCGCCGATATCATGGCGCCAGTAAGCGTTTTGGAAGGAGACCCGCTCGACCAGCCCGTAGGCTTTCTTTACCGCCTCCGGCAGGGTGTCCGCCACGGCGGTGCAGCCCAGCACCCGGCCCCCGTTTGTCACCAGCTGCCCGTCCCTGATCGCCGCCCCGGCCACATAGACCTGGCTGCGGATATCCTCCGGGATCGTCAGGGGGAAGCCCTTTTCATAGGAGGCGGGGTAGCCCCGGGAAGCCATGATGACGCAGCAGGCGCAGCCGGGATGGTTCTTCACCTCGGTCTCCGCCAGGGTGCCGTTGGTGGTGGCCTGCATGACCGTCAGCAGGTCGCTCTCCAGCAGGGGGAGCACCACCTGGGTTTCCGGGTCGCCGAAGCGGCAGTTGTATTCGATGACCTTGGGGCCATCCTTGGTGAGCATGAGGCCGAAATAGAGGCAGCCCTTGAAGGTCCTGCCCTCGGCGTTCATGGCTTTGATCGTGGGCAGGAAGATGGTCTCCATGCACGTCGCGGCGATATCCTCCGTGTAATAGGGGTTGGGGGCCACGGTGCCCATGCCGCCGGTGTTGAGCCCGGTGTCGCCGTCCCCGGCGCGCTTGTGGTCCATGGAGGAGACCATGGGCTTCAGGGTCACGCCGTCGGTGAAGGCCAGGACGGAGACCTCCGGCCCCTCCAGGAATTCTTCGATGACGATCCTGTCCCCGCTGGCGCCGAATTTCTTGTCCTTCATCATGCTGACCACGGCGTCGCAGGCCTCCTGCCGCGTCTGGGCGATGACCACGCCCTTGCCCAGGGCCAGGCCGTCGGCCTTGACCACGGTGGGGATGGGGGCGGTCTCCAGATAGCGGAGGGCGGCTTCCATATCGTCGAAGGTCTCATAGCGGGCGGTGGGGATGCCGTATTTCTTCATGAGATTCTTGGAGAAGACCTTGCTGCCCTCGATGATGGCGGCGTTGGCCCGGGGGCCGAAGCAGGGGATGCCCGCCGCCTCCAGCGCGTCCACGCAGCCCAGCACCAGGGGATCGTCCGGCGCTACCACGGCGTAGTCGATCTTCTTCTCTTTGGCAAAATCCACGATGGCGGGGATATCCTTGGCCCCGATGGGCACGCACACCGCGTCCCCCGCCATGCCGCCGTTGCCCGGAAGGGCGTAGATGGTCCCGACGGCGGGGTTTTCCTTCAGCTTGATGATGATGGCATGCTCCCGGCCGCCGGAGCCCACAACCATGATGTTCATATTTTCACCTCTCAAAGCTCGTTCAGAGGCGTGACGACCGGCTTCCCCTCGGCGTCCACGCGCACGGTCAGGCCGCCCGCGTAGCCGTCGAAAGCAAACACATAGTTCACGCCGGTTTCCTTATCGACCCAGATCTGTATGCCGTTGAGCTTCCCCTGGGAATAGACTTTCACGAATCTGTCGCTGATCTTCACGCTCGTATCCCTAACCTTATATATCAGTGGTGGAACAGCCGGAGACCCGTGAAGGCCATGACCATCCCGTATTTGTCCGCCTTGTCGATCACGTCGTCGTCCCGGACGCTGCCCCCCGGCTCGGCAATATACGCCACGCCGGATTTCCGCGCCCGCTCCACGTTGTCTCCGAAGGGGAAGAAAGCGTCGGACCCGCAGGTGACGCCGCTCTGGGTGGCGATCCAGGCCTTCTTTTCCTCCCGCGTCAGCACCTCGGGCTTCACCTTGAAGGTCTGCTGCCAGGCCCCCTCCGCCAGCACGTCCTCATATTCGTCGGAGATATATACGTCGATGGCGTTGTCCCGGTCGGGGCGGCGGATGCCGTCGATGAACGGAAGTCCCAGCACCTTGGGATGCCGCCTGAGATACCAGTTGTCCGCCTTCTGCCCCGCCAGGCGCGTGCAGTGGATGCGGCTCTGCTGCCCGGCTCCCACGCCGATGGCCTGCCCGTCCTTCACATAGCAGACGGAGTTGGACTGGGTGTATTTCAGGGTGATGAGGGCCACGATCAGGTCCGTCACGGCCTCCGGGGGCAGGTCCTTGTTCTTCGTCACGATGTTTTGGAAAAGCTCCGGCCCGATTTTGGAATTGTTGTGGCCCTGCTCGAAGCTGACGCCGTAGACGTCCTTCGTTTCCTGGGGAGCGGGCTCATAGGCGGGGTCGATCGCAACGATGTTGTAGCCGCCCTTCTTCTTGGGCTTCAGGATCGCCAGGGCTTCCTCGGTGTAGCCGGGGGCGATGACCCCGTCGGACACCTCGTTTTTCAGATAGCGGGCCGTCGCGGCGTCGCACACGTCACTGAGGGCCGCCCAGTCCCCGTAGGAGCTGAGCCGGTCCGCGCCCCTGGCCCGGATATAGGCGCAGGCGATGGGGCTGAGCTCCGCTTTCGGGTCCACGAAATAGACCTGCCTGTCCACGTCGCTGAGGGGCTTGCCCACGGCGGCCCCTGCAGGGGAGACGTGCTTGAAGGAGGCGGCGGCGGGAAGGCCGGTGGCTGCTTTGAGCTCCTTCACCAGCTGCCAGGAATTCAGGGCGTCCAGAAAGTTGATGTAGCCGGGCCGCCCGTTCAGCACCTTCACCGGCAGCTCGCTTCCATCCCGCATGAAGATCTTCGCGGGCTTCTGGCTGGGATTGCAGCCGTATTTCAGTTCCAGTTCATTCATAATCTATCTACCTTTCTACCTGCCCCTGGGGGAAGACGGCGCGGCGAAGCCGCGGCGGATGCGGGTTTCTCAGTCCCCCAGATTCTTGTTGAAGATGCGGACTTCGCCGCCAACATTGGTATAGAGGGAAACCTTGTTGTCCCCGTTCAGGGCGTTCCAGACCGCCTCCGGCTCCGGCATGGTCACCGCCAGAGGCTCGCCGGCGAAGGAGGGCAGGGGAGACCCGTCCCCCTGATAGGTGCTGATAAACCAGCCCTGGTCCTCGCTGCAGCCCTCGTAGCAGAAGAATTCCCGCAGGCAGCGGCCGTCCCGCCGCTTGAGGATCGAGAGCTCAAAGGTCCCGTCGTCATAGAGGATGGCGGAAATGCGGGGGGTGTAGTTGGGTTCATCCGGCTCATACTCCCTGGTCATGAGGGCCTTGCGGAAGTCTCCCATGTCCCGGATGGTATCCGTCTGGTCCCCGTTGGTGACGATGAGGGCCCCCGGCACCTTCCGCACGGGGTGATAGATGATGAGGCTGGGGTCCCGCAGCTTGGCGGGATCGTGGGCCTCCGTGCGGATGCCGTCCTCCGTGAGGGAGAAGATGCGGTTGCGGCTGTTGACGCTGCGGCCCATGATGAAATAATAGACCCGGTTCCGGCCCACCACGATGCCCCGGCCGGGATAGGGATTGGTTTTCAGAAGCTCCAGAAGGTCCTTCATGCCTTGTTCCCCGCTTTCTCATTTTGTATGCGCGCGGACACGAGCTCCGCCGCTCTGGGCAGGAGCACCCATTCCGCCTGTTCCATGACCCGACGCTGCAGGGTCTCCGCCGTGTCCTCCGGCAGGATGTCCACCGCCTTCTGGAGGATGATCTGCCCGCCGTCGGGGACTTCGTTTACATAATGCACCGTCGCCCCCGTCACCTTCACGCCGTACCGGAGCGCCTCCTCGTGGACCTTAAGGCCGTAGTAGCCCTTGCCGCAGAAGGAGGGGATGAGGGAGGGGTGGATGTTGATGATGCGCTTGTCCCAGCGGGCGGAAAAATCCCCGCTGAGGATGCTGAGGAAGCCGGCCAGGACGATCAGCTCGATCTTCCTTGCCTCCAGCGCCTTTTGCAGGGCCTCCTCAAAGCCCGCCTGGCCGCCGCAGGCTTTTTTCGTCAGGGTCAGGGCCTCCACGCCCGCCGTTTCCGCCCTGGTCAGGGCGTAGGCCCCCTTCACGTTGGAGACCACCAGGCGGATAGAGCCGCTGGGCAGCTCACCCCGGCCCTCCGCGTCCAGCAGGGCCTGGAGGTTCGTGCCGCCTCCGGAGACCAGCACCGCGATCCTTGTCTTTTCCACGGTTGAAGTCCTCCTCTCAGCAGATGGCGACCTTGTCTTCGCTCTTCACGATCCCGCCGATGACGTAGGCCTCCGTGCCCGCAGCCCGCAGGGCGGCCAGGGCCTTGTCCGCCGTCTCTTTGGAGACCACGAGGCTCATGCCCACGCCCATGTTGTAGGTGTTGAACATGTCCCGCTCCGGAATGGAGCCCGTCTCCTGCAGGAGGCGGAAGATTTCCGGGGTGCGGATGGAAGCCTTTTCGATCTTCGCCCCCAGCCCGTCGGGCAGGGAGCGGGGGATATTCTCATAGAAGCCGCCGCCGGTGATGTGGCTGATGCCCCGGATGTCCGCGGCGGCGATGGCCGCCAGCACGGGCTTCACATAGATCTCCGTGGGGGTCAGCAGCGCTTCCCCCAGGCTGACGCCCAGGGCCGGCACGGTCTTCCCCAGGTCGGCATGCTCCACGTCGAAGACCTTGCGCACCAGGCTGTAGCCGTTGGAGTGCAGGCCGCTGCTGGGCAGGGCCAGGATCACGTCGCCGGGGACCATACGGGAGGCGTCCAGCACCTTTTTCCTATCCACGACGCCCACGGAGAAGCCTGCCAGATCGTAGTCCTCCGGGGCCATGGTGCCGGGGTGCTCCGCCGTTTCCCCGCCGATGAGGGCGCAGCCGGCCCGGACGCAGCCCTCCGCCACGCCGGAAACCAGGGCCGCCACCTTCTCCGGGATGTTTTTCCCGATGGCGATATAGTCCAGGAAAAACAGGGGTCTTGCCCCGCAGCAGATGATGTCGTTGACGCACATGGCCACGCAGTCGATGCCCACGGTGTCGTGCCTGTCCATGAGCTGGGCGATGCGCTGCTTGGTGCCCACCCCGTCGGTGCCGGAGACCAGCACCGGCTCCTCCATACCCGTGAGGTCGGGCTGGAACAGGCCGCCGAAGCCCCCCAGATCGGAGACCACGCCGGGGATGAAGGTGCGCTCCACGTGCTTTTTCATGAGCTTGACGCCCTTGTAGCCCGCCTCGATGTCCACGCCTGCGGCGGCATAGGAGGCGCTGTGAGATTTTTCCATCTCTGTTTACTCCTTTCCCGTCCAGCAGTAGGTGCAGACCTGGCTGGGGTCGATGCCGATGGCCTCCAGCAGCCCGTCCAGGGACTGATAGCCCAGAGAGTCGAAGCCCATCTTCTCGCAGATGGTCTTCAGCAGACATTTGCCCCGCTGGGTGCTGGCGTCGGCATATTCCTCGATGTGCTTGTCCCCCTCGTCTCCCTCCAGCTCCCGGATGGTCCGGCGGGCCAGGAGCTCGTCGTCGGAATACTCCCGGGAGAAGTTGAGGAATTTGCAGGTGTGCATGAGGGGCGGGCAGGCGGCGCGCATATGCACCTCCGCCGCACCGGATTCATAGAGGAAATCCACGGTCTCCCGCAGCTGGGTGCCCCGGACGATGGAGTCGTCCACGATGAGCAGCTTTTTCCCCTGGATCAGCTCCGGCACCGGGATCTGCTTCATCTTCGCCACCTGGCTGCGCACGTCCTGGCTGCTGGGCATGAAGGAGCGCGGCCAGGTGGGGGTGTATTTCACGAAGGGGCGGGCGAAGGGCTTTCCGCTGCGGTTGGCGTAGCCGATGGCGTGGGGCACGCCGGAATCCGGCATTCCCGCCACATAGTCCACCTTGGGCAGGTCCCCCCGGATGATCTCGTCCCGGGCCATGATCTCCCCGTTGCGGTAGCGCATGACCTCCACGTTGACTCCCTCGTAGTTGGAGTTGGGATAGCCGTAGTAGGTCCAGAGGAAGGCGCAGATCTTCATATCCTTCCCGGCGGGGGAGATGGTCTCGACGCTCTGGCTCGTGATGCGAACGATCTCGCCGGGACCCAGCTCATAGGCGTTCGTGTAGCCCAGCTTCTGATAGGCGAAGGACTCGAAGGAGACGCAGCGGCCGTCCTCGTCTTTGCCCACCAGCACGGGGATCCGCCCGCAGAGGTCCCTGGCGGCGATGATCTCGTCCGGCCCGGTCATGAGCAGGATGCTCATGCTTCCGTCGATCAGCTCCTGGGCGTTGCGGATGCCGTCGATCAGGTTTTCCTTCTGGTTGATGAGGGCGGCCACCATTTCCGAGGTGTTGACCTTGCCGGAGCTCATGGCCATGAACTGATGGCCGTGGTCGGAGAAATACTTGGCGATCAGCTCCTCGGCATTGTTGATGATGCCCACGGTGGTGATGGCGTAGAGCCCCAGGTGGGAGCGGACCATGAGGGGCTGGGGGTCCGTGTCGCTGATGCAGCCGACGCCGCAGCAGCCGCTGAAGGAATGAAGGTCGTCTTCAAATTTGGTGCGGAAGGGGGTGTTGGCGATGGAATGGATCTGCCGCTTGCAGCCCGTTTCCCGGTTCCAGATCGCCATGCCGGCGTTCCGGGTGCCCAGGTGGCTGTGGTAGTCCGTCCCGAAGAACACATCCAGCACCACGTCGCGGTTCGAGACCGCCCCGAAGAAGCCCCCCATCAGGCGAAGAAGAGCTCGGACAGGGTCATGGGATCGATATACTTGCCGTCCTTGTAGACCCGCATGTTGCCGGAGGCGATCTCGTCGATGAGCATCACCTTGCCCTCGGCGTCGTAGCCGTATTCGAACTTGATGTCGTAGAGGACGAGACCCTTTTCCTTCAGGTCGTCCGCCACGATCTGCGTGATCTTCTTGGTCATTTCCTTGATGTCCTCATACTGCTCCGCGGTCATGACGCCCAGGACGATGAGGCCGTCCTTGGTGACCAGGGGGTCGCCCTTGGCGTCGTCCTTGAAGGTGGTCTCCACATAGGCGGGCAGGTCCGCCCCTTCCTCGATATAGTCGCTGTAGCGGCGATAGAAGGAACCCACGGCCTTGTGGCGGCAGATGACCTCCAGTCCCTTGCCGAAGACCTTGGCGGGCAGGACCTCCATGGTGGTCTCCTTCAGGTCGGCGCTGACATAGTGGGTGCGGATGCCGGCGGCGTTGATCTTCTCGAAGAAATAGATGCTCATGCGCAGGTTCACGTCGCCCACGCCCTCGATGGTGAGGCCCACCTCGTTCATGCCGGGGTCGAACACGCCGTCCTTGCCGGTGCAGTCGTCCTTGAATTTCAGCAGATAGTGCCCGTTGTCCAGGGCGTAAACGTTCTTGGTCTTTCCGGTGTAAATGAGCTTCATGGTCGTTTCCTCCTTATATCTCGTTCATGACTTTTTCGTCTTTTTTCAGGATGTCCGAAGCGTTTTCGGCCCGCTGGGCGGCCAGCTTTTCCGCCAGAGAAGCATCGCTGACGGCCAGAATCTGCACGGCCAGGAAGGCGGCGTTTTTCGCCCCGTCCACCGCCACCGTGGCCACGGGGATGCCGGAGGGCATCTGCACGGTGCTCAGCAGGGCGTCCAGCCCGTTCATGGCGGAGGCGATGGGGATGCCGATGACGGGGAGCGTGGTGGCAGCGGCCATGGCCCCGGCCAGGTGGGCCGCCATGCCCGCCGCGGCGATGATGACCCCGAAATCGTTGGCCCTGGCGTTCAGGGCGAAGGCTCTGGCCTCCTCCGGGGTGCGGTGGGCGGAATAGACGTGGGCCTCGAAGGGGACGCCGAACTGCCTGAGGACGTCGGCTGCCTTCTTCACCACCGGCAGGTCGCTGGTGCTGCCCATAATGATCGCTACTTTCTTCACTGGGTGTTCCATCCTCCTTTTGTGCCTTTCAAAAAGAAAAATGGGCGCACTTATCTATGGGAAAGAAAAGTGCGCCCAGACGGTCGGCTTTGTTTGCGAGGCTGCCCCGTTCCCCTGTGGTGCTCCACAATGATCCGTCAGTTACGGGTGCCTTTTGAATTGTGAATCTCGTCGGACGCAGCGAAAAGGCAGCGACGCACGGTCCTGGTGCGCAGAATGCGCAGTCAGAATTTTCGTCAGATCGGCTGAAAACCGCAGGAAATACTTTGTGTATTGCCGAGGATTTTCGGGCGATATGGTGGAAATCATGCAAGCAGGATGCGTGGCGAGGATCATGCGGCGATGCCTTATTTGGCGGTGTGCCTTATTTGATGACGGCACTGGTGTCCTTCTGGATGACGTCGTGGGCGCCGCCCTCCACGATGCTGGTGGCGGATACCAGGGTGAGCACGGCCTTCTCCTGGAGTTCGGGGATGGAGAGGGCGCCGCAG
>JAEETX010000117.1 GCA_016286665.1 Oscillospiraceae bacterium
CTTATGATTCGCCTGTCAGGTGAAAACCGCTATCAAAAACGGCGCTTCTTTTTCTCTCCCGGCAACGTTATGATATCCATTAGGTTGCAACATTCACTGAGAGGAAGATGGTAATGGAAATCGGAAACAAAATCAGAGAACTGAGAAAGGCAAACGGCATGACGCAGGAACAGCTGGCCGCTGCTCTCAGCATTTCTTTTCAATCCGTCAGCAAATGGGAAACAGGTTTGACCCTTCCCGATCTGTCCATGATTCCAGGCCTCACCCGATTGCTGGGCGTTACTGCGGACGAACTGTTGGGATTGACCGACGCAGAAACTAATGATCGGCGAAGCTATTTCCAGGCGCGGTATTATGACGCGATGAACCGCCCCTATGACACGAAAGACCTCGCTGCGGCGAAGCAGGCTGTCGTGGAGTTTCCCGGCGACCCCCAATATCTGTATTGGCTCGCACATGCGGAGTACTTCGACGGATTTGAAAGCGGACTGAACCGTGGAGACCGGGTCTACTTTCAAAAGGAGTTGGAGCAATCGCTGGCCCATGGGCTGATGGTGTTTGACATGGCATACGAGGAGACGCTTCGGACGAAAGCGCTCTTTCATATCATTCAAACGCTGGTTTCCTTGGACCGAAAAGCCGAAGCGAGACAATATGCGGAACTGTACCCCTCGACCCGCTCCATCAGCAAGGAGGATGTTCTTGCGCTGTGCGCGGAGGACGAAGATGCGTACAGGCTTCAACAAGAGCAGATCAAATCCGCCGCCTTAAGCCTTCTGCATAAGCTGCTGAACTACTGGCGCGGCAAAGACCTGCACGAGGAAGGTGCCCGGGCGGCCTTTGCCGCTGCGGCGGACATCGTGTACGCTTTGATCCCTGACGGGAACTATCTTGAGTTTCACGATCTCTTGTTCCATGTCTGCGCAGCGCGGGCGGTGCTGGAAGGATATGATGGAAGGCAGGCGGAAATGATCGACGCCCTCCGGAAGGCGAAGGAACACGCGGTCTTATTTGGTTTTCTGTTTGGCGGCGGCGAACAGCGGTATACTTCCCCTCTGTTTGACCGTTGTTCGGTGAATCTACCCATGCCGACTTCTCAGTTTCAGACGCCCATACAGGAATATCATGAGCTCCTGAAGAAGGACACATTTGACCCATACCGGACCTCTGCGGAGTTCCTTGCCCTCGCGGAATAGAAGCGCGCTTGTAAAAGAGTTGCGATCATGGTAAACTAATGAAAGTAAGGGGAGAGCGAAAATGGTATTCAAGCCCTTTGTGTATGACAGGGACAACACACAGATCCCGATTTCAATTGAGCCCATGACGCAAACGGACGCCGAACTCACAAACTCTGATCCGGTGTGGCAAACTTCCTGGACAAGCGAGTTTCTCAAGGACGACAGGATCGAAAAATATGCTGCCAAGGCCGGGAAGGAGCTCATTGCGCTTGGCGCTTATGAAATACTGGAAAACGCATTGATCGTTCGCATCGTTTATTTGGAAGCTCATCCCGAATCCAATCCCACAATGGATGGCGGCGAACCGAAATACACCGGCATCGGCAGAGCGATGATCGCTTTTGGCATAAAAATGTCCATTGATTGCGGCTTCACGGGCGATGTCGTACTGGAAGCCAAAACGACCGCTCTGGCAAAGCATTACGAGCGGGACTTCGGAGCGGTCAGACTGCCGGGCTTCCGTTCCTCTGCGCCCAGGTATTTGATTGCCGACGAAGCTGCGAAACGCATTTTCTTTACCTATCTTTCCTGAAAGGAGGAGCGGCATATGTCTTCTCTGAGGATTCCCCCCTCCGAAGCGGAGCAGTATTTCCGCCGAGACCCGGAGGCGAAGCGGTTTTACGAAATCTTTTTCAGGCTCTGCCGGAAATACGACGTCCGCTGGACCAGCGCGGACGAAAAGGAAAAGCAGTTCATTGAAGAGGTCACGCGAGTGACGTACGAGCGGGACCGGGCCATTCGTCTGGGGCTGCCCCTGGAGGATGTGCGTCCGGCTTTCGTCTCCTGACCGGCGCCAGCAAGCCATGAGGCACGGGCGGAAAGCTCCGGTTGCCGGTTTACGGCTGCCCACGTCAGCCTCAGCGAGGAGGACATGCTGGAGCTGCTGCGCATGCTCCGGGACGGGGCATACATGATCATCGTCCCGGACGCGGACAGCATCGCGGAATACGGCTATTGACCCAAAAAAGCATCACGGCGCACGCCCAAAATCCGGGTGTGCGCCGTGTTCCATTGAAAAACTAATCGTTGTCCAGAGAGAGGTCCAGGGGCTTTCTCCGCCGCCGGTGCGTTCCGATGCTTGCCGCGGGGGCGGCGGCGGGAGCGGGCGGCCTGCCCGCATTCATCCAATCCTGGGCGCTGCCCCTGGTCCAGCCCGGTCCGGCGGTGGCCGTGGGTTTTGCCCCGCCGGTATTACCGCCGTAGCGCAGGGCGTCCCGCTGGGCGAGGAGGTTGGCGCGGTGCTGCTTTATTTCGTCGCTCTCCTGCACTTCCTGCAGCTTCTCCTGGCCGGACTGGCCGACCCATATCTGACGTGTGCCAAAGCCGATCATCGGGTCCGCGAGCTGCTGATAAATCCTGGCCATCTCCGGATTGGTGGCGTACTCATGCATGATCTGCATGCGCTCCAGCACCTCCTCCTGCTCCTCCGTGAGCTTGCCGCTTCCACCCGCCTGCTTGTTCGTCTGGTAATACTGTGCTTTCAGGCGGTCTCTCATGCCGGGCAGGTCGGCGATCGCCTGGGCCGCCCCGGCATTGGCCTGTTTGCCATCCCCCAGATAGATGCCGGAAAGATCGGAATTCCCCAGTGTTCTTTCATATAGAGCCTTGGCGGTTCCCTCCGCATCTCCCGGCTGCACGAAGTTGCCCAGGCTGCGGAGCCAGTTGCTCCTTCCATGGAGTCCCATAGGGATCATGGCTTCCGATTGGAAATCGTTGTCGATCAGGTCGACGTGCTTGCCCCGCTCGTCCTCCATCCAGTTGTCGGGGTTCAGGTGGACCAGGCGATCTTCGTTGCCCAGCACCGCGTCCATCATGTTGATGTAGCCCATCATCCGCCCGTAGTCCTTGTCCTTCGCCCGCCGCTTCGTCTCCGCAGCCACTTCTTCGTCTGAGAATTGAAAGGGATTGGCTGGGGACTCTCCTCCTGCCAGACCGAAAACGGCCATACCGTTCAGTTCCTGGGCTTCGGTCGGGTTTCCCTTGGCGCTGCGCAGCGCGCCGCGCTGCACAAGGGGGGTCGCGGCGGTCCGTTCCGCCTGGTTCAGGGGTCGCACCTCCGGCGTGCTGAAGCTCCAGTCACCGCCGAGCTTCTCCCCATAGGTCCTCCCTGCTTCGTTGAAGAAGCCTGACAAGGCCGTTTCCAGATTAAGGCTTACGCCCGTCTTCACTACGCCGGTGCTTCCGGCAGCCTCACCCGCGCCGGCGACCTTCGCGACGGCCATACCCTGGCTATCCTTGCCTTTCTTGAGCTCCTCCATACCCTCGAAGGTGATCTGCTTCGGCGCGGCAGACGGCATCTTCGCCGCTTTCTTCTTCCTGCCCCAGGACCACATCTGCACGGATGCCGCCGGGGCGGACACGGTCTGTACGCCGCCCGCCACGGCACCCTGCTGCACCGTGTGCACCAGCTCATGGGCGGCGATGGCGGGGTCGAAGCCCCCGCTGCCGAAGAAGACATCCGAGCCGCTGGTATAGGCGCGCGCACCCATGGCGTCCGCCCGGTCCGCCGCGCCGGCGTCCGTATGGAAGCTCACGCCGGAGAAATCCGCCCCCAGCCTTTCCCCCATGGCTGCCTTCACGCTTTCCGGGGTGCTGCCGGCCGTCACGCCCGCGCTGAGCCGGTCCGCCTCGTCCTCAGCGGCGGGGATCTGGTTCTGCTCGGCGCTCCGCACCAGCGGCGCGTTGAAGCGCTCCACCAGTTCCGGGCGAAGGAAGCCGGTCCGCTCCTCCCCCGGCAGCAGCATCGCCGTCAGGGCGGAGTTGGAAAGGCCCGCGTTCGCGGCTGCCGGCTGCGCCGTTCCGCGGACTTTCTCCGCTGCGGCGGCCGTCTTCTGCTTTTTTTCGTACATGGCGTTTCTCCTATCCCATAGCATGGACAAGCATACCCTTTCTTTATCTAAGTAACATAGGATACCGCCCCTGTCAAGCGCTTTTCGTGCCAGCAGCGCACACGCCGGACAGTCAGAGGCACGGGCGAAATCCGCCCGTGCCTCTGACTATCCTTTATGTTCTTTATTTCTTCTTTTTTCCCTTTTTGCTCTTGTCTTCGCCGAAGAGGTCGCCCAGGATGCTTCCCTTCCGTCCCTCCTCGCCGAAGGTCTCCCCCAGCTTCCGCAGCAGTTCCTTCTGTTCGCCCGTCAGATTCATGGGGGTCTGCACCGTTACCTTCACGAACTGGTCGCCCCGCCCGGAGGCGTGGAGTCTTGGGATGCCCTTGCCCCGGAGACGGAAGACCGTGCCGGTCTGTGTACCGTCGGGGATGGTGTATTTCACCTTCCCGTCCAGGGTGGGGACCTCCACGCTGTCCCCCAGGGCGGCCTGGGTGATGGTGATGGGCATATCATAATATACGTCGAAGCCCTCCCGCTCGAACTGGCTGTGGGGCAGGATGGAGACGGTCGCCAGCAGGTCGCCGGCGGGTCCGCCGTTCACGCCCCGATGACCGATGCCGTGGACGGAGAGGGTCTGCCCGTCGTCGATGCCCGCGGGGAATTCCACCTTGGCGGTGGTGTTCTTCCGCACGGCGCCCTTGCCGCGGCACTTGCGGCAGGGGCTGTGGATGATCTTGCCGGTGCCGGAACAGTCCGGGCAGGGGGAGGAGCTGGACATGACCCCGAAGGCGGTGCGCACCTGGCTGCGGACGGTGCCCGTGCCGGAGCAGCGCTTGCACACCTCGGGGGTGGTGCCCTTCTCGCAGCCGGAGCCGCCGCACTCGGGGCAGTTCTCGATGCGGGACACGGGGATCTCCTTGGTACAGCCGAAAGCCGCCTCCTCGAAGGTCAGCTCCGTCTGGACGCGGATATTCTCTCCGCGCCGGGGGGCGTTGGCCGTTCTCGCGCCGCCGCGGGTCGAAGCGCCGCCGAAGAAGGAATCGAAGATATCCCCGATGTCGAAATCCCCGAAGCCGCCGAAGCCGCCGCCGAAGCCCCCCGCGCCCTGACCGGCCGCGAAATTGGGGTCCACCCCCGCGAAGCCGAACTGATCGTAGCGGGAGCGCTTCTCCGGATCGGACAGCACCTCATAGGCCTCGCCGATCTCCTTAAACCGGGCCTCCGCGCCCTTGTCCCCCGGATTCATATCCGGGTGGTTTTCCTTGGCCAGACGGCGGTACGCCTTTTTGATCTCGTCCTCACTGGCCCCCTTCTGGAGCCCCAGGACCTCGTAATAATCCCGTTTGTCCGCCATGATGCCACCTCGCTTCGTCTATCTGAAAAACCTGCCGCGCGCCGCCGGCTCTGACCGGCGGCGCGAAGCAGAGAAAGAAGATGATCGTGTGAAATCTTATTTGTTGTTGTCGTCGTCGTCCACGACCTCATAGTCCGCGTCCTGATAGTTGCCGCCCGCGCTGCCGCCGGGGTTAGGGCCGGCATAGCCGCCCGCGCCGGGGTCGCCGCCGGGGGCGCCCTGAGGACCGGCGCCGTTGGCCTGATAGAGCTTCTCGGAGAGCTTGTAGAAGGCCTGGGTCAGCTCCTCCGTGGCGGCCTTGATGGCGGCGGAGTCGGTGCCCTTGAGGGCGGTCTTCAGCTTTTCGATCTGGTCCTTCACCGGGGCCTTGTCTGCGTCGGAGAGCTTGTCGCCTGCCTCCTCCAGGGTACGCTCGGCCTGATAGACCATCTGGTCGCCCTGGTTGCGGATGTCCACTTCCTCCTTGCGCTTGGCGTCCTCGGCGGCATACTGCTCCGCCTCCTTGACGGCCCGCTCGATATCCTCCTTGGACATGTTGGAGGAGCTGGTGACGGTGATATGCTGCTCGCGGCCGGTGCCCAGGTCCTTGGCGGACACGTTCACGATGCCGTTGGCGTCGATATCGAAGGAGACCTCGATCTGCGGCACGCCCCGGCGGGCGGGAGCGATCCCGTCCAGATGGAAGCGGCCCAGGGACTTGTTGTAGGCGGCCATCTCACGCTCGCCCTGGAGGACGTTGACCTCCACGCTGGTCTGGTTGTCGGCGGCGGTGGAGAAGACCTGGCTCTTCTTGGTGG
>JAEETX010000033.1 GCA_016286665.1 Oscillospiraceae bacterium
GCTTTTCCGCCGGCTTCGTTTTCACTCAGATCTCGTCGTGCATGCTGCGCTTGACGATCTCGGCCTGCAGCTCGTGGGGCAGGTCGATGAAGTAGGCGCTGTAGCCGCCCACCCGCACCAGCAGGTTCTTGTGCTTCTCCGGATGGGCCTGGGCGTCGATGAGCTCGGCACGGGAATGGATGTTGAACTGGACGTGCCAGCCGTTGCGGAGCATGAAGGTCTTGATGAGGGCGGCCAGGTTAGCGAGCTTCTCCGGCGTATTCAGCACGGATTTGGAGAACTTCATGTTCAGCGCATAGCCGCAGAACTGATGGGCATAGTCCCCGCGGGTGGCGGAGTTCACCAGGGCGGTGGGGCCGTTGACGTCCATGCCGGGCATGGCGGAGCAGGCGGCGTCGCAGGTGGGCTGGCCCTTCACGCGGCCGTTGGGCATGGCGCCCACGGCCTTGCCGATGCCCACGTGGCCGGCGGCGGCGCCGATGAAGAGGATGGGCTTTTTGCCGGTGATGGGATCGATCCTGCGGGTCATGATCTCGGGCACCCGGGTGCTGAGATCATCATAGATCTCGTCCACATAATCGTCGTCGTTGCCGTACTTGGGGGCGTTGAGACAGAGCTGATGCAGCTCCTCGCTGCCCTCCCAGTTCCGGTCGCAGGCGTCCAGCAGCTCGCCCATGGTGCATACCTTCTTGTCGAAGACCAGCTTCTTGATGGCGGCCAGGCTGTCGGCCAGGTCCACCATGCCCCGGCTGCCCAGCCAGGAGGTGCGGCCTTCGGGATACTTTGCACCGCCCTCCTTGGGGGTGAGGCCGGACTTGATGGAGGTCTCGTACTGCATGGCGCAGCGCAGGCCGCTCATGGGTCCGTCGGTCACCTCGGTGGAGAGGGAGATCATCTTGAACATGTGGAGCTTCTCGGTGAAGTAGTCCACCTGCTTGTAGTACGCCTCCATCAGTTCCTCCAGGCTCTTGAAGTTCCTGGGGTCGCCGGTGTGGAGGCCCAGCTGCTTGCCGGTGCGGGGATCGAAGCCGTCGTGGAGCGTGACCTCGAAAATCTTCAGCTGGCTCAGGTTATGGCCGCCGCCCAGATGCTCCATGGAATTCAGATGGTAGCCAAGGCAGCCGGAGGCGCACCAGTCGCAGGCGTCCTCCAGGGGCACGTCCCGCTCCAGATAGCGCTGGGTGCCCAGCTTGTCATTGAGGAAAGCGGGGTTGCCGCCGCCGAATTCCACGTTGCACTCCAGGGCGTGGATGACGAAGTCTTCGGGCATCTGTTCGCTCCAGCGGATGTAGATGGCGGGCTCGGAGAGCTTGATCTGGGCCATGGCCTCCAGGATCAGCCAGCTGATCTCGTTGGTGAGCTCGTTGCCCTCCGCGTCCACGCCGCAGATGGTGATGTTGGGCAGAAGGGAGCCGGGGGCGGCCCGCTGCTCCCTGGGGATGGTGACCAGGTTCTCACACTCGCGGATCTTCAGCCACAGAGCGCCCAGCAGCTCGGCGGCGTCCTGGGCGGTCACCTTCCCGGCGGCCTTGTCGGCAGCATAGTAGGGATAGAGGATCTGGTCCAGCCGTCCCACCGGTACCTCCGGCCGGTCGGAGGATTCCTTCCAGCAGATCAGGTGATACAGGCGAACGCACTGCACGGCCTCGAAGAAATCCCGGGGCGGCTCGGCGGGGCAGCGCTCGCAGGCCTCCGCGATGCGCAGGAGTTCCCTGGCCCGCTGGGGATTGGCGGTCTTCGCCTGCTCCCGCGCCAGGTCGGCATAACGCTTGGCGTAGCGGATGAAAGCCTCGCAGGAGATGATGCAGGCCTTCAGCAGCCAGAACTTCCTCAGGAACTGGGCAGCGCCGTGGCTGTTTTCATTGTCGCCCTCGGCCATCATCCGCTCCCGCTCCTTCTTGCAGAGCTCGATGATGTGGTTCAGGCCCACCCGGATGCACTTGTCGCTGACCTGTGCCACGCCGCCGCCGTAGGCGGAGTAGTTCTGGAACAGGCCCCGGTCCATGGTGTAGCGGACGCCGCGGCCCTCGAAGATCATGCCCCGGTCGAAGAGCAGGTCAAAGGCTTCCTCCCCCATTTCCAGGGCCACGGAGGCGTTGACGGTGCTCACCTTGGGCATATGGTCGATCCAGTAGAGCGCGTCCTGCCGCAGAGCCTCCAGGTCCTCGGGCGTGATCTTGGTGGAGGCGGTGTCGCTGGTCTTGCGGTCGAATTTGCCGCTTTCCACCATTTTCAGAATCTCATGGGGCTTCATGGCGCAGAGGGTGCCGTTGCCCCGGATGAACTTGGTCAGGCTGCCGGCCAGCAGCTCCCCGTCCCGCAGGAGGATGGGGCATTCGTCCAGCCGCTTTTCAAAGGCCTTGGCCCAGCGGATATCCACCGGCAGGCCCTCGGTCTCCTTCCAGGATTCGGTGAACAGCAGGGTGTCGTCCACATAGACCTGAGGCTCCGCCTCCTCCCACTGCTGCTTGAGCTTCTGCAGGCGGGGGGTCAGCACCTGTACGGCCTTGATTTCTTCCTTGTTGACTGCGGGGTATTTGTTCGCCATTTTCCTCTCCCTTTCCTATGTCCGTGTACGGTGTTGCCTCAATTCTCGTCGTATGCGCGGTTGATGATCTCCGCCACCAGTTCTCTGGTCACGGGCAGCGGCGGCGGTGCGATGCCGCCGAAGGCCTTGATCTCCATTTCGATCTGCATGACCACCTCGTCGGGTACCGCGGCCAGCAGTTCTTCCCTGTTCAGGCCCAGCTCCTTCATGTTTTTCAGGCCCGTATCCTTCAGCAGCCGATGCGCGGCATCGTAAGCCGCCTTTCCCACGGCGGCGGCGGGAGCGTCGTCGCTCAGTTCCGCGCCCAGGCAGCGGGCGATGTAGCGGACCTCCTCCGTCTTCACCGGGGCGATGATCTGGAGCACCTGGGGCAAGGTGACGGCGCAGCCGTTGCCGTGGGGCACATGGAACTTGGCCCCCAGGCTGCGGCCGATGTCGTGGCAGAGATGGCAGAAAGCGCCGCTCATGGCCATGCCGCCCAGGGTGGCGGCCTTCGCCATGCCCGCCCGGGCCTCCATATCCGCCGCGCCGTTGTTACATGCCCGGACCAGATACTGCCCCACCAGGCGGATGCCCTCCCGCCCCAGGACCGAGCTGATGGAGTTGGCCATGGCGGAGGTATAGGATTCCACGCAGTGGCACAGGGCGTCCAGTCCCGTGGAGGCGGTGACGCTTTTGGGCAGGCCGGCGCTCAGCTCCGGGTCCACGATGCCCAGGGTCACGGCGCAGCCCACGCCGGAGATGTTGGTTTTGATGTTCTTTTCCGTGTCGGTGATGGTGCCGCCGGGGGTACACTCGCTGCCGGTGCCCGCGGTGGTGGGGATCACGATCAGGGGAACGCTGGGCTTCGTCACCACGCCGGTGCGCCCGAAATACTGACGGAGCGGCGGCGGATTCGTCTGCAGCAGCTTTGCGCCCTTCGCGGTGTCCAGAGAGCTGCCGCCTCCGATTCCCACGACGCCGTCCACGCCTTCCTTCACGCCCAGGGCCCCGGCTTCCTCCACGGACCATGCGGGAGGATCGGCCTGAACGTTGTTGTAGATCACGACGCCGATGCCCGCTTCCCGGATGGCGCTGAGCACCTTTTCCGCGACGCCGGCCTGCTCCACGCCCTTGTCGAAGACAGCCAGCACTTTTTTGCAGCCGAGCTTCTGCAGCTCGCTGCCCGCCCTTGCCGCGGCGCCGACGCCGAAGAGGATGGGGTTGGGGCTGTTGAAAATACTTTCCATAGTGTCCTCCCGTTGATTCACCACAAAATATTCCAATATTTACTCTATAACTTTTTTCCGGCTTTGTCTATAGTGTTTTCGTCATCTTTTGTCATTTTCTTCCGTGTCCGGCCTCTCCGATCGTTTTCCGCACAGCCAGACATTGAAGCAGGCTCCGAGAAGGGTCAGGGCGATGCACCAATAGATCCACATCAAAGCGAAAGCCACCGTAGCCAGGCTGCCGTAGACGCTTCGTGCGCCGAAGCGGTTCAGATAGAGGGAAAACGCCCGGCTGAGCAGCATCCACATCGCGGCGGACACCAGCGCGCCGGGAAGCTGATCCCGGAAGCGCAGGCGCACATTGGGCAGGAACCGGTACATCAGGCTGAAGAAGACGGCCAGGAGCAGCATGCCGGGAAGGAATCGCAGCTTCAGGATCGTCTCCACCGTTCCGGCGCTCCGGGGCCAGCGCTGCACCAGGCTCTCCAGCAGCGTCTTCTGGAAAAGGCTGAGGCCCAGGGTCACCAGCATAAAGGCGAGGAATACCAGCATATAGAGGCTGCTGAGGCCCCGCAGCTTCAGGATGCTCCGGTCTTCGCCGCTGTAGATGCGGTTGAGTCCCCGCATGATGCCGATAAAAGCCTTTCCCGCGGACCAGACCAGCAGCACCGCCGAAATGGAAAACGCCGCCGCGCTGTAGGCGTAGGTGCCCTGGATGATGCTCTCCAGCAGCTCCCGCATGAAATCCGGGAGCACCGCGGATAGATAGTCCAGCAGGGCCTCCTGTGTGAAGGGCAGCAGGGGCAGCAGCGAACACAGGAGCGCCGCCGACGGAAAAATGGAAAGGAACAGGTAAAAGGCTCCCGAGGAGGCATAGACGCCGATCTTCGCCTCCCCGGCAATACCGACAAAGCCCAGAAAGCCGCTGCGGAAGCTCCCGGCGCCGTCCCCTTCAGTTTTCTCCGCTCTCCGCTTCCCCATGCTCCTCCGGCTCCGACTCGGTTATCGCTTCGTCCCGCCTCGCTCTCCACTGTGTCAGCGACTCGCCCAGCTTCGACGGCGTGATATCGAAAGAGACGTGAAGGCCGCCGTTTTTCTTCACCAGGCCGGCGCCCACGGCCACCGCGGCCGTACCCAGGGCAAAGGTGAAAAAGCTTCGCTTGCGCATGGCGCTCCCTCCTGTCGACGCTTTGCTTTATATGTGTATTTTTATAATTATATCACAGAATCCTGCGGATTCAAAGAGCAAAAATTGGAGTTTTTCGCTGTCAGGCAGGGCGGGGCTTCGATTCCGCAACGCGCTTGACTTTGGCGGCATGCACGGATAGAATGAGCGTAAAAAAGGAAAAGGAGCGTTGGTTCTATGCGTCCCTATCTGGAAAAAGCGTTTGAGATCCGGGCCACGGTGGGCAAGCCCACCTTCATCGGACAGGACGGCAAGGCCGGGCGGCGGCAGCTCATCGCCATCACCGGCGGCGAGATCATCGGCTTTGCCCTCCCCTACAACGGCGTCGTGCTCCCCGACGGGGTGGACAGCCAGGTGGTGCGTCCCAATGGGCGGGCGGAGCTGTCGGCCCGCTACGGGGTGAAGCTGAGTGACGGCCGCAGCTTCTATATCCAGAACGACGGCATCCGCACCGTGCCGCCGGAGCACGTGGAGACGGTGCTCTCCGGCGGCATCGCCCCGGCGGAGGTCTACTACTGCGTCACGAAGCCGGAGTTTGAAATCTACGACGACAGCCTGAGCGACCTGAAGGACAAGCTGTTCGTGGTAAACGCGACGAGGTTCCCGGATTCGATTTTGCTGGAATACTATATGGTGCTGATCGAGAAATAAAGCATATCGGAAACAGCAGCAGGCTTCGCGGTTTCGCGAAGCCTGCTGTTCGTATTCTCATTTTCAGCCGCCCAGCTGTCGCCTGGCGTCCTCCTCCGCTTCCTCCATGGAGGCGTAGCCCACGCTGAGGATGCCCTTTTCCTGGATCTCGGCCGCCACGGAGACGCCGGCGGCGGCCTGGGCTTCGATCCAGGCCAGCAGGGCGCGGAGGGTCTTTTCGGAGTAGGTCATCAGTTCGCCCTTTTCATAGGTCTCCACGGAGGCGTAGCCGTTGCGTTCGTCGGAAGAAAGCAGAGGGCGGCCCATTTTGCCCACATGGGGGTATTTCCGCCGGAGCTCCACGGTCTGGGGAAGCATGAACTGCCAGATCTTCTCCACCAGATCCCGTTTCTCGGCGCTCACCGGGGGCAGCTCCGGCAGGAAGTGGAGATAGCCTTCCGGTTCCGTGCTGGCCATCATGTGGATATACTTGTCCCGCAGGAGATTGTGCTGCTCCTTTTCCGCAGCCAGGAGGTCTTCCTCATAGGCCAGGAGGGCCTCCTCGTTCCAGGCGGAAAACTGCGACGTCCGCATGTTCACGAACATGGGATAGTTCTCCTGGCAGTCCGCCCGGGTGTCCCCGTTGACCTCCCGGAACATGGGCCATTCCAGCTCCACGATGCGCTCGATGATCTTATCCTTTTCCATTTTTCCTCCTTACCTCGTCAGCCCACGGAGATATCCAGCCCCGCCAGCTGCGGGTCCCGAATCTCCGAAGCGACGGAAAATGCCTGATTCACCATAAAGCTGTCCTCCGAGCCGCTGAGGCCCCGAAGCCAGAGCTCATCCTGCACCGAGAGACAGATTTCCTCGATGCGTTCCTGCTTTTCCGCATCCGGGCATGCCGGCAGCTGCCCCAGGGCCAGCACCGCCTCCCGCAGCCGGGGCAAGGCCAGCGCGCCGCGGTAAAGCCACTTGTAGAAGGGGGCGTAGACCCCGTTGAGCAGATAGACCGCCTGGAGGGCCGCTTTCAGGAACTCGTTCAGGGCCAGGCTCATGGCGACGGCGTCCCCCCGGCGGGCGCAGCGGGGATAGTTGTACTGCCCCGCCTGGCCCATGACATAGAGCCGCGCGGCCAGCTTCTTGCGCATCACGTCGATGGGATAGCCCCGCAGAAGGGTCCGCCGGACGGCGGTGAAGGCCCCCGAATCATCCCGGAAAACCTCCCCGTTGGAGGCCGTGGCGAGATAATGGTCGGCGACGCGCAGCCATTGCAGGGCGCTCTCCGGCGCGCCGGGGCAGCCTGTGAAGCGGCGGTAGAATTCCGGGATGGGGATCACGCCGCTGCGGTCCCGCGCATGGGCGGAAATGCCGGGGATATCCGCCGTCAGCTCCTCATAGCGGCTTTGCAGCCGCTGTCCCACGGCGGCGGCGTCCTCCTCCGTCAGCCAGAGACAGAGCCGGGGAGCAAAATCATGGTCCTGCGACACCTCGTCGTCGAAGCCGAAGCACTCGGAACCGGGACCCGCCAGGCCCACGGCGATCCGCCCCTCCCACTCCGGGAATTCCGCCGCCAGCACCGGACGGAACACCTCCTCATACAGCTGCCGGGCCAGGGCGAGGCCCTTCATTTCCCCACCTCCGCCAGCAAGGCGTCCATGCGCCCGGCGGCCTCGGCGTCCTCCGCTTTTTCATAGCTGTATTTCGCATTCCGCAGCAGCACGCCCCGGCGCTGCTCCGCCCCGCCGTAGTCCTTCCAGGCCGCCGCGGTGGCCTCGAAGCGTTCCCCCGCCTTGTGATAATCGCCCCGGCGGAAGCTAAGCTCCGCCTCCATGGCGAGGGCGGTGAAGCGGTGGATGTCCGTCTGTCCTTCGGGCGTCTCATAATAGGCCGCCGCCTCCCGGACGGTCTCCGTCGCCTCCGAAAGATCGTCGCAGACGGAAGCCAGGTTCAGCCGGGAGGAAGCCAGCTCGTCCGGCGCGCCGTTTCCGGCCAGGAGGATATCCAGGGCTTTCCGGAAGGAAGCCAGGGCCTTGGGCCGCTCGCCCCGCGCCCGATAGAGCAGGCCGTGGTTGTTGTAGACCGCCGCCAGGGTCAGATCCCCCGGGGGCAGCAGAGCCAGGTACAGGGCCTCCGCGCTGCGGAACAGGTCCTCCGATTCCTCGATCCTGCCCATGACACAGAAGCCGGTGGCGGCGTTCAGCAGGGTGGTCGCTTCCTCCAGGCTCCCCCGCAGCTCCAGGGCTTCCAGGCAGCGCAGGGCTTCCAGATAGTGGCCCTCGATCTCCTCAAAAATGCAGTTTTCCCTGCAGTGGCCGATCAGGGCATTGGCGACTGTCAGGGACATGGCGGCGTCTCCCCGCTGGGCCGCTTTCTCCTTCTGCGCGCACAGGAACCGATAAGCGCCGGGGATGTCCCCCGCCTCGTAATAGCTGTCCAGCTGCCGGTGGAATTCCTTCGCGTCCATGCCGCTCCTCCTCCGCTTTTTTCTTCATTTTAATGATTTACCGCTCCCCTTGTCAACAGAAACAGGGACTTCAAAAAGAACTTCATTCCTATATTGAAAACAAGCGGCGGCGTGTGTTATAATTCGTAATCAAATCAATCAACTCAATGAGCAGCAATTGCGGGAGGTACTTATGGAACAGCAGAAAATGCGTCTTGTGACCAGAAGCGACTTTGACGGGCTTGCCTGCGCCATGATGCTGAAGGACCTGGGCATCATCGACAGCATCAAATTCGTCCACCCCAAGGACGTGCAGGACGGCAAGATCGAGCTCAGCAAGAACGATATCACCACCAATCTCCCCTTCGATCCCAGGGTTGGCCTGGCGTTTGACCACCATGAATCCGAAATGGACCGGCTGAAGGCGACGGAGACCGGCACGAAGCTCATCATCGACCCCAAGGCCCGCAGCGCGGCGCGGGTGCTTTACGATTACTACGGCGGCAAGAAGGTGTTCAACCGCATCAGCGAAGACCTGATGACGGCGGTGGACAAGGGCGACAGCGCCGACTTCACCATGGACGAGATCCTGAACCCCAAGGGCTGGGTGCTGCTCCACTATCTCATGGACCCGCGCACCGGCCTGGGCCGCTTCCGCAATTTCCGCATCTCCAACTATGACCTGATGATGCAGCTCATCGACTACTGCATGGACCACAGCATCGACGAGATCCTGGAGCTGCCGGACGTGAAGGAGCGGGTGGACCTCTATTTCGAGCAGACCGAGCAGTTCATCGCCCAGCTCCGCCGGGTCGCAAAAGTCCACGGCAAGGTAGTGGTGCTGGACCTGCGGGAGGAGGAGATCATCCACGCCGGCAACCGCTTTATGATCTACGCCCTCTATCCCGAAACCCAGATTTCCATCCACGTGACCTGGGGCTTCCAGAAGCAGAACACCGCCGTCATGATCGGCAAATCCATCGTCAATAAGGGCTCCCAGGCGGACATCGGCGCCATCTGCCTGAAATACGGCGGCGGCGGACACAAAAACGCCGGCACCTGCCAGCTGGACAACGACAAGGTGGACGGGGAGCTGCCCGCCATCATCGAAGCCCTGAACGTCTGAACGATCCAATGAACGCTGCCCCGCATCCGGCCGGATGCGGGGCAGTTCGTTTCGCTCTTTTATTGGAGATTCAGCCGCTTTTTCAGCAGCCGCTCCGTCACCACAAACAGCGCGGCGCAGAAGATGAGGCCCAGAAGCAGCATCCAGACAAGCTCCCTGTTGATCACGGGGATGGCGGTGCGGATATCGTCGAAAACCTCCAACCCCTCGCCGGTGATCTCCACATGCAGCCCGCTGCCCAGCTTCGCCCCGGAATAGTGGATGGCGCGCAGCATGAGGTAGCGGCTGTAGAGGATGCTCTCGGCGATGCCGATGCCGAAGTAGGCCCCGACGCTCGCCCAGATGCGGTGCTTGTTTGCCAGTTGTCCGATGCTCATGGCGGCGTAGATTTTCAGCACATAGGAGAGCAGGGACAGGAGGAGAAGCGCGACGCCCTCCGTCAGCAGCAGCCCCGTCTTCCCGGCGACGCCGTATTCCCGCAGCATCTCCCGGAGGGAGCGGAGGCCCTCCCAGAAATCGCGGAAGCTGCCCACTTCCGCGAAGCGGCTCAGCATGATGATCAGCGCGGCAACGCTGAACGCTGCGCTGGCGACCGTCCAGACCGCGGCAGCGATGAGCTTTGCCCAGACGTGCTCCGCGCTGGAAACGGGCAGCACGTTCATCAGATAGCCCTCGCGCCCCAGCAGATTGTTCCAGAAGCGGCGGCAGATCAAAAGCAGCGTCACCACCGCGACGGTCACCAGAAGCCCGATCACCGCAATGGTCACCACCACGGTGAGGACGGTGAGCAGAGTGCCCTGCGCCTCGGTCATCTGGGCGCCGTAGACCAGCCGCGCAACGAAGCTCATCACCAGCAAAAGGGCATACATGGGCAGGAACACCCGCGCCGTGGCGCGGAATTCGTATTTCAGCAGCTTCCCTAACATGCGAACACCTCCCGGAAGATCGCGTCCACGCTCTTGCCTCTCTCTTCGCGCAGCGCGTCCGCGTTTTCATGGAGCAGGACCTGGCCCTGCTTCAAAAACACCACCTCGTCCAGCACGTTCTCCACGTCCGCGATCAGATGGGTGGAGAGCAGCACCGTTCCGTTTTCGGAATAATTGCCGATGATCGTGCGCAGGATGTAGTCCCGCGCCGCCGGGTCCACGCCGCCGATGGGCTCATCCAGCAGATAGAGCTTCGCCGCGCGGGACATGGTCAGCACCAGCTGCGTCTTTTCCCGGTTGCCCTTGGAGAGAGCTTTGAGACGTTCCTTCTCGTCCAGGCCCAGAGAGGAAAACATTTCCCGCGCCTTGACCGGGTCAAAATCCCCGTAGAAATCCCGAAACATCCCCGTCAGGTCCCGGAGGGTCATCCAATCGGGGAGATAATCCGCGTCGGGCAGGTAAGCCACCTTGGCGCGGGTCTCCTTCCCCGGCGCGGCTCCGTCGATGGTCAGCGTTCCCGACGTGGGGGTCAAAAGGCCGTTGGCCAGCTTAATGAGGGTGGTCTTGCCGCTGCCGTTGGGCCCCAGCAGGCCCACGATGCGCCCCGTCTCCAGGGTCAGGTCCGCGCCGTTTAAGGCATACACGCTGCCATAGCGCTTCGTCAGGCCGCTGCATTCCAGAATCGTACTCATGCTTCTTCCTCCTCCGTTTCCAGCAGAGCGGCTGCCTCCGCCCTGCGATAACCCAGCTCCCGCATCTCCGCGAGAAACCTCCGGACCTTTTCCCGGCCCAGCTGTTCCCGCAGGGCGGCGATCTTCGCTCCGTCCTCGGTGACGAAGCGACCCGATGTTCGCTGGCTGTAGACGAGCCCCATGTTTTCCAGCTCGGCAAGCGCCCGCTGCATGGTATTGGGATTCACCGCGGCCTCCGCCGCCAGGTCCCGCACGGAGCTCAGCCGCGCGCCGGGCGGGTATTCGCCCGTCACGATCCGCAGCTGCAGCCTTTCCACCAGCTGGGTGTAGATCGGCTTTTCCCCGCTGAATATCCAGGACAAGCGAATCGCCTCCTTTGTGTGACTGTTTTATGCGATTAGTACAATAACACAGTAATACAGTCTTGTCAAGCCCCCGGGAGCGAAAATTGCGAATATTCCGGGCGGCTGCGGGACTGTACTTTTCCGCTCCGGAGGGGTATAATTCCGGTATAAGGAGATGAGTGCTGTGAAGGAATCGCTTACCCTGGCGGAAAGACTGCGGCGCATCGGGCCCTGGACGGCCCCGGCGCTGCCGGAGGACCTGCCCCACGGGGATATGCCGGGAGATAAGATCGTCGTCGGGGAGGACCACATCCGCAAGGCGCAGCTTCTTTTCCCCCGCCTGCTGGAAGCGCTGGGAGAGCTGGAAGGACCGAAGGCCGTGGTCAGCGTCTTCGGCGGCTCCGGCGTGGGCAAAAGCGAGATCGCTTCCCTGCTGGCCTGGTATCTCCGAAGCGCCGGCATCGGCAGCTATGTGATCTCCGGGGACAACTATCCCCGCCGCATTCCTCTTTACAACGACGCCGAGCGGCTGAGCATCTTCCGGGCGGCGGGCCTGCGGGGCCTGCTGGCGGAGGGCCTCTACTCCCCCGATCTTCAAAAGGCGCTGGACGTGATGTGGCCCCAGGGCCTGGATGCGGACGCCTCCTACGGCGCCGAATTGCCCTGGCTGGCTGCTTATCAGGCGGCGGGGCGGAAGGCCCTCAGCGCCTATCTGGGCACGGCGCTGGAGCAGGACTACGCGGAGCTGAACGCCATTCTGGCGGCCTTCCGCCGGGGGGACAGCCCCATATGGCTCAAGCGCATGGGAAGGACGGAGGAGGAGCGCTGGTACGATCCGGTGGACTTCTCCGAAGTCAGCGTGCTGATCCTGGAATGGACCCACGGGGGCAATCCCGCCCTCCGGGGCATCGACATCCCCGTCTTTCTCAACAGCACCCCGGAGGAAACCAGGGAGCATCGCCGGAAGCGGGCGCGGGACGGGAAGACCGACAGCGCCTTCACCACCATGGTGCTGGAGATCGAACAGGAGGAGCTGCGCCGGGCGGCCCCCAAAGCCCGTTTCATCCTCTCCAAGGCCGGGCAGTTCCTTCGCCCGGAGGATATCTGAAAGGAATACGGAAACATGACGGCGAATAAATGGAATCTCGGCCCCATGCTCAACGCCTACCCCGACAGCGTGGGGGGCAGACTGGGGGATATCGTGGCCCTGCTGAAGCGGGAGGAGCTGCGGGACGCTTTCCGTTCCTTCTATATCCTCCCCAGCGTTTTCAACACGGACCTGGACCGGGGCTTTTCCATCATTGATTATGAGCTGAGCGAGACCCTGGCTTCACCGGAGGACATCCGGGACCTGCGCGGCCTGGGCATCGACCTGGCGATGGACCTGGTGCTGAACCACATCTCGGTCCTCTCCCCCCAGTTTCAGGACCTGCTGGACAAGGGGGAAGCATCGGCATACCGGGATTTCTTCATCGACTGGAACCGCTTCTGGGCCGGGTGCGGCACAATGACGGCGGAAGAATATCTTCAGCCGGACGAGGAATGGATCCGCGGCATGTTCTTCCGCAAGGCGGGGCTGCCCCTGCTGATGGTGCGCTTCCCCGACGGGCGGGATGTGCCCTATTGGAACACCTTCTACCAGGAGGTGCGCTACGCCGCCCCGGAGCCCCTGGACCTGGTGCGCAGCCTGGGCATGCAGTACGGCACCGCCTGCGCTCTGGCGGCGCTGCTGGGGCCGCAGCTGGCAGAGGGCCTGACGCCCGCGCAGCTGGACTTCGGCCCCTGGGAGGCCAAGCGGGAAGCGGTGACGGGATATCTGGAGGATCACCGGCGTTATCTCGGCCAGATGGACCTGAACGTCAAGAGTCCCAAGGTGCGGGAATACTATCGGGAAACCCTGCAAAAGCTGGCGGATTACGGGGTCAGCGTAGTGCGGCTGGACGCCTTTGCCTATGCTTCCAAGGAACCGGGGCGGCACAACTTCCTCAACGAGCCGGAAACCTGGGAACTGCTGGCCGAGGTGGAAGCCATGGCCGCGCCCCTGGGCCTCACCCTTCTGCCGGAGATCCACGCCAGCTACGGCGAGGGCACCTATGCCCTGCTGGCGGAGAAGGGGTATCCGGTCTATGACTTCTTCCTGCCCGGCCTGGTGATCGACGCCTTTGAGCGGCAAAGCGGAGTGATGCTGCAAAAATGGGGGGAGGAGATCGTTTCCAGGGGCATCGCCGCGGTGAACATGCTGGGCTGCCACGACGGCATCCCCCTGCTGGACCTGAAGGGGCTGCTGCCGGAGGAGGATATCCGGCGGCTCATCGACACGGTGGTGGGCCGCGGCGGTTTCGTGAAGGACCTTCACGGGGCCAAAAACGTCTATTATCAGGTGAACGCCACCTATTTCAGCGCCTTGGGCGAGGATGAACGGCGGCTGCTGCTGGCGCGGGCGATCCAGCTGTTTATGCCCGGTAAGCCCCAGATCTGGTATCTGGACCTCTTTGCCGGGGTGAACGACCACGAAGCCATGCGCAGGGCAGGACCCGGCGGTCACAAGGAGATCAACCGCACCAACCTTTCCCCCGCTGCTGTGGAGGCCGGCCTTATGCGGGACGTGGTGAAGGATCAGCTTGCGCTTCTCCGGCTGCGCAATTCCTGCCCGGGCTTCGCCGGGGACGCCGCCGTCACCTTCCATACCGAGGGCAGCCGCCTGAGCATTTCCTGGGCTACCACGGCGGGCCGGGCCAAGCTGGAAGCGGACCTGGCGGACGCCTCCTTTACCGCTGCGGCCCTGGACGCCGCCGGGCGGGAGACCTTCCGCATGGTCCGGGGAGGCTGAGGCGCGCCATGGACCGGGAACAAGTCATCTGCTATATCGGGGAGACCTACGGCGCCGCGCCGGAATACCTGTGGAGCGACAGTCCCGACGCCTGCATCTTCCGCCACGGAGACAACCGCAAGTGGTTCGCCATCATCATGAACGTGGAGCGCTCCAAACTGGGACTACCGGGGGAAGGCAGCGCGGACCTGATGAACATGAAGTGCGGGCCGCTGCTGAGCGGCTCCTTTGCTGGAAAGCCGGGCATCCTCCCCGCCTGGCACATGAACAAGACCCACTGGATCGGCGCGCTGCTGGACGGCACGGCCGTGGCGGAGGATATCCGGGCGCTGCTGGACCTGAGCTACAGTCTGACGAGAAGCAAAAAACGGAAATAAAGGCAAAACCGCGCAATTCTGGTGCGCAGATTGCGCAGTCAGAATTCTCGTCAGATTGTCTGAAAATCGCGGGGAACACTTCCTGTATTGGCCAAGATTTTCGGGCAATATGACGGAACATGATGCAAGCAAGATGTGTGCCGAGAACTAACGCGGTGTTGCCTAAACACAAAATACGGGAACGGAGGATGATTCTATGAGCGGCAAGTACGAATCCATGAAAAAAGAGATCCCCATCCACGGCAGGGAGGGCATCGTGAAGCTGGGAGCGGTGCTGGAGCAGGACTTCTTCGACTGGGACAGCTTCAGCGTGCGCTACTGCCTGGTGGACGGCGCCGGCATGATCCCGGAGGAGACGCCGAAGCAGCACACCCACGACTATGACCAGGTGCTCTGGTTCCTCAGCGCTGACCCCGGCGACATGCTGCATCTGGGCGCGGAGGTGGAGATCGACCTGGGCGAGGAGGGCATCCGCCACCGCTTTGCCACGCCCCACACCGTCGTCATCCCCAAAGGCACGCCCCACTTCTCGCCCATCGTAAAGGGCATCGACCGGCCCTTCTTCTTCCTCAGCATCAACTGCGCGGGAAAGCTGGCGGCCAGCGTTGCCGATGAGGCAGCGCAGCCGGAGACCGGCGACTGGGCCCGTTTCTTCGGCAAATACAGCATGAACGTCCACGCCCTGAACTACGGCGCCACCGACCCCTATCACTACGGCGCAGAACATGCCCAGGACCTGGGCGGCTACTCCACCTTCTTCAGCGGCGCGAATTCCAACGTGAATCTCACCATGGCCTGGAGCACCGTCTGCAATCCCGGCTTCCTTGGCCCCTGGGGTCCCGACGGAAAGCATATGCCCCATGCCCACAAGGACTATGAGGAAGCTCTGATCTTCCTGAGCATGGACCTGGACAATCTGACGGAGCTCCACGGCGAGGTGGACTTCTGCTGCGGCGGGCCGGAGGAGGAAACGGAGCATTACAAGCTGACCAAGGCCACGGTCATGGCTATGCAGAAGGACGCCTGGCATCTCCCCCTCCACTTCGACAAGGTGGATAAGCCCATCGTGTTCATCACCCTGGGGAATCACTGAGCGTCTCGAAAGCACACAGACGCGGGTCGATCTGACCCGCGTCTGTTTTCATCCTGCATTACAGGAGCTTTTCCATATACACGCACTCGAAGGTGCCGCTGTGGGCCTCAAAGGCCGTGTTGTAACGGTAGCCCAGCTTTTCGTAGAGCCCCGTCACCTCCACCCGGCTGGAAAGCTCGATCTTATGATAGCCGCACTCCCGGATCCATTTCTCAGCCTCGTCCATCACCAGCACGCCCAGGCGCCTGCCCCGGTATTCCGGCAGGACCACCACCCGGCCGATCTCCACGGTCCCCTCTCCCGTCTCGAACCAGCGGCAGGTCGCCACGGGAAAGCCCTCGTCCAGGATCACGATATAGCGGCAGCCGGGGCCGTCGACAGCGTCGAATTCCTCCCGCAGGGGGATGTGGTGCTGCCGGGCCATAGCCTGGATGCGGACGTAATAGGCCCCCGCCCGCTGGAATTCCTCCGTTGCACGAATGACTTCCATATTCGGTTCTTCCTTTTCCGATCGAAGCGTCAGCTTTGTTTGGATTCTTTCTTCGGAGCCTCGATGACGACCCGGCCGTCCTCCATTTCCAGCTTCACCCGGTTGCCCTCCAGCTCCATGGCGCTCAGGAACTCCGGGGGTATCTGCACCCGGCCGTTGCGGTCCAGGATGGCGAATTCCTCGTGACTGGTGAAATGGGCTTCCCCGGCGGTATCGTCCAGCGTGCCCACGCTCTCCAGCTGTCCGGCGTAGTCCGTCTTCATGATGCGCTCGGAGCTGATCTTCCCGTCCCGGATGGACACCACGCGGGAGACCTTGTCCGCCACGCTCAGGTCGTGGGTGACGATGACGATGGTGAGACCCAGCTCCCGGTTCAGGCGCTGGAAGGTGCCGAAGATATAGGAAGCGGTCTGGGGGTCCACGGAGCCCGTGGGCTCGTCGGCCAGGAGGATATCCGGGTCGTTTGCCAGGGCGATGGCGATGGCGATACGCTGCTGCTCTCCGCCGGAAAGCTCGCTGAGCCTGGCATGCCGCTTATGGGCCATGCCCACCAGGTCCAGCAGCTCCTCGGCCCGTTTTTTCCCGTCGGCGCGCTTTTTCAGCAGCATGGGCATCTGCACATTCTGCCAGGCGGGCAGATAGGGGATCAGGTTCCGGGCGTTGTTCTGCCAGACGAAGCCCACCTTGGAGCGCTTGTACTCCACCAGCTCCTTCTCGCTCATGCGGAACAGGTCCAGACCGTCCACATAGAGCCTGCCGGCGGTGGGCCGGTCCAGTCCGCCGATCATATTCAGGAAGGTGCTCTTGCCGCTGCCGGAATTGCCGATGATGGCCATGAGTTCCCCCCGGGCCACCTTGCAGTCCATGCCCTGGAGGGCCATGACCTCGGTCTCGTCGGTCTTATAGATCTTCACCAGGTTGTCGCACTCGATGATGTATTCCGTTTCCGTCATTCCTGCAGCACCCCGTTTTCCAGCGAATAGACCCGGTCGCCGATCTCCATGAAGCCCTTGTCGTGGGTGGTCATGAGGATGGTGACCCCCTGGGTCCGGTTCAGTTCCTTGAAAATCTTCACCACCTGGAGGGCGGTGTTGGTGTCCAGCTCGCCGGTGGGCTCGTCGGCAAAAACCAGCTTGGGCCCGTGGGCGATGGCTCTGGCGATGGCGACGCGCTGCTGCTCGCCGCCGGACATCTCGTTGGGCAGGTGGCTCATGCGCTTGCCCAGGCCCACCATTTCCAGGCATTCCTTCACCCTGGCCTGCCGGTCGCCCTGCCAGGAGGCCAGACGCAGGGCATATTCCACGTTCTCCGCGGCGGTCATGATGGGGATCAGGGCCACGCTCTGAAACACAAAGCCGATGTCCTTCCGGCGGAGGCGGGTCAGGTCCAGGTCCGCCATTTCGGTGATCTCCTTCCCGTCCATCTCCACCGTGCCCTCTGTGGGCTGATCCAGGCCGCAGAGGATGTTCATGAGGGTGGTCTTGCCGCTGCCGCTGCGGCCCTTGAGGATGGTGAGCTTGCCCCTGGGCACCTCCACGCTCACGTCGTTCAGGGCCAGCAGCTTTCCCCCGTCCGGGAGAGGATAGGCTTTGGTGATATGCTGCGCGCTGAGGATCGCTTCCTTGATGATCATGCCGCTCGCCCCCTTAGTCTTCGCCCAGCTTCAAGGCCTGGGAAATGCGGATGCGGGAGATCAGCACCCCCAGCACCGCCATACAGATGGCCACCATGACCGCCACCACGATGAGCAGCCTTGCCATATCCGAGCCCGCCGCCACGATCTCCAGAGGGATCACCGTGTCGGCGGAGGCGTAGGCAATCTGCACCAGGGGGATGTAGAGGCGGCTGGTCAGGAGACCGGCCCCCACCCCCAGGGCGATGGACACGAGAGAGATGAAAACCTGCTCATTCACAAGCATGCCGATGATCTCCCGCATGGTCATGCCCATAGCCCGGAAGATGCCCAGCAGCAGCGTCCGGCTGCGGATGGACAGGATCCAGTAGATGAGGAAGCCCACGGCGCAGAGAGTCAGGGCCACAACGAAGCAGAGGGTCAGGATGCCGTTGGTGCCCTGGAAGATGGGATCGTTTTTCAGCTCCACCAGCTGGGCGGAGGTGTCGGAGAAATAGGTGAAATAGGTGAAGCTGCGCATGGCGAAATCATAGATGAAGGAGGTGGAACCCTTCGCCTTGATCCAGATCTGATAGGGCACCGCGTCCCACACGCTCATCATATAGCCGAAGTGGCCCACTACCAGATAGTTGCTCATTTCCGTGGTGGTGCCGTCCTCGTTGAGGATGGTGGTCTTGGGGTTGTAGGAGGGCCAGTAGTCCACAAAGCCGCAGATGACGCCCTGGGCGGTGAAGCCGTCCCGGGAACGGTAGGTGATGGTGTCCCCCAGCTCGTAGCCCAGCTGGGTGTGCATGTTCATGGAGACCAGCACCGCCGTGGGGTCCGGGGCCATGGCATTGAGGTATTCATACCAGTGGACCGGCAGCAGCTCCGTCTTGAAATCCACGCACTGGCCGAACTCCCGGGTGTTGATGCCCATGAGCAGGCAGTTCACATAGGCGGTGGTATCCTGCTTTGTATTGCAGGAAGCCTCGCTGTCCCGGATGACCTTCGTCACCACCTCCGCCCCGTCCAGGGCCAGATACTTGCCGAAATCCGGCTCGAAATAGTGGAGCTTGAAGGTGAGGCTGGGGTTGAGGCCCACGGATTCCGCCCGGTTGTCCATCCAGGATTCCTGGAGGACGATATCCGCGCCGGACATATAGGCGATGCGTTCTTCCTCGGCGGTGTTCACGGTCCGGGCCGTCTGGGCATTGAAGATGCCGATGGCCAGGGTGATGACCAGAAAGGCCACGATATAGCCCTGCTGGCTGCGGGTGCGCAGCACCCAGAGGAAGGAGGAATACAAAGCCGGGGACCAGTGCTTCTTACCGATGGTATATACGAGCCAGCTGACGGCGGGCACGATGCGCAGGGCCAGGAGGCCCAGGCTCACGATAAAGAGCGAGGAAGCCAGGAACAGCAGCGGGTCCAGCCCCTGCCCCTCCAGCACCCGGCGGGCCAGGTCGGCCTTCTGGGCGTTGAAGGAATACAGGGCGTAAAGGGAGACGGCCAGCAGCAGGAAATCCACGAAAAAGCGCTGGAACCAAGGCGCGCCGGATTTGCGCTTTTTCTGCTTCTGGGCGACGATGGTCAGCTTTGCGTAGCGCAGGGCGGGCAGCACCATGGCGGCGATGCTGAGGACCGCCGCGCCGAGAGCGTAGAGCAGCACGGTGCCGGTGTAGCGCACCGCCAGGGCCCGCCGGGAAACGAATTCCAGAAACGCGTTGGCAGACCCCAGCACCTGACAGACCAGCGCTGCCAGGGGCAGGCCCACAGCCAGGCTGACAGCGGCCACCAGCAGGCTCTGCACCAGATAGATGCCCAGGATCTGGTGCTTCCCTGCGCCGCGGCTCTTGATGACGCTGATCTCGCTCTGCTCCATGCTGAGGATCTGACCGGCCACCATGAAGATGAACGCCACCAGAAGGGCATAGATGGGCACCTGGAGGATCCGCAGGGTGACGGTGATCTTCGTCTCCTGGCGCATGTAGGCCTCCAGGATATCGGCAAAGTAATCGTTGTAGCTGACGCCGATGACCTGCTTATGCTGGGCGCGGAGGGCCTGAGAGACATCATACAGCTCCTGCGCCCGGTCGATGGAAATGCCCTCATAGTCCATGATGACGAACCAGAGGCCCATGACCTTGCAGGGCTGTCCGCTGAGGTCGCCGGTGAGGGCGGCAAATGCGTTCTCCGACATCAGCAGCTGGTCGGCGTAGGCGTTGGGGGCCTTGTACCAGTAGTGGTCGCCGCTGTCGGCGGCCTCAAAGGTGCCCACTACCTGGACGCGCAGGGGCTTCCCCTCCACGGTCATGCTGTCCACGGTATAGGTCTCCCCCAGCATCAGGTTCATGCTGATGAAGGCCTTCTGGCTCACCACTACCTCGACGACGCCGTCCTGCCGCTCCTGATACAGACGGCCGGAAACGATCTCCGCATGCTCGTCCAGCCCGGAAAGGAACCCCAGGCGCACGGTCTTGCTGCGGAAATTGGACCTTGTCTCCTCCGGGCGGATCGTGGCGTCGGAGAGGAAGATGTTGCGCACCAGCCAGCGGCTGGGCAGCCCCAGCTGCTCCGGCAGCCGCGCGGCCAGCGCATCCTCCTCCCAAAAGGCGTTCAGCGCCGCGCTCCCCGTCCTGGCGTTGGGATTCAGGGTGCTGAGAAGATAGACCGTCGTGGGATAGCGCCCGTTCTGCACCACATAGTCCGTCATGGTGTCCGACAGCATCCGCTGCAGAGCGGCGTCCGTGTACATGGGGCTCCCGGCGGCGATGGCGATCAGCAGGATATTGCCGATCAGCAGGGCGGCCATGAGCCATTTTTTATGGAGCATTTTCCGAAGTACAAATCGCAGCATGCTTCCGCCCCCTTTCAGCTTCGGTAGGAGCTGACGACCACCTGGTCGCCCTCGCTGAGTCCGCTCAGAATGGAGACCATGTTGCTGCTGCCGGGTCCCCGCACCACGTTGCGGGTGCACACCGTGTCGCCAATGAGCAGGTCCACGCAGCTGACGCCGTCCCTCGTTCGGATGCAGCTTTTGGGCACGGCATACACGTCCGTCAGGATGGTGAAGCTGACGCTGGCGTCGCCCTCGGAGGCAGTCAGTTCTTCCTCCGTGGCGTCTACCTCCATCAGGATCACGCTGCCGGGGTTCCCCTCGCCGACGACCTCCGGCGAGCTCACCACCCGGCCGGTAAGGGTCGCGCTGCGGCTGCCCTTCCCCATCTGGATGCTGATCTCCCGGCCGTAGACGAAGTAGCCGGTGCCGCTGCTTCCGTAGAAGCGCAGCCCTTCGCTGCCGTAAACGGAGCAGAGCTCCGTGCCCGCGGGGACCAGGTCGCCGGGGGCGTAGCGGGAAGTCAGGCTGTGAATGCTGCCGCTGACCGGCGCGATGAGGACGATCTCCCCGGCCGCCGCCTCCAGCTCCTGCAGCTGCTGCTTCATGGAAGAAAGAGAGTATTCGGACTGATTCTGATACTTGTCATATTCCAGCCGGGCATATTCCAGCTGCAGCTCCTTCCGCTTGCGCTGGGATTCCGTGCCGGAGGGCAGCTCCTCCGCAGCTTCGATCTGGTCCGCATACCAGGCCAGCATTTCCGAAGCGCGGGATTCAAAGGCGTTGATCTCCAGCTTTTTCAGCTCGATGTCGGCGGCGGAGCCCAGGCCCTGCAGGATGAAAACCGGATCTCCCGCCTTCACCTGCTGGCCGCGGGAGACGCAGATCTCCTTGAGCCGCAGTTCGCTTTCGCCGCTGCGCACGGGCTTGATGAGCTGCCAGCTCTCGCTGACATTGAGGCCGCCGGTATGGGCGATCTCCGTGGGGCCGATCTCCTGCAGGCGATAGGTGGTGGTCTTGCCCAGTCCGTAGGTATTCCGGATCAGGACCTCCCCCTGGGCGGCGGTATTGCCGGAAGCGCAGCCCGCGCTCACCAGCAGGCCCAGGGCCAGCACCAGCGGCAGGATAAGCTTACGTACCCGCATATACCACATCTCCTTCCGTGAGCCCGCCGAGGATCTGCACCTCCGCGTCGTTGGCGACGCCGACGGACACATTCTGGCGCACCTGCACCCCGTTGACCACTTTGTAGACATAATAGGCAAAATCATGACGGACGGCGCTGGAGGGCACGATCAGCGCATCCGGCACTCGGTCGGAAACCACAAAGAGGACGGCGGTCATCCCGCTCTCCACGGCTTCGCCCCCGGCGTCCGTCACATCAAAGGCGCTCATGCCGCTGCGGCTGAGATAGGTTTCGTCGCTGCTGCGGGGGGCGACCTCCACCCGCTTTCCGGCCACCGTGGCATAAACCTCCTCCGCCTCGCTGAGGGTCGCGGCGGATACGGCGGCCACGGAGAGATAGAGCTCCGCATCCTCCGCCAGGCGGATGACCCCCATGTTCTCCATGGCGTAGCCGCCGTCCTTGGCGCTGCAGGAGACCACGGTGCCGTCGCAGGGGGCAGTGAGCACGCTGCTGTCCACGACGGCGCGCAGCTCTTCGATCCTGGCGACCTGATCCGCCCGATCCAGCGCCCAGAGGGCGCGCGTTTCCTTCAGGCTGTTTTCCTGTTCCTCGATCTTCAATTCCGACAGACGCAGGGTATTCCTGCCCGCGCCGGCGCGGCGCTGATCCTCCAGGGCCAGCTTCGCCAGCTCGATCTGGATCTCCTGTTCCCGCTCGATGATGGCTTCGTTTTCGTCGGCATAGGCCAGGTAGCTCTCCATGGATTCCAGGGCGGAAGTAAATCGTTCCACATCCAGGACGGCCAGCTCGTCCCCTGCCTTCACATGGCTGCCCACGCAGACGCGCACATCCTGAATGACGCCGGAAACGGTGAAGCTCAGCTCCCGGACGCCGGGCAGCACCAGGCCCTCATAGGCCTCCACGGTCTGAATGAGGCCGCGGCGTACCACCGCGGTATCCATGGTGACGCCCTTGGGCTCCATCAGCGCCGGCGCTTTCGGCGCGGGCGCCTTGCCGCAGGCGGTCAGGCTCAGCAGGAGCAGCGCTGCCAGCAGACCGCCCAGGAAGCGTTTAACTGACGATGACATGCTCTCCCTCCTCCAGGCCTTCCGTGATCTCGATATAACTGCCGTCGGACAGGCCGCAGCCGATCTCCTTGGCGCTCTTCAGGCCGCCGGCATCCTCATGGTAGACATAATATCGATCCCCCACGGTGAATACCGCCCGGGTGGGCAGCAGCAGCACGTTTTCCCGCACCTCCAGCACGATGCGCACCTCGCCCCGGAGGCTGGACTGGGGTACCTGCTCATCCTGTATCTCCAGGCAGACGATCCTCTGCCCTTCTCCCGTGAGCTCCGTTTTCATGCCGTAGACAGCCGGGTCCCTGGCAACGCAGAGGAATTCCCCCGCCTCCGTGTTCACGACGAAGGTCTCCCCCTCCGGGAACAGCGCCCACTCGCCCGTCAGGGTGGTGAAAACGCCGGAGGCGGTGTCCGTCACGGTGACCACCGTGTCCGCCTTGCCGCTGCGGGTCGACTGGTCGATGGTCTTCACATAGGTCACGGTGCCGTCCATCGGCGCATAGAGCCGCAGAGCCTCCAGCTCGGCGCGCTCCTCCTCCAGCTTCTGCTGCTGGATGGCGATGGCCGCTTCATAGTATTCGATATCCGCCTGCCGGGCTTCGGAAACGACGGTGCTCCTTCCTCCCTGCAGCTGTTCCTGCTCCAGGGCCAGCTCCAGGGCGGTGCGGGCAGTGTCCAGCCGGATATTCAGCTTTTCCAGTTCCTTCTCCGTGGCGTGGATGGCCTCCTGCTCGGCGGTGCTCTCCAGCTCCGCCAGCAGCTGCCCCTTCTCCACCTGGCTGCCGGCGGTCACATAGATCGCGCCGTAGCTGCGGCCCAGCACACGGAAGCGCAGCTCCTCCCGCCGGGTGGGGCTGAAGACAAAGCTGATCTTCACCGCGCTGACCAGGTCGCCCCGGGTGACCGTGGATGTGGTGTATTCCGCGCCGCTGAAGGGAGTCACCAGCGGCAGTTCGGGTGGCTCCGCCTCCTTGGGCAGGAGGAAGCAGCCGCTGAGGAGCGCCGCCATCAGGAGGGCGGATACCGGCGCCAGCAATCGTTTCAACATCAAATCAACTCGATTCCTCATTGGATAAAAACAGCTCATTATATATTGTTCTAAAGCATCGCGTCAAGAGATTCCGGCCAAAACATGCAAAGACGCCTTCCCAAGCGGAAGGCGTCTCTCATAGAACGCTGAACGCTGTTTTCAGTCCGGATAAGCGGATGGCTGAAAACGCTGCACACCGGGGGCGGGAACGTCTCAGAAGCCGAGACCGCTCAGGTTCAGGCCGCCGGTGAGCTTGCCCATGCTGTCGGCTTTGGCAGTCTCGCCCTTGCGGATGGCCTCGTTCACCGCGGCGATGATGGTGTCCTGGAGCATTTCCACATCCTCCGGGTCCACGGCTGCCGGATCGATGGTGAGACTGACCAGCTCTCCCTTGCCGGAGACCACAGCCTTCACCACGCCGCCGGCGGAGGCCTCATAGGTGGCCTGCTCCAGCTCCTCCTGCATTTTCAGCATGTCCTGCTGCATTTTCTGCGCCTGCTTGATCATGTTCGCGTTGACGCCGCCGAATCCACCGCCGCCGTAGCTGCCGCCGCGAAATGCACCCTTTGCCATATCCATAACCTCCCGATCTTAATACTCGATCATCGTCGATGTTGACCCGTTCAAAACGGGAATTTGCCGAACAGGGTATCCAGCCGGTCGAAGCGGCCCTCCCCTTCCGCTTGGGGAACGGCAAGGGTCACCGGCGTGTTCACGCCCGTCAGCTCCTCCGCCGTCCGGCGGATGAGCGCCAGCCGCCCGGCATCCAGCATGCTCCGGACGGCGTCGTTTTTCGGATACAGCGCCAGCCCCCCGTCCTCCAGCTTGCCGCTGAGGTTTTCCGGGTTGCAGAGCATCATGTAATCCGGCATTTCCAGTTCATGCTCCAGCGCGGCCAGGACCCGCTCCCAGGTGACGCCGGACGCGGCCGCCTCGGCTTTCTCTGCCGGGGCGGGGGTTTCCTCCGGCTTAACCAGCCAGCCCGCCGGCAGCTTCTCCGGCTCCGGGGGCGGCGTTGCTTTTTCCTCTTTTGCCGCGATCTTCTGCATCGCTTCCTCCGGCTGCGGCGCCTTTTCCGGCGCGGGCAAAGGCGGCTGCGGGACGGTCTTCGGCAGGGGCGCGGCCTTGGGCGGCGAAGGAATGGGAGCGGGGGCCGCCGCGATCTCCGGGCAGGCCAGCTCCAGAAGACAGAGCTCGGCGGTGAGCCGCCGGTCGCCGGAGTGGTCCAGCCGGGATGCGGCGTTCTGCACCGCCTCTAGGCCCCGCAGCAGGGAGCCGGTGTCCGCCCCTGCGCTGAGACGCGCCAGGGCTTCCTCGGAAAAGCCGCCGCTCATGAGGCTGGGGCCGTTTTGGGGGGCGACCCGCCCCAGCAGGATATCCCGATAGAGGGCGGAAAGCTGATTCAGAATGGCAGAAACATCCTTCCCGCCCCGGTAAAGCGCGTCCAGTATTTCCAGAGCCGTATCCCCGTCCCCGCCAAGGAGGGCTTCGGCCATGTGAACGATCTCCTCATTGTCCGCGAGGCCGATGGCGGATAGGACCCGCTCCCGGTCGATTTTCGTTCCGGCGCACTGGTCCAGCAGGCTCAGGGCATCCCGCAGGGCCCCGTCGGCCAGACGGCTCAGAAGCCCGGCGGCGTCCTCCGTCAGCTCCATGTCCTCCGCGGCGGCCACCTGCATAAGCCGCTGCTTGATCAGCCCGGCGGGCACGCGGCGGAAGGAATAGCGCTGGCAGCGGCTCAGGATCGTGGCAGGGACCTTATACAGCTCCGTGGTCGCCAGGATGAAGATCAGGTGCTCCGGCGGCTCCTCCATGATCTTCAGCAGGGCGTTGAAGGCGGGCTTGGAGAGCATGTGCACTTCGTCGATGATATAGACCCGCCGACGGGCGGCTACCGGCGCGTAGACCGCCTCGTCCCGGATGGTGCGGACGTCGTCCACGCCGTTGTTGGAGGCGGCGTCCATCTCCGTCACATCCAGGATGGCGCCGGATTCGATGCCCCGGCATATTTCGCACTGGCCGCAGGGGCTGCCCCCTGCGGGGCTGAGACAGTTGACCGCTTTGGCCAGGAGCTTCGCGCAGGTGGTTTTGCCGGTGCCACGCGTGCCGGTGAAAAGGTAGGCGTGGCTGGGCCGGTCCGCCAGGACCTGCGATTTCAGTATTTCCGTGATATGCTCCTGGCCCACCACCTCGTCAAAGGTCCTGGGCCTCCACTTTCTGTATAACGCCTGATACATCTCTGCTCCTTCATCCTTCCGAAGACAGACTTCGGCGCAGGGCAGGACCGCACACCCGCCTTTGATCGCCCCGGCCCGTCCGTTACCTCTGCAACCGGCTCGGAATCGGCACCCTCGCGGCACACACGGTTCACCGCTTAATGCTGCTCGGTCTCCCGCCTGACATGGTTCGCGGGCCCGCGTTGCGCAAGACCGGTTCGTCATCACTGTTTACAGAGGGCAGACAACACGCCGAAGGACCGGGGGCGGGAATTCA
>JAEETX010000118.1 GCA_016286665.1 Oscillospiraceae bacterium
CGAAGACCCGGTTTCCCTGCCCGTCGCAGATGGGCAGATAGACGCAGACGTGGCCCAGGGTGGCCAGGCCCCCCAGGGCGATGCTCTTTTCCAGCAGGATGACCTGCTTCCCCAGCCTGGCCGCGGCCACCGCCGCGCTCACCCCCGCCAGGCCGCCGCCCACCACCAGCACGTCGCATGTCCCCGCAACGGGGGTCCTCCGTTCCTCCCGGATCAGCTGCTCGATCATCGTGATCCCATCCTCCATTCACTGCCTGATGCCTTCATTTTACCCCGGAAAGAAGCGCTGTCAAGGCGCTTTCTCCCTGCAAAAGGGCAGGCAGCGGAAAAACCCGCTGCCTGCCCGTTCTGTATCGCTTTACTTGATGATCACGGTCCGCGTCGCGCTGTCCCAGCCAACGGTGAATCCGAAGAACTCTGCCAGATAGCGGATGGGGGCGAAGGTCCTGCCGCCCCGGATGACTGCGGCGGTGTCCATGACGACCGCCGCCCCGTCGCCGGTGCGGGCCTCGCTGCTGCCGATGGGGAAGTAAAGGGTCTTGACCCCGTCCGTGAAGCTGGCCTCTCTGGCTGTGCCGTCCCAGCCCACGGTGAGGCCCAGGGCCGTCGCCACCGCCCGCAGAGGCACCATGGTGCGGTTGTTTTCATCAATGAAGGGGATGGCGTCCGTCCAGGCGACGGTCTCGCCCTTCACCGTGACGTTGGTGGGCTTCCCCAGCTTGCCGGGGAACTCGGTCAGGGGCGTGTCGGCGGGGAAGCCGGCATAGTTGCCGGGGGCCGCGCTGTCGATGATCATCCAGGAATTCCCGTCGTCCATGGCGAGGGAAAATTCGCTCCAGGTCACTTTTTCGCCCATGTATTCGCTGTAGACCCCGTCGGCCACGCGGATCACTTCCCCGGCCTTCACCGGGATCGAGTCCGTACCCTGCACGGCCATGGACGCATCGAAATAGCTCTTGGTAAAGGTCACGTCCCGGTCGAAGGAGAAAGTCCCGTCAGGGCCGAACCACATGGCATAGGTATAGCCGAAAAAGCCGGGCATGCCGAAGAGGCTGCCGATATCGAAGACGGTGAAGTCTTCATCCATGTCCCCGGCGACCATGGTCACCGTCTCGCCGCCGACGGTGGAGGCGGGGGTGATCGTTCTGCCGAGGCCGTCGGCCTTGGGCAGGGCGGGGATGGTAAGGCTGACGGGGACGGTCCGGGTCTCTTCCTTGAAGGTCAGGGTCAGGGTCGCGGAGACGGAGCCCGGCTGCTCCCGGGTGGCGCTGGTCTTGGCAAAGTCGGACCAGCTCCGCTGGATCTGGTGGACGCCCACCCCCAGGCGGACGACGGCGTCCAGATGATCCTGGGTGACGGCATTGGCGGGCACATAAGCCCCCAGCGCTTCTTCGGCATCTGCAACGCCCTGATCCAGCAGACCGGCGGCGTCCTTGCAGATGCAGTGGTCGATATGCTCGTTGCAGACGGGGCAGATGGTGGCGCAGCGGCAATGGCTGATGACCTCTCCGCAGCCGCCGGGGCAGAGGGTCTCGTGCTCCGGCTCTTTCATGAAGGTCGTGGGTTTTTCCGGCGGCCACGCGAATCCGGCGGGGATCTCATTGGAATACCCGGTGATCGATGCATTGGGATGACATTCCAGATAGCGGGAGTCGCCGCGTTCATAGCCCATATAAGAGATTTCCATCAGCTGGTGGACTTTCTGCCCGTTGCGGATATAGGAGTTTACCTCGTCCGTGACCGCATAGAGATAATGCCGTTCGGAGGTGCCGGACCCGACCACCAGAAGCATATCGTTGATCGTGTACCAGCTCCCTTGGGCCAGATAGTTTCCTCCGTAACCCGGATTCGCGCCTCCGGTCCCGTTGCCGAAGGAGGGAGAGAACACGACAAAGCGGAAGATCGTGTCGGTGAAATCCTGGCGATACTGGTGGGCGCCCATGGCCAGGGCGCTGAGATACCATCCGTAACCCTCGCCGTCCACAAGGCGCGGGTCGTGGCCCTTCATCTCCTCCGTGATGTTCGTCAGGTCGTAGGAGGTATGGTCGTGCTCGCTGGCGGCGGCCAGTTCTTCCGGGGCATACAGGGTGATCCCGGCGGGCTTCTCTATCCCGGTCCCTGCATCCGGATGCCGCTCCATGCGGTGGATCGGCGCTCCGTCCCCGGAGAAGGACACGTCGTTGACGATCGTTGCGAAATGATCTGTCAGGAACATATAGGGCAGGGTCATGCGCGTCTCCGCTTCCGTAAACGCATTTTCCACAAACACAATGCCAAGATTGCTGACGCTGTACCACTGGCCGATCCGATCCTCAAAGCCCGGGGAGCGAATGACCATTTCCCCCGTATCCCACAGCTTCATAGTGAAGGCCGTGAACATGCTGCTGTCATTTTCCCAAACGAGATCATCCCCCGTGACCAGGCGCTGATCCCGGTAGGTGACGGGCAGATTCCTTTCGTCGATGCTGGGATGCACCACATCCCGGGGCCGGATCATGCCGGGAGGCACGCTGTTCATATCCCCGGAGAGGGCGATGCGGAAGCCCACGCCCGCCCCGCCGTCGATGGAGCGGATCTGCCGGGCCACCAGGGTGCGGGTGCTGTCGGGCAGGCCGCCGTAGATGCCGCCCCGGCGGGTCTTCTGCGTGTGGAAATTGCCGCCGGGTCCGATGGGATCCACGCCGCCCGTCAGGGTTGCGTCAAAGCTGTTGTAGACCCACTCCTCCGCGTTGCCGCAGAGGTCGTAGATGCCCAGGATGTTGGGCTTCTTGGTTTTCACATCCTGCACGGAGATACGGCTGGCCACCACCTCGTCGTGGATGTTGGAGCCCGCAAAGAGGTATTTATGGTTGTTGCCGGGATAGTCCGCGTTGCCCACCTTGCCGGGGTTTCCCCCCTTGGCGGCGAATTCCCATTCCGCTTCGGTGAGCAGCCGATAGGTACGGCCGGTGAGCACATAGAGGCGGTCCAGAAATTCCTGCACCTGATAAAAGGTCACGTTTTCCTTGGGCCGGTTGGCGTCCGCCCCCGGCTGCCCCAGGCCCATGACCGCGTTCCACAGGCTGACGGTGACCTCTGTCTCCCCGATATAAAAATCGCTGACGGTCACGCCCCGCACCGGGTTCACGCTTTCCGGGCGCATGCTTGCGTCGGAGGCCTCCCAGCCCAAGGTGAAGGTGCCGCCCTCCACGAAGACCATGTTGAAGGTGGTGTCGAATTTCACCCCCGCCATGTCCGTGGACAGGGTCTCAACGAGCAGGTCGCCCGAGACGGGCTTCCCCTGCATGGCCGCGGCCGCCGTGCCGGGCAGGAGCGCCAGCAGCATCACCGCTGCCAGGAGGAGGGAGAGTATCTTCTTCATACGCTTTGATTCTCCGCCTTTCTCATGAGTTTTTCAAGCCGGTCATTATGACTTTTCTGCCATTGCAGTATAGCAGAATATCCAGCCGGTGGCAAGGTATTTATGGAAAACATCATCGAATTGCACAAAAAGGCGGAGCGCTCTGCGCTCCGCCTTTCTCACCGGAAAATCATTCCGCCCCTTTGTCCGCCCCGAATCTGGCCTCGAACTGCGAAACGATGCCCTGCAGCTCCTCCGGGAGGAAGCCCAGGGCCCGCTGCCGCAGGCGTTCCGGGATGCCGAAATAGGGCCCCGCGATGCTCCCGGCGATGGCAGCCTGGGTGTCGCTGTCCCCGCCCAGGGAGATGGCGTTGCGCAGGGCGTCCTCAAAGCTCTCCGCCTCCAGAAAGGCCTGGATAGCCTCGGGAACGGATTTCTGGCAGCTCACCTCGAAGCGGTAACCCGGCCGGATCTCCGCCAGCGTCCTGCTCAGGGGATAGTAATGCTCCCGCACATGGTCCCGGATGGCAGCCTTGTCCGCCCCCGTGCGGGCCAGATAGATGCAGGCGGTCACCGCCCGCGCCCCCTTCATGCCCTCCGGGTGATCGTGGGTGACGGCGGTGACGGCGTCGGAAAGGCGCAGGGCCTCCTCCAGGCTCCCCGCCGCCCAGGCCGCGGGGCTGACGCGCATGGCGGAGCCGTTGCCGTAGCTGCCGTAGGGCGCTGGCGTCTCCGCGAAAAGCCAGCGGTGGAAGCGCCCCCCGAAGCCGCAGTCGGGATACCTTTGCCCGATCCGCCGCATCCAGGTTTCGGCGCAGTCCGCCAGATCGTGTCCGTCGGGGGCGGAGACTAGAATGGCCTTCGCCACGGCCAGGGTCATGGCGGAATCATCCGTGAAGCGGCATTTCTCCCCCTGATGATCTCCGAACAGGGGGAAATCCTTCGTCTTGATCCCATGGAATTCAAATGCGGAACCGGCGATATCGCCGATAATGGCTCCCAGCATGGCGCTGCCTCCCTAGTATAAGAATTAGGTTGGAAGTCCGGCAAGCCAGCCGGGCTTTTTTCCATCTCTTTCTTTTTGTTGACGGCCCCGGGCTATGGGGATATAGTATGGAATATAAATAACTTTCCTGTAAAGGAGGAATCTTTATGTCGGAACTGACCGCGGCGATCCCCGGGCGGAAAAGCGTCCGCAGCTTTGACGGCGCACCCCTGCGCCGGGAGGACCGGGAAAAGCTGGAGGCCTTCATTGCCTCGCTGGACAACCCCTTCGGGGTGAACGTGAAGTGCGTCCTGCTGGATGCGGAGAAGGAGGGGCTCGGCAGCCCGGTGATCACCGGGGAGAAGCTCTACGTGGCCGGGATGGTGGAGGCGAAGCCCCTTGCCGACGCGGCCTTCGGCTTCTCCTTTGAAAAGCTGGTGCTCTTCGCCTGGAGCCTGGGGATCGGCACCACCTGGATCGCGGGCACCATGAAGCGGGAGAAATTCCAGCAGGCCTGCGGGCTGGCAGCGGGCTGGCGGATGCCCTGCATCAGCCCCCTGGGCTATCCGGCGGCGAAGCGCAGCCTGAAAGAGACCATGATGCGCAAGGGCGTGGGGGCGGACAGCCGCCTCCCTGCGGAAAAGCTCTTTTTCGACGGCAGCTTCGACACCCCCCTGGCGGGCGGGCGGCTGGCCGCCCTGGCCGGGCCGCTGGAGCTGACCCGCTGGGCCCCCTCCGCCGTCAACAAGCAGCCCTGGCGGCTGGTGGCGGGGGAAAACGAAGTCCACTTCTATGAGAAAAAGGACAAGGGCTATGTGGGGGAGGCCACCGGCGATCTGCAGAAGATCGACGTGGGCATCGCCCTCTGCCACTTCTTCCTTGGCCTGGAGGACCTGGGGAAGACGCCCTCCGTCATCCTGGCAGACCCGGGGCTCGCGCTGCCGCCGGAGACGGAATACATCGCCACGGTGCGCTTCTGAGCGGCGGGGGAAGGTCCGCTTCAGTATAGCGCAATTCCCGCCCCCGGACAATCCCCATATCCTTCTTTCCTCCGCAGAGGACGCAGGATTCCGAATAATCATATGGAAGGGAGATGCCAGATGGAACAGAAGATCAAGGATGAAGGGGTGAAGCATATGAAGCTTGCGGTTTTATACGATTCCAAATCCGGCAACACGAAGCAGGCCGCGGAGTGGATCGCCCTGGGTATGGGCGAAGTGGAGGGCGTGGAGGCCCGCGCCTTCCAGATCGGTTCGGAGGACGGGGATTTCGTGCGGGAAGCCAGGGGCGCGGTGATCGGCTGCCCCGTCTACGCGGCGCTCATGACCCCGGAGCTGCGCGCCTGGCTCATGAGCGCAGGGGGCAAATACGCCATGGCCGGGAAGCTGGGCGGCGCCTTCGCCACGGAGCAGTACACCCACGGCGGGGCGGAGCTGGTGATCCAGGCCATCCTCACAAACGAGCTGGTGTGGGGCATGCTCTGCT
>JAEETX010000034.1 GCA_016286665.1 Oscillospiraceae bacterium
GAAGCGCCCCAGGCGCAGCAGGGCCAGAAGCCCCAGCAGCCGCAGCAGGGGCCCAAGCAGCCCCAGGCGCAGCAGGGCCAGAAGCCCCAGCAGGCTCAGCAGGCCCAGAAGCCGCAGGCGCAGCAGGGGACGCAGAAGCCCCAGCAGCCGCAGCAAGGGCCCAAGCAGCCCCAGGGCCAGCCGGAGAAGAAGCAGGATTCCAGCAAGGTGCCCCAGAAGCGCCTCATCGACACCCGCGGCACCACCCTGAACACCGCCAAATACGACGAGCGGCTGGATAAGTTCGTGCCCGACAAGCTGGCCAACGCCAAGCAGGGCAAGGAGAAGTTCGCCAACCGCCGCGACAAGCGCCAGCCCCAGACCGCCGCCTCCGGCGCGAAGCGCCGCCAGGAGCAGCGGGCCCAGATGCAGAAGCTGCAGCTGGAGATCGCCAAGAAGGCCCCCACCAAGGTGGAGATCCCCGACGAGATCAGCGTGGGCGAGCTGGCCTCCCGCATGAAGAAAACCGGCGCGGAGGTGGTCCGCGCCCTGGTGCGCAACAAGATCATGGCCTCCCTCAGCGATGTGATCGACTACGAGACCGCCGCCCTCATCGCCATGGAGCTGGGCTGCAAGGTGGAGCACGAGGTGGTGGTCACCATCGAGGAGAAGCTCATCGACGACCACGAGGATACGGCGGAGGAACTGAAGCCCCGCAGCCCCGTGGTGGTGGTCATGGGCCACGTGGACCACGGCAAGACCAGCCTTCTGGACAAGATCCGCAACGCCCACGTGGCGGAGGGCGAGGCCGGCGGCATCACCCAGCATATCGGCGCATACCAGGTGGAGATCAACGGCAAGACCATCACCTTCCTGGATACGCCGGGCCACGAGGCCTTCACCAGCATGCGCGCCCGGGGCGCCATGGTGACGGACGTTGCCATCCTGGTGGTGGCGGCGGACGACGGCATCATGCCCCAGACCATCGAAGCCATCAACCACGCCAAGGCCGCCGGCATCCCCATCGTGGTTGCCATCAACAAGATGGATAAGCCGGGAGCCAACCCCCAGAACGTGAAGCAGCAGCTCACCAACTATGAGCTCCTGCCGGAGGACTGGGGCGGCGACACCATCTGCTGCGAGGTCTCCGCCCGCACGGGCGAGGGCATCGACAACCTGCTGGAGATGGTGGCCCTCACCGCCGAAATGCGGGAGCTGCGGGCCAATCCCGACCGCAAGGCCAAGGGCACCGTCATCGAAGCCCGCCTGGACAAGGGCCGCGGCCCCATCGCCACGGTGCTGGTGCAGAACGGCACCCTCCGCTCCGGGGATATCATCATCGCCGGCATGACCGTGGGCCGCGTGCGCACCATGATCAACGACAAGGGCCAGCGCCTCACGGAGGCCGGGCCCAGCGTGCCGGTGGAGATCACCGGCCTGCGGGACGCCCCCAACGCCGGCGACATTTTCAATGTGGTGGAAGACGAGCGCATGGCCCGGGAGCTGGTGGAGCAGCGCAAGGAAGAAAACAAGCAGGCCACCACCGGCGGCGAGCGGAAGGTCAGCCTCAACGACCTCTTCGCCCAGATCAAGGAGGGCGAGCTGAAGGAGCTGACCCTCATCGTCAAGGCCGATGTGCAGGGCTCTGTGGAGGCGGTGAAATCCTCCCTGGAGAAGCTGTCGAACGACGAAGTGCGGGTCCGGGTCATCCACGGGGCCGTGGGCGCCATCAACGAGAGCGATATCATGCTGGCCGCCACCTCCAACGCCATCATCGTGGGCTTCAACGTGCGGCCCGACGCCGCCGCCCGGGACAGCGCCGCCCGCAGCGGGGTGGATATGCGGATGTACCGGGTCATCTACGACTGCATCCAGGAGATCAGCGACGCCATGAAGGGCATGCTGGCTCCCCAGTTCCGGGAGGTCCTCACGGGCCACGCGGAGATCCGCCAGACCTATCATGTCAGCAAGGTGGGCACCATCGCCGGCTGCTATATGCAGGACGGCAAGATCGTCCGATCCTCCGGCGTCCGGGTGGTGCGGGACGGCATCGTGGTCCACGAGGGCGAGCTGGCGTCCCTGCGCCGCTTCAAGGACGACGTGAAGGAAGTGTCCGAGGGCTACGAATTCGGCTGCTCCATCGAGAAGTTCAACGACCTCAAGGAAGGCGACATCATCGAAGCCTTCGTCATGGAAAAGATCGAGAGTTAAGGCAACACCGCGAACAATGGATAAGAAGGGCCGCATCCCCGCGGTGCGGGGGTGCGGCCCCTGGATTATGGGAGTGTTTTTTATGAACAATAAAGGCGTAGGCGCGGTGTTCTGCCTGATCGCGGCGCTGCTGATGGCCGCAAAGTACCTGGCCGCTGCGATTTTCATGAGCGGCGTCGTCAGCTGGAGCGGGGACCTGTTCCGCAGCGGTCTGGAGCATGTGGGTTCGCCCCTGTCCATCGCGGCGGTGATCGCCCTGGTCCTGGGCGTCGCTTTCCTTGTCTGGGGGATCGTTCAGGACGTGAAGGCGTCGGAAAAGAAGGTAAGGTAAGCTGTATTATGAAAGCTCGACTGATCGTGGCGGCCATCGGGCTGCCGCTGCTGCTGGCGCTGCTGATCCTGGCCCCGCCCTGGGCGGTGACGCTGCTGTTTTCGGCGGTGACGGTCCTGGGCAGCTGGGAAATCTACCATATCTTTCATATCGAAAAGCGGCTGGGGGCCCTGGCCCTGACCATGGCCTGCTCCGCAGCGGTGCAGTTCACGGTGTATTTCCGGGGCTATGGGGATACGGTGATCATTTTCCTGCCCTTCGGCCTGCTTCTCTTTGCCTGCTGGGTGGCATACTATGAACGGGAGGAGCCCTTCGGCGTCGAAGGGCTGGCGGTGTCTCTCTTTTCCGGGGCTTTCGTGGCCCTGGGCCTCAGCGCCATGACCGCCCTACGCCTCCGGGATAAGGGGCATCTCCTGGTGCTGGCCCCCCTGGTGGTCACCTTCCTGGGGGACAGCGGGGCCTATTTCGCCGGGCGTGCCCTGGGCAAGCGGAAGATGAGCCCGCATACCAGCCCCAACAAGACCGTCGCCGGTCTGGTGGGCGGCCTTGCCGCCTCCGCCCTCGGCATGGTGCTCTACGGCCTGGTGCTCCGGGCCTTCGGGCTTTCCGGCTCCCTCTGGAAGCTGGCCATCGTGGGCCTTCTGGCCGGCGGGGCGGACCAGCTGGGGGACCTGAGCTTTTCCCTCATCAAGCGCCATGCCGGGGCCAAGGATTACGGCAATCTCCTGCCCGGCCACGGCGGGGCCTACGACCGCTTTGACAGCACCTCCTTCGCCGCCCCCACGGTGCTGGTGTTGCTGGGACTGCTGGAGGTGTTCTGAGGTGGCTTTGAGCATCCTGGGGGCCACCGGCTCCATCGGCCGCCAGACGCTGGACGTGGCGGCGCACCTGGGGACGGAGGTCTGCGCCCTGGCGGCGGGCAGACGGGCGCGGGAGCTGGAGGAAGCCGCCCGCCGTTTCCGGCCGAGGCTGGCGGTGCTCTATGACGAGGCCGCCGCCGCCGAACTGAAGATCCGCCTGGCGGACACGGAAACGAAGGTGCTCTCCGGCATGGGCGGGCTTTTGGAAGCCGCCTCGATGGAGGAAGCGGACACGGTGCTGGCCGCCATGTCCGGCGCGGTGGGGCTGCGCCCCGCCCTCCGGGCTCTGGAGGCGGGGAAGAAGCTGGCCCTCGCCAACAAGGAGACCCTGGTCTGCGCCGGGCAGCTGGTGACGGCCCTGGCGAAGGAGAAAAACGCGCCCCTGCTGCCGGTGGACAGCGAGCACAGCGCCATCTTCCAGTGCCTCCAGGGGGGCGGGGAGGTGCGGCGCATCCTGCTGACCGCCTCCGGCGGCCCCTTCCGCACCTGGAGCCGGGAACAGCTCCGGACCGCCACGAAGGAGGACGCCCTCAGGCATCCCAACTGGAGCATGGGGCCCAAGATCACCGTGGACAGCGCTACCCTTATGAACAAGGGCCTGGAATTCATCGAGGCCATGTGGCTTTTCGGCCTGAGCCCGGAGAAGATCACCGTGCTGGTGCACCCCCAGAGCGTGGTGCATTCCGCCGTGGAATTTGCGGACGGGGCGGTGATCGCCCAGCTGGGGACGCCGGACATGCGCCTGCCCATCCAGCTGGCCCTCACCTGGCCGGAGCGGAAGCCCAGCCCGGCCCCGGCCCTGGACCTGACGAAGACTTCCCCCCTCAGCTTCGAGGAGCCGGACCTGGAGCGCTTCCCCTGCCTTAAGCTGGCGATGGAATGCGCCCGCCACGCGGGAACGGCGGACTGCGCCGTTATGAACGCGGCCAACGAGGAGGCGGTAGGCGCTTTCCTCCGGGGCCAAATCGGTTTTATGCAAATCTACAGCCTGACCGCCGAGGCGCTGGAAAAGCTTTCCGGCCTGCCCGGCGGCAGCCTGGAGGAGATCGTCGCCGCGGATGAAGCGGCAAGGAGGCAACTGAAAGCGTGTCTGTCTTCTATATCCTGATCGGCATCCTCATGTTCGGCGTGCTCATCGCCGTGCATGAAGCGGGCCATTTTTCCGTCAGCAAGCTTTTTCACATCAAGGTCAATGAATTTTCCATCGGCATGGGCCCCGCCGTCTGGCAGAAGAAAAAGGGGGAGACCGCCTATTCCTTCCGGGCCTTTCCCGTGGGGGGCTTCTGCGCCATCGAGGGGGAGGACGGCAAGAGCGACGACCCCGGCGCGTTCACGAAAAAGCCCATCTGGCAGCGCGTGTGCGTGCTTTTGGCGGGCAGCGGCGCGAATCTGCTGACGGGTTTTATCATCGCCCTCTGCCTCTACCTGGGCTACTGCGCCGCCGGGGACTATATGGTGCCCACGGCCCGGCTGGCGGGCTTCATGGAGGGCTGCCCCTATGAGGGCGCGGACGGGCTCCTCACCGGGGACCGGATCGTCTCCGTCAACGGCTGGCGGGTGAATTCCACCCGGGATTTCAGCCTTTTTATGTCCCTGGACGGGGGGGAGACCGTGGACCTGGTGCTCCGGCGGGACGGGAAACGCGTCAAGCTGGAGGATTATCCCCTGCAGCTGCGGGAATACACCGACGAGGCGGGGAACACGGTGCTGAAATACGGCCTGCTCTTTGACCGGGAGACCCTCACCCTGGGGGTCGCCCTGCGGGAGGCCTGGTATGACTGCGCCTATTATGCCCGCGTGGTCTGGGTCAGCCTGAAATACCTCATCAGCGGGCGGGCGGGGATCAACGACCTCTCCGGCCCCGTGGGCATCGTGAAGACCATCGGGGAGGTGGGCGCCCAGTCCGCCAATGTGGGGGAGGGCCTTGCCAACGTCTTCGGCCTCATCGCCTTTATCGCGGTGAACCTGGCGGTGATGAACCTGCTGCCCATCCCGGCCCTGGACGGCGGGCATATCTTCTCCATGCTCGTCTTCTGGCTGATCGGCAAGCTCATCCGCCGTCAGCCCAGCCCCAAGATCGAGGGCTATATCCACACCGCCGGTCTGGTGCTGCTCCTGGGGCTCATGGCGTTCGTCATGTTCAACGATATCCGAAAGCTGTTTTAATAGTCAACGCACAACCGCTTCGCTGGGTTGTGCGTTGAGAGGGGTTTGCGCTCCGCTCCCCGCAGGCCGCGTCCTTATTCGCCGGAATCCGGCGCAGCACCGCAAGCGGTACTGCTTGAACATTCCGGCGAAACGTTCTTCTCAAAATGGAAGCGCCGCTTCCATTTTGAAGAGGAGGAGCAGCGGAATGAATGAGCTTTGACCCTCTGGGTCGAAGCGAATGATATGAAGCTTGCGACGACGAACAGTCCGCTCCGCGAGATGGTTTTTTCGCCCGGCACATGTCCGTGCGAAAAATGATTCCGATTCTTTCGCGCCTGCGGGCGCGAACTCTGCGAGGCTAAAAGAGTCAGGGAGAAAACAACATGACAAAAGCGATCCATGCGGGCAGCGTCACCATCGGGGGCGGGGCCCCGGTCAGCGTCCAGAGCATGTGCAATACGAAGACGGAGGATGTGGAGGCCACGGTGGGGCAGGTGAAGGCCCTGGCTGCCGCGGGCTGCGACCTGGTGCGCCTGGCGGTGCCCTCGAAGGAGGCCGCCGCCGCCCTCCGCGCCATCCGGGAGCAGAGCCCCGTGCCCCTGGTGGCGGACATCCATTTCGACTACCGCCTGGCCGTCGCCGCCGCGGAGGCAGGGATGGACAAGATCCGCATCAATCCCGGCAACATCGGCGGGGAAGCAAACGTGGAACGGGTGGCGGCAGCCTGCCGGGCGGCGGGCGTCCCCATCCGCATCGGCATCAACGGGGGCAGCCTGGAAAAGGGCCTGCTGGCGAAATACGGCGGCCCCACCCCGGAGGCCATGCTGGAATCCGCCCTGGGCCACGTGCGCCTGTTGAACAAATTCGGCTTTGACGATATCTGCCTCAGCCTCAAATGCTCGGAGGTGGCCGCCACCGTGGCGGCCTATGAGCTGGCGGCGGAGAAGACCGATTATCCCCTCCATATCGGCGTCACCGAGGCCGGGGGCGGGGAGATGGCGGTGATAAAGGCCGCCGCAGGTATGGGCAGCCTGCTGCTGCGGGGCATCGGCGACACCCTGCGGGTCAGCATGACCGGCGACCCCCTGCGGGAGCCGGAGGTGGGCATCGAAATCCTCCGGGCCCTGGGCCTGCGGAAGGACGCCCCGGAATTCGTGGCCTGCCCCACCTGCGGGCGCACGGAGATCGACCTGGAGGGGCTGTACCTGGCGGTGCAGGAGAAGCTGCGCGGCTGCCGCGCCCCCATCCGGGTGGCGGTCATGGGCTGCGTGGTCAACGGACCCGGCGAGGCCGCCGCGGCGGATTACGGCGTGGCCGGGGGCAAGGACCGGGGGCTGCTGTTCCGCAAGGGGGAAAAGCTCCGCACCGTGCCCTTCGAGGGCCTGGCGGACGCCCTGGCGGACCTCATCCGGGCGGACGGGATCGAGATATGAAGGAGGGACGAGGGGATATCCCCTTGTCCCTTTGTGAATCAGAAAAACGAATGATCGTGAGGTCGCCTTCGGCGATGGAGATTTTATGAGAGACTTTGACGCGGTGGTATTCGATATGGACGGCGTCATCTTTGACTCCGAGCGGGGAATGATGCAGTGCTGGCTGGAGGCAGCGGAAAAACGCGGAATCAGGGATCTGGAAAAGCCCTATATGGCCTGCATCGGCACCAACGCCGCCAGGACGAGAGAGATCATGCTGGATGCCTACGGAGAGGATTTTCCCTATGACGCGGTGGCAAAGGAGGCTTCCGGCAGATATCATGAGAAGTATGACGGCGGAAGACTGCCCGTGAAGCCGGGGGTCTATGACATCCTTGAGTTTCTGGCGAAAAACGGGAAAAGGATCGCCCTTGCCTCCTCCACAAGGCGGCAGACCGTGCTGGATCAGCTGAGAGACGCCCATATCCTCGACAGTTTTGAAGCGGTGATCACCGGCGACATGGTGGCGAAAAGCAAGCCGGAACCGGATATTTTCCTTCGGGCCTGTGAAAAGATCGACGCACTGCCGGAAAGGACATATGCCATCGAGGATTCCCATAACGGCATCCGCGCGGCCCGGAGGGGCGGGCTCCGTCCCATCATGGTGCCGGACCTCCTTCCGGCGAATGCGGAAATGTTTCAGCTGGCGGAGGCGGTGCTCGGAAGCCTGACGGACGTGATCACCTATTTGAGGGGCGGAGAGGAATGATCCTCCAATGAAAGCTGAGGGCCCGATGCGCAGTTATGCGTATCGGGCCCTCCTGTCACCGGCCGTTTTCCGCAGGCCGGGAAAACCGGTCATGCGGGCGGGAACTCCTGATTATCCGGGTCCTGCATCCGCCGGCGCAGCTCCCGCTCCGCTTCCAGCAGATCATAGATGCCGTCCTCGGATAGCACGCCGCGCTTCAGCTCCGGCGGCAGCAGCCCCTTTTCGTCCGCGGCAAAATCGGCTTTCCAGGCTTCCCCGGCCAGGTAGGCGTCCAGGTCCCGGAGGTCGCCGGCGGCGGCCAGATAGCCGTCCAGGGCACGGTTCAGGGCGCGGACCGCCGCCGTCGCCCGATCCAGCTTTTCCTCCATCCGTTGGATACGGGCGATCTGCTCCCCGTCCGCTGTTTCCTCCGACGCCGCGCTTTCCTTCCCGGCGGAAGGCCCTTCCGTCAGCAGCCAGTGCTGCCCGTCGGGCATTTCATTCAGGGAGCCACGGAACTGATCGACGATCTCCCCCGTGGGGAAGCGGCGCACCACGACCTCCTCCCGGTAATCCGGGTCCTCATACCAGCGGCTGAAATAGAGCTTGTCCCCCGCCCGGAAGACAAAGGATTCCGCGGCGTGGATGGGGAAATCCGCCTTTTCCGGCCAGAGGACCTGAAACCGCCCGGAAGCCTGCCGCGTCAGCATCAGGGGGGCGCGGTGGAGCATCAGGTTGTAGCAGTCCTCCGCTGCAGAGCGCGGGAGGGTGACGATGGGGGTGACTTCGCCCCTTTCGTCATCGTAGCGCAGGATGCAAATCTCCTCCGCCGGGAAATCCGCCAGCAGGATCACGGGGCAGCCGCCGTCGAAGGCGGGGCGGCCGAAGTATTGCCCCTCCCTTGCCTGGACCGGCTCCGCCGTGCGTCCCTCCGGGCAGCGGACGAAAATCAGGCGGTTAGAGCGGATGCGGTGCCCGTCCCGGTAAAGCTCCTCCGCCTCATACAGGTCCCCGGAGGTGTGATCCGTGCCCCACATCCAGCAGCCGCTGCCGACGAGGGGTTCCAGCCAAGCGATCCCCCCGGTGGGGATTTCCCTGATTCCGCCGTTTTTATTCTCCGGCTGTCTCCCCTCGTCCCTCACGGCTGCGCCCCGTCTTCTTCGGGCTGCGCCCCGGCGTTTTCCCCGGCTTCCTGCGCGTCGAGGAATTCCTTGTATTCCTGGGTGTACCGGGTCTCCGGCGGGTCGATCCCCTCCAGCCCGGGTTCCTCCAGCGGCAGAACCACGGCGCTTTCGCTCTCCTCCGCGGCATCCGCCTTTTTCTTTTTCCGTTTCAAGAAATCAAACAGTCCCATGGGTATGCCTCCCTGCAGCGCCCGACGCTGCGGCTTGATGACGGATTTCCCTCAATCCGCGGCGGGTTCGTGTTTTGCGCCGCAGTCCCGGCAAAGGCCGTTGTGGACGCAGATCGGCCCGCCGCATTTTTCGCAGGACCACTTCTTCTTCTCCTGCTCCAGGAATTTATCCAGGCCCATTTCCCGGATGTCCTTCAGGTTTTCCATGGGGGATTCCCGCAGGGGATAGGCCGTCGTGTAGCGCGTCTCCCGCTCCATCATGTCCTCGCAGGGATAGTCCGGACATGCGTCGCAGAAGCGGTATCCGTTCTTCACGCGCTTCTCACAGGGGACGATCTTGCACCAGCTGGCGCAGAATTCGGGCCGGGTATCGCCCCCCTCGACGCAGCCCAGGCAGGGCTTTTCCTTGGCGTGGGCGAACATGCACAGGCTGCAGTCCAGCCCGCAGGGGGCGATCATTTCCGCAGTAAACATCGTTCTTCCTCCGTTTATTATCTCTATTTTTGATTTCTCTCTATCGCCCGGTTTTCCAGCGGATCACCTGGGCCTCGTAGGGCCGCAGAACCCCCCGCCGGGGTCCTTCCGCATAGTTGCACAGAAGGAAGGAGCCGCCCTCCCAGGCATACCCCTTGGGCAGCTGCCAGCGCTGCTCCTTTTTGGAAAAGGAGCACACGATCAGGATGCGCTCGGCCCCGTAGCTGCGTTCATAGACATAGAGATGGGGATGCAGGGGGAAATATTCCCTGTAATCCCCCCACAGCAGCGTGTCGCTTTCCCTGCGCAGGCGCAGACAGCGCCGGTAGAAATTGAGGATGCTCTCCGGGTCCGCCTCCTCCTTCTCCGCGTTGACCTCCCTGTAGTTGGGGTTCACGGCAAACCAGGGCTTCACGGGGGAGAAGCCGGCGTTTTCCCCGCCGGACCACTGCACGGGCGTCCGGGCGGAATCCCGGGAGGCCAGATGGACGTGCCGGAGGCGCTTTTCCTCCGGCTGACGGCGGCGGAAGCCGTGATAGGCGTTGATGGTCGCCACATCCTGATATTCCTCGATGGAGCCCAGGCGGATGTTGGTCATGCCCAGCTCCTGGCCCTGATAGATAAAGGGCGTCCCCCGCTGGAAAAGGTAGGCTGCCGCCAGCATGGTGCCGGATTCCCGCCGATATTCCTCGCTGCCGTAGCGGCTGATGACCCGGGGATGGTCGTGGTTCTCCAGATACAGGGCGTTCCAGCCCTTCCCGGCCAGGGCGTACTGCCAGCGGGAAAAGGCCCGCTTGAGCTTGGGCAGGGAAAAGGGATGGTGGATGAATTCCGTCATGAAGCAGTCCGCCATCATGGTGTCGAACTGGATCATCATGTCCAGCACCCGGTCCTCCCCCGTGAGATAGGTAAGGGCGGTCCTGACGGGGGTCATGGGCGCCTCCCCGATCTGCAGCGCCCCGTATTCCTTTGCCACCGCCCGGAATTCCCGGAGATAGGCCATGAGGTTGGGGCCGTCCTTGTAGAAGGGCATGCCGTTGATGACCGGCACGAAGGGGAGCCCGTCCGGCAGCTGGGGGTGCTTGGAGATGAAGGTGATCACGTCCTCCCGGAAGCCGTCCACCCCCATATCCAGCCAGAAGCGCATGACGCCCTTGACTTCCTCCCGCACCCTGGGGTTGTCCATGTTCAGGTCCGGCTGCTTTTTGGCAAAGACGTGGAGGTAATACTGCTCCCGTTCCGGGCAGTATTCCCAGGCCAGCCCCTCGAACTGGCTGTACCAGTTGTTGGGGGGCAGCCTTGCTTCTCCCTTCCATTTGGGGTCCCGCCAGATGTAGTAGTCGCTGTAGGGATTGTCCCGGCTTTTCCGGCTCTCCAGGAACCAGGGGTGCTCGTCCGAGGTGTGGTTGATCACCAGGTCCATGATGACCCGGAGGCCCAGGCTGTGGGCGCGGTCCAGCACCTTTCGGAACTGTTCCAGGGTGCCGTAGTCCGGGTGGATATCCCGGTAATTCGAAATATCGTAGCCGTAATCCGCGTTGGGAGAGGGATAGATGGGGCTGAACCAGATGCCGTCCACCCCCAGGGAGGCGATATACTCCAGCTTGTCATAGACCCCGTAGAGGTCCCCGATGCCGTCTCCGTTCCCGTCTAAAAAGCTGCGGATCCAGATCTGATAAAAGGCCATGCGCCGAAAATCGAACTGCTCCATCGCTTTATCCCTTCCGGCCCTTTCCGAAGCCCCGGTGCAGGTCCGCCGAAAGCTGATCCAGAAAATGCTCCGCCGTCTCCTCCGCCTCCTGGATGTTCTCCATCATGCCCACCGCCGTCTCCCGGAAATCCCGGAACAGCTCCCTGTATATCCGCCTGCGCCGCGCCCGCTCCTCCATGGTCTTCGCGGTGAGGGCCACCAGCCGGTCCGCGGGCAGCTTCTTTCGGGCGGGCAGCAGACCCCGCCGCTTGTCCTCCAGAACGCCCTGATACCGTTCGTAAGCCAGGGCCACGCAGTCCTGCCAGGAGAGATACAGTTCTTCCATGGCGTTGTCTCCCACCTGCCGCAGATATCCCAGGTCCCCGGATACCTTTTCCAGCAGGGCCGCCAGCGCCTCCGGCGATTCCTCGATGGTGAAGCCGTTATGGCCGTCCGTGACGCCCTCCGCGGCGCAGGAGCCCTTGATCAGAACGCTGGCAAGGCCGCAGGCGGCCGCTTCCCGGACCACCAGGCCGTTGGTGTCGAAGGTGGAGGGGAAAAGGAACAGGTTTGCCCGGCTGTTCCAGGCCCGCAGGACGTCCCGGTCATAGATGGGGCCGGTGAAAAAGCACCTGTCCCCGCCGGGGGCGCCCATCAGACCCAGGGCACGGGCCTGCGTCTCCAGGGCCTCCTTGTCCGGGCCCTTGCCGATGAAGACCATGCGGAAATCCACGCCCCTGTCGGAGAGCTTCTTCAGCGCTTCCAGGATCAGGGGCAGGCCTTTATAGGTCATCATGCGGCCCACGAACAGGAACAGCGGCACGTTTTCGGGCAGATCATAGCCCGCCGTGGCCTGGGAGATCCGGTCCTGCGCCACCCGGCCGCGGGGAAAATCCACCCCGTTGGGCATCACCCGGTAATCCCCCGAAAAGCCCAGGGCCCTGAGGCTCTCTCCCGCGCCGCGGCTGACGGTCCAGACCTCGTCGCAGGCTTCGATGTTGCTCACCATGACGGCGATGGCCTCTTTGGCCGCCAGCTTCAGGCGGACCACCCGGCGGATGTCGATGTCATATTTCGTGTGATAGGTGAAGACCACCGGCGCAGCCGTCTCCTCCCGGAGGAGCCGGGCGATGACGGTGGAGGAGGCGGGGCAGTGGGAATGGATGATGTCCGGCCCAAAAGCGGCCAGCTCCGCCAGAGCCTTCCCCCCGAAGGGGTTGCCCGCCCGGTAGCCGCTGGCGACGCCGGCGGTGTCCAGGCTGGGGTAGGCCACCACCGGATAAGGATACTGGCCGTAGTCCGCGCCGGGATAGCGGGGCGTGCCCACCACGACCGCCGCCTGACGGTCCCGGACCAGATAATCGGCATAGTTCATCACCACGTTGACCACCCCGTCGATCACCGGCGGGAAGGAATCGTTCAGCAGGCAGATGTTCATTCTGCGCCTCCTTGTGCGGCTTCACGCTGTATTCTACAACGGCGGTCCGGCCCTGTCAAATCATACCATTCTTTTGGCTTGCGATGGGCGTCGGAGCCATGTATAATATGCAGTATATAAATACAACGGAAAGGAAGGAGGGCTGAGCCGTGGTTGAAAAACTGCTGGAAGCCCTGTGCCGGGGGGATTATCGGGGCATGGCCGCCCTTTTCAGCCGGGACTGCCGCTATTTCGACTACTGCCCGCTGCTGAACGGGAAGCAGGGCTACTTTGTCTACGGCCGGGAGGCGGTGGAGATGTTCTTCCGCAACCGCTTTGTCCAGGGCCGCTTCGAGGCCGCCTCTCCCGTGGCGGAGGATGAGTGGACGGGAAGCTATTTCGGCGCGTACGAGGGCCCCTTTGTGTTCGCGCGCCTGCGCATCGAGGAACTGGACGGGGATGGGCTGATCCGAAAGCTCACCGTCTGTCCGGCGTAAGGAGGGTGGTATTATGATCGCGATCGTGATCGGCGGAACCAAGGGCATCGGCGCGTGCGCCGCCGACTGCCTCCGGGCGCAGGGCTGGGAGGTCTGCACCGCGGCCCGCAGCAGCGGCGATATCCGGGCCGACATCGGCACGGCGGAGGGGCGGGAGACCGTCCTGCGGGAAGTGCGCGAGCGCTATCCCGACGGGATCGACGCCCTGATCGCCAATGCGGGCGTCGCCGGGATGCCGGGAAAGCCCGTCTCCTATGTGCTGCGCGTCAACTATTTCGGCGTCGTCGCCGTCGTGCAGGGGCTGTATGACCTGCTGGAGAAAAAGAAGGGGACCGTCGCCGTGACCATCTCCGCCACCGTGGCCTACACGGAGCGGACCAAGTATTTCGTGGACCAGCTGCTGACCGACTGCGGGGATGAGGAGCGCATCTGCGCTTTCATGGACAGCGTCTCCCCGGAAAACGCAGCGCAGACCGTCTATGTGTCCAGCAAATTTGCCCTGGCCCGCTGGGTGCGCCGCGTTTCCGCCTCCTGGGCGGCGCGGGGCGTGGTCATCAACGCCGTGGCCCCCGGCGGGGTGGACACCACCATCATCCCCGATATGAAGACGGGTCCCCTCTTTGAGACGGCCACCATGGCCCAGCCCATGCCCACCGTCTATTTTCAGCGGGACCTGATGCAGCCCATGGACGTGGGCGCGACGCTGGCCTTCATGGTCACCCCGGCGGCCCGCGGCAATGTGGGCGCCATCATCTACTGCGACGCCGGCTCCTCCGCCATCGTGGATACGGAGCGGGTCTGAACCCCCCGCGGGGCGGCGGAAGCCCCGCAAACCAGGCAAAATAACGGAAGGGCCTCCGCGATCCCGCCGGGAACCGCGGAGGCCTTTTCCGAAATGGGAGGAAACGATCATGGCAGAAGAAAAGAAATTTGCGCCGCTGGTGCACGAGATGAAGGTGGAGCACACCAGCTGGGGAAGCTGGTGCTATTCCCCCCAGCTGTACTTCCGGGGCGAGGAGGAGATCCCCGGCGCCCAGTACAACGCGGGCTGGCAGCTCATCATGGAGCCCATCTGCTGGGAGCGGGAGGCCCACTTCCACCGGGAGGAGGAATACCTGGTCTTCATGAACGGGGACCTGTATCACCCCGAGGAGTTCGACGCGGAGATCACTCTCTGGCTGGGGGAGGACGCGGACCATATGGAGTTCTTCACCATCACCAAGCCCACCATCGTCCGCATCCCCGCCGGCTACTGGCACTGTCCCATGGAATTCGTCCGCGTGGGCAGGCCCGTCATGTTCCAGGCGGTCTACCTGGCGGGCACCTGCGGCCGGGTGGTGCGCCGGCAGAAGGAAGACGGCAGCTATGAATTCATCTACGGCGGACCGGAGACGATGGGCACCTGCCGTCTGACCCCCGGCAAGAAATGCACCTACTGCGGCAAGTGCTTCCGCCTGGCCCTGGAGAAGGAAATGGCGGAGAAAGCGGAGAAAAAGGAATAAGCGGGATTTCCGATGAGCGTCACCCCGCCTGCCAGAGCCGGCAGGCGGGGTGAACTTTCCTTCCGGCCGCGGTTCGTGGCCTACAGCACTTCGTCCAGGAAACCGAAGACCCGGTCCATATTGGCCATCATAAACCAGTCCTTGGTCACGATGTGGTTGAGGGCGCAGTGATTCCAGCCGTCGAAAACCTCCAGCCTTACCCTGTCTTCCCCGCAGCGCTCCCCGATGACGGCGGCCAGCTTCTCCGATTCCGTGCAGGGCACTACGGCGTCTGCCTTGCCCACCTGCACCAGCGTGGGGGGAAAGTCCCCGGTGATATAGGTGATGGGATTGAGCCAGGCGGCAAAGTCCGGGAAGAGGCGGGGATTTGCGCCGATGTAGATGGTCATCAGATTGGCCGGAATGGTGCCGGGGACGAATTCCTTGGGCGCGGCGGCCTCCGCCTCCGGCGGCGGGGCAAGGCGCAGCAGGTCATAGCAGCCGCACTGTGCCACGACGGCCTTCACTTCTCCGGATTCCGAAGGGAAGACCGGCTCCGGCCCGTCAAAGGCGGGGATAGCGGCGGTGGCGGCGGCAAACACGGCGTAGTAGGCCCCGGCGCTGTCCCCGCCCAGGGCGAAGCGTTCGGGGTCCAGGCGGTATTCCGCCGCGTGCGCCCGCAGGAAGCGGAGGGCGGCCTTCACGTCGCAGAGGGCGTTGGGCGCTTTGCTCTCAAACCCCTTCCGGTATTCCACGCTGACCACCGCATAGCCCCGGTTGACGCCGTCCGCGGCCAGAAGGAACTGCACGTCCTGCTTATCCCCCGCGATGAACGCGCCGCCGTGGATAAAGATATAGGTGGGGAAGGGACCGTCCCCCTCCTCCGGGAGATAGATGTCCAGCACCTGGCTGGGGGACTGTGCGGCGTAAGGCACGTCCAGCCATTTTCGCTTGACCCCGCCCACGTCCACCATGTCGGAGCCGGAGGGGTCCGCCGGTTCGATCAGCGTCCAGGGAATGTCCAGACCGAAATTGCCCATGAATGCATCCTCCTTTTGCTTACGTCCGTTCCTTCCCCCAGAAAAACAGGGCGACGGTGCCGGGGCCGGTGTGGCTGCCGATGAGATTGCCCACGTAGTTGATCTCCACCCTGCCGCAGAGCTTCTGGAAGCGCTCCTCGATCAGGTCCGCCACGGCGCGGGCGTCCTCCATGCATTCCGACTGGCTGATATAGCACTTGCCGCCGTACTGGAGCCCGCCCTCGGCGCATTCCTCCATCTTCTTCACGATCTCCTTGATGACCCGCTTCTTGCCGGGGATCTTCAAACGGGGGATCAGGCGGCCCTGGGCGTCCATATCCAGCAGAGGGCAAATGCCCAGGATGCCGCCGAACAGGCCCGCCGCCTTGGAGATGCGGCCGCCCTTCACATAGAAGCTCAGGTCCGTGGAGAAGAACCAGTGGTTCAGGCGCAGCCGGTTCTGCTCCGCCCAGGCGCGCAGTTCGTCGATGCCCAGGCCCTCGTCCCGCTTGTCCGCCAGGGCGTCCATAATAAGGCCGTAGCCGGAGGAGGCCCCCAGGGAGTCCACGACATAGATCTTCCGCTCCGGGAAGCGCTCCCGGCAGATGTTGGCCGCGTCGGAGGCGGAATTATAGGTCCCCGAAATGCCGGAGGAGAGGGTGATGTGGAGCACGTCCAGCCCCTGAGAGAGGAAGCCCTCGAAATACTCCAGGTATTCCGAAATATTGATCTGGCTGGTCTTGGTGTCGGCTCCCTCGGCCATGGCCCGGTAAAAGTCCGGGAAGGGGATGGTCTGCCCCAGGTCATCGGGATGCTCCACCCCGTTCAGCCAGTAGTGGAAGCAGATATAATGGATGTCTCTTTCTTCAAAATGTGCCTTCGTCAGGTCGGCGGTGGAGCAGCAGCTCAAAACAAAACTTGCCATAGCGGTCTCCTTTCGATTGCTGTGGCAAGTGTACGTTATGGGGCGGGAAAAAGGCAAGCTACCGTCGGAAACGGGCGCTCTACGGCTCGTTTCCCTCTCTACCGGGGGTAGAATCCCGCTTTTTCAGGCTGTGATGGCGGATCTGAAAGGCCAAAAACACCAGGACCTCCGCCGGGGCCAGGATGAGGAAGACCTGCCAGATGTTGTATTTCAGCAGCATCAGGTAGATGAGCAGCACCAGGCTCAGCACCAGGGCCATGACGATGAACATGTTGCCCCGGCCCTTGAACCAGACGGAATTGAAGACCAGAAGGACGATGAGGGACAGGGGTACCGCCGCCACGAAGACGATCCACTGGATGGCGCCCAGCACGATCCATACCACCACGAATTCCACCATGCAGAGGGTCCATACCGCGGCGATGCTGCTCAGCAGGATAAAGAGGCGGCTGTAGGTCTCCTTCTCCGTGCGCAGGGTGGGGGGCGGCGACCAGTGGGTGTTGGCGCTCAGGAGCTGGTCCACCGTGACGCCGAAGATGCGCCCCAGCTCCGTCAGCACCCAGGCGTCCGGCACGGACTCCGCCCGCTCCCATTTGGATACGGCCTTGTCGGTGTAGTGCAGCGCTTCTCCCAGCTCCGCCTGGGTCATGCCCGCGGCGGTGCGCAGCCGGATCAGGTTGCCGGCAAAGCTCGCTTTCAGTTCATCCATGGGGCTGCCCTTTCATTCCGGTTTTTTGAAGAAGAAAGAGATGATGAACAGAAGGATGGCAATGCCGGCGCCGACGGCCCAGATGAGGGAGGCCCGCGTCCAGCGGAAGCCCCAGCTCCAGCCGTTGAGGGCCATGCCCAGGGCGCAGGCGGCCACAAAAACGCAGGCGGCGATGAAGCGCAGCCAGCCGCGCTTCCCCACGGGCCCTTCCTTCGGCGCCTCCCCCTCCGGGGCAGCTCCATAGAAATCCCAGTAGCCGTGTTCCTGCTCCTGGGCGGCTTCGTCATCCTCCGTGCCGGGCAGAGCGGCGGCGCAGTAGGGGCAGAATTTCACCGGCTGGCTGATGGACTTGCCGCATTTCAAACAAACGATGGGTGCCTGTTTTGCCATAGTATTACCTCCAAGCAAGCCGGGCCGCGGCCCGGCGCGTCCTTGCGCCGTCGGCGCATGCGTCAGTGAAAAGGAAGCCGGCGGTCATTCGCCGGGATCGAAGCATTCAAAGATGGGCATGGAGCCCGCTTTTTCCGCCGCCTCCAGGTCGTGCATGCTGCGGAGGGTCCAGCTGGCTTCCTTCGCGCCCCATAGGCTGCGGCATAGCCGCAGGGCGGCGCACTGCCGGTCCTCGAAGCGGTAGGCGATAAAATCCGGGACCGTGAGGAAGTTCATCAGCAGGTTTCGCAGCGCAAAGCGCTGCCAGCCCGGCAGCGGCTCTCCGCCGGGGCGAAAATCCATGCTCAGCTGGCCCCGGAGGATGTTCGGCCGCTCCTTCCGAAGCACGCGGAGCACCCGGGGGTCAAAGGATTCCACGCAGAAGTCCCCGCCATACCGGTCCAGCCGGGCGATTACCGCCTCCGTCAGGGCCTTGTGGTTATTGTCGTGGGATTTCAGCTCGATGATCAGGGGGGCCTTTCCCTCAAACAGCGCCAGGACCTCGTCGAACAGGGGCACCGGCTCCTCCGTGCCCTCCAGCCGGAGCAAGGCCAGGCCCGCCCGGTCCAGATCCTCGATGTTCCCCGCCGCGCCGGTGCAGCGCCGGAGCTCCGAATCGTGGAACACGGCCAGGGTGGCGTCCCGCAGAAGGTGCACGTCCAGCTCCGCGCCCCAGCCTCGTTCCAGGGCCCGGCGGAAGGCGGGCATGGAGTTTTCCGGAATGGCGGGCTTGTCGTGCCAGCCCCGGTGGGCATAGCGCCGGCCCAGCAGCTTCTCCCAGCCCCGGCCGCTGCGGCGGCAGCGGAGAAGCAGCACCCAGAGGCAGAAAAGCAGGACAAGCGCAAGAAGAATCTCCAAAACGATATGCATCATCATCAATCGTCCACATCCAGGGCCTCCAGGCCCTTTTTGGCTTCAGGCCTGCTGTCGCCGTGGCGGACGGCCAGCATGGTGAGGAAGGCCAGCACCACGAAGACGGCGGCATAGGGGAACAGGACCGTCATGCCCAGCTTGTCCATGAGGAAGCCGGAGATCATGGGGGTCGCCACCTGGGCGGCCATGCTGGCGGTGTAGTAGAAGCCGGTGTACTTGCCCACGTCGGAGCCGGAGGCCATCTCCACCACCATGGGGAAAGAGTTGACGTTGATGGTGGCCCAGCCGACGCCCGCCAGTGCGAAGCAGACGTTCATCAGCAGCGTGGGACTGTCGCCCCGCATGAAGGCGGCGGCGGCGAAGGCCACGGCCAGCATCACGACGCCCGCCAGGATGGTCTTTTTCCGTCCCGCTCTGCTGGCCACGATGCCCACGGGCAGATAGGAGATGATGGCGGCGGCCTGGGCGATGATGATGGTCAGGTTATAGTCCTTGTGGAGGATATTGGCGGCATAGACGGAATACTTGCTGGTGACGGCGTTGTAGCCGAAGAACCAGAGAACGATGCTCAGCAGCAGAAACACGAGGCTCCGTTTTTCCGGGCCGGAGAGCCTGCGGCCGCTCCCCTTGTCCTCCGCTTCCTCCGTCAGCCCATACCGGCGGCTGTCCTCCTCCATTTCCCGCGCGAACCTGGGTTCCCGCACCGTCAGCAGGAAAGCGGCCAGGGCCAGCACCATGATCAGGGCGATGACGGCGAAGAAGCCCGTGTAGCTCATAAGGGAATTGCGGATGCTGCTGGTGGCGAAGACGATGCCCAGGCCCAGCACCAGAATGCCGCCGAAGGAACCCATGAGGTTGATGACGGCGTTTGCCTTGCTGCGCAGGGGCTTGATGGTCACGTCCGGCATCAGGGCCACGGCGGGGCTGCGGAACACCGCCATGCTCACCAGCACGATCAGAAGCAGGACGATGAACAGGATGACGGGCCCCTTGTGCCGGGCGGTCGCCGCGGCGGCGTAGGCCCGGCGGGCGGGCACGACGTAGTTGGTGTAGTCCGGGTTGGTGACGGTCTTTTCCCCGCTGACGAGCTGGCTTTGGATGGAGGCGAATTCCGCCTCGGTGAATTTTTCCGCCAGCACGAATTTCTCTCCGTCTGGGGTGAGAAGGGTTTCCTGCCCTTCCGCCTCATAGATGGCGGAGAGGGCCGAAGGATCGTCGATCCGGGCGACGCCGCCCAGCGCCTTCAGCTGGGCGTTGTCCGCGAAGGAAAGCAGGACGAACGCCAACGCGGCGATCACCGTGCCCACCACGATGAAGGGGGTCCGGCGGCCGAAGCGGCTGCGGCTCCGGTCGGAAATGGCGCCGAAAAGGGGCAGCATAAAGAGGGCCAGCACATTGTCCAGAGCCATGATGACGCCGCTGACGGTCTGGCTCAGGCCGAATTTGTTGGTGAGGATCAGGGGAACGATGGTGTCGTAGGCCTGCCAGAAGGCGCTGATCAGGAAAAAGGCGAAGCCCACGCAGATGGTGCGTTTGTAATTGAGTTTCATATGCCGTGCTCCCTTTTCAAATCGCGCAGCACCGCCGCCACGTCCGGATAGACCCAGGTGGGCGCGACGCCGTATTTCTCCATATCCTCCCGCGTCCCCTCCCCGGAGAGGACGAAAATGGTGTCGATGCCCGCATTCACGCCGCAGGCAATGTCGGTATAGACCCGGTCCCCCATAAGGCAGGTCTCCGCCGGGCTCGCGCCGGCTCTCTCCATGGCAAGGAGCGCCATGTCCGGTTTGGGCTTGCCGATGACGCGGGGGCTGCGGCCGGTGCAGGTCCGCAGCATCTCCGTGACGCTGCCGCAGTCCGGCGCGCTGCCGAACCAGGTGGGGCAGACCATATCCGGGTGGGTCGCCACATAGGGGATGTCCCGCCCCAGCAGGATGCAGCAGTCCTCCAGCTTCCCGTAGGTGAGCTCCGTGTCATATCCGAGAAGCACGCCCTCCGCCGCCTCCCGGCTGTCCGCCACGGTGACGCCGGCGGCGCGAAGCTGGCCCTTGAGGGAAGAAGTGCCGCAGACATACCAGCACCGGTCCTCCCCCAGGCTGCGGAGATAGGGGATGGCGGCGTCGGCGGAGGTGAGGTAGTCCTCCGGGGCCGTCTCGACGCCCATGCGCCGCAGCTTGGCGATATAGGCTTCCGTCCCCCGGGAGGAGTTGTTGGTGAGGAAGATCCACCTTCCCCCCAGGTCCTTCACGGTCTGCAGGAATTCCGCCGCACCGTCGAAAAGCGTTTCGGAGAGGTAGATCGTGCCGTCCATATCCAGCAGGAACAGCTTTTTATCTCCCAGGGACAAGGGCCAACGCCTCCGTGTATGTCGTATTCGCTCTTATTATACTAGAAGTGCGGCGATTTTTCATCCTTTTTTTGCGGCTTGACGGAATCTTTGCGATTTTCCGCCGCCGATTTGTGGAGGCTGCGAATTGTGCAGCGCATCCGTTTCATGCTACAATTCGCACAGATGAAAACGGCGGGAGCGAAACCGCCGAAATTGAATAAGATTTGGAGGAAACAAAACATGGGTAAGCTTGACGGAAAAGTTGCCATCATCACCGGTTCCACCTCCGGCATGGGCCGCGAGACCGCCTATCTCTTCGCCAAGGAAGGCGCCAAGGTCGTCGTCACGGGCCGCAATGCCGAGCGGGCGCAGGCCGTCGTGGACAAGATCAAGGCCGAGGGCGGCGAAGCCATCTGCGTCATCGCCGACACCAGCGATCTGACCGCCCCCCAGAAGATCTTTGACGCCACCATGGCCGCCTACGGCACCGTGGATATCCTGATGAACAACGCCGGGATGCTCTCCCTGGCTCAGTTTTCCGATATCACCCCCGAAGAGTTCCTGACCGCCATCAACGTGAATGTCACCAGCGCCCTGCTGCTCTCCCAGAAGGTCGCTCCCATCATGAAGGCCAAGGGCGGCTGCCACATCATCAACGTGGCTTCCATCGTTGGCTGGGCCGCGCACTGGGGCTTCGTGGGCTATGTCACCAGCAAGCATGCCATGGTGGGTCTCACCAAGGCCATGGCCAATGAGCTGGCCCCCGAGATCCATGTCAACGGCATCTGCCCGGGCGCCATCCGCACCGCCATGCTGGACAGCGTGGGCGGCGAGGACGCTTTCGGCCCCATGATCCAGCGCACCGCCCTCAAGCGCGTGGGCGAGGGCAGCGAGATCGCCACCGTGGCCCTTTTCCTGGCTACCACGGATTCCAGCTTCATCGACGGCCAGCTCCTCCGCGTGGACGGCGGCGTGGACGTGTGATTTTTCGCTTCGTTTGCAGCGGCATCCCGGCGCGCTTTGCGCCGGGGTGCTTTTTTGCCGGAGGTCCGGCGGCCTGTTGACAGAGCTTTGCGGCCTGTGTTAGCATGGAGCCCGTGACTCCGGCGTTATCTTTTTTCCAAGAAAGGACCGTCATGCAGAAAAACTGGTATCGGCTGGATACGGCCGCGCTCATTTTTCCGGCCATCGCCCGGCGGGACTGGTCCAACGGCTTCCGCCTCTCGGCGACCCTGACCGAAGACGTGGACCCGGCGCTGCTGCAAAAGGCCGCGGAGGAGATGCGGGCCCGGTTCCCCTCCTTTTTCGTGGGGCTGCGCAAGGGCTTTTTCTGGTATTATCTGGAGGAAAGCCCCCCGGTGACCGTGCAGCCGGACTTCGCCTATCCCCTCACCTTCATGAGCCGCCGGGAGCTGCGCCGCAGCTGCCTGCGCATCCTGTATTATAAAAACCGCATCGCGGCGGAATTTTTCCACGCCCTCACCGACGGGCACGGCGGCAGCGTGTTCCTGTGCAGCCTGACGGCCCGGTATCTGGAGCTGCGCTACGGGCTGGACGTCCCCAAGGACGACACGGTCCGTTCCCTCGCGGAGACGCCGGAGCCGGAGGAGCTGGAGGACAGCTTCCTGAAGCACGCCGCGCCAGCGGCGGCCTCCCGGCGGGAGGCAAAGTCCTATCATCTGCGGGGAACCCGGGAGGGAGGCGGCTACCGGCACCTCACCACGGGCGTCGTGGACACGAAGGCGCTGCTGGCCCTGGCGCACCGGTACGGGGTGTCGGTCACGGCCTTCCTGGCCGCGGTCATGGCCCAAAGCATCATCGGCATGCAGGACCTGAAGCGCCGGAAAAAACGGCAGCGCCCGGTGAAGATCACCATCCCGGTGGACCTGCGGCGGCTGTTCGGCAGCCGGACCCTGCGGAATTTTTCCCTGGTGCTCAACATCGGCGCGGACCCCCGCTTCGGCGATTACACCCTGGAGGAGCTGTGCCGGCTGGTGTGGCACCGCCTCAGCGCCGAGGCTACCCGGCAGAATATGGCGGGCATGATCGCGGCCAACGTGCTTCCCCAGCAGCTCACGGCCCTGCGCCTGGCCCCGGTCTTCCTCAAGGACCTGGTCATGGACCTGGTCTACCGGCAGAGCGGGGAGGGGGGCGGCAGCCTGTGCATCTCCAACCTGGGCCGGATGGAGCTGCCGGAGCCCATGCGTCCCCTGGTGAAGCGGCTGGAATTCATCATCGGCCCCCAGCGGAGCTACCCCAACAACTGCTCCGTGGTCAGCTTCGGGGAGAAGACCTGCATCAACATGATCCGCAACATCCGGGAATCGGAGCTGGAGCGCCGGTTCTTTTCCGCTCTGGTGGAACTGGGGCTGCCGGTGGATATCGAGACGAACGACAGGAGATAGGCTATGTACTGTGTGAAATGCGGCGTGAAGCTGCAGGAGGGGGTTTCCGGCTGCCCCCTGTGCGGGACGCCGGTATGGAATCCCGATGAAAACAAAAAGGAGGAGCTCTATCCCGACAGTCTCCCCCGGCACACCCGGGAATCGGGCCTGGCGGGGGCCGCCGCCATGACGGTGGTCTGCGTGATCGCCCTGGCCGTGGTGATGATCGTCTGCTTCCGGCTCTACGGCGCGCTGCGCTGGGGCAGCTATGCCGTGGGCGGCATTTTGCTGTTTTATATCGTTGCGATCCTGCCCGGCTGGTTCCGGGAGCCCCGAAGCGAGGTGTTCGTCCCCGTGGACTTTGCCGCCGCTTCCCTGTTTACGCTGCTGATCTGCCTGAAAACCGGGGGAAGCTGGTATCTCAGCTTCGCCCTGCCCGTGCAGCTCATGAGCTGCCTCCTGGCGACGGCGCTGATCTGCCTTCTGAAATATGTCCGCCATGGCAAATTCTATATTTTCGGCGGTTTCCTCATTCTGCTGGGGGGCTTTACCGTGCTGGTGGAGCTGTTCGAGCACCTCACCTTCGGCACGGCGATGTTCCGCTGGAGCCTCTTTTCCCTGGCCGTTTTCGGCGTGGTGGGCCTGTTCCTGCTCCTGTCGGGCATGATCCGGCCCCTCCGCCACGCGCTGGAAAAGCACTTCTTCTTTTGAGGGCGCGGTATGGCAAAGCATCTGTTTCATGTGGAAAAGCGAACGATCCCCGTGGGGGATCACAGCATCCGCCTCCTGATCCTCCGTCCCCGGAGCATGGGCGGGGAAAAGCCTTCGGGCGTCCTCTGGGTCCACGGGGGCGGCTACCAGTCCGGCTCCGCCAAGGATGTGTTTGCCACCAGGGCCCTCTCTCTGGTGGTGAAATACGGATCGATCCTGGTTTCCCCGGATTACCGCCTGTCCAAAAAGCACCCCTATCCCGCCGCCCTGCAGGACTGCTACGCGGCGCTCCTCTATATGAAAGAACACGCGGAGGAGATCGGCTTCCGGCCGGACCAGCTCATGGTGGGCGGAGAGAGCGCCGGGGGCGGCATGGCCGCAGCCCTGTGCATGCTGGCCCATGACCGGGGGGAAGTGAACATCGCCTTTCAGATGCCCCTGTATCCCATGCTGGACGACCGGGACACTCCCTCCTCCGCGGATAATCACGCCCCCAACTGGAACACGAAGCGCAATCACAAGGCCTGGAAGCGCTATCTGCGGGAGGCCTGGGGCACGGACCTCGTCTCCTGCTATGCCGCCCCCGCCCGCCGGACGGATTACCGCGGCCTCCCGCCCTGCTATACCTTTGTGGGGGATATCGAGCCCTTTTACTGCGAGACTGCGGACTATGTCCGCCGTCTGCGGGAAGCGGGGGTGGAGGCGGAGCTCGACGTGTATCCCGGCTGGTTCCACGCCTACGACCTCTTTTTCCCCGCGAAAAAGATCGTGAGAGAGGCCATCGCCCGCTTTGAGGAGCGTTTCGCCTATGCCCAGGCCCACTATTTCGCCCCTCAGGACACCGAAGACAGCCGGTAACGCCCGCGTCGCTTGACAGAAATCCGCTCCCTTAGTAGAATTGAAGAGATATTATCCCATTGTGAAATACAGACATCGGAAAACATGAGACAAGGAGGCGCGACATGAAAAGCAGATTCCATTGGAAATCCTTCCTGGTGGGCGTGCTGGCGGTGGTCCTGGTGGTCGCCCTGGCGCTCCCGGTCCTGGGCGCGAGCGGCGTCTGGCAGACCTGGGACGTGCTGGTGGGGGGCTATACCCTCGTGGTGGACGGGCAGACCGTCCAGCCCGAAGACGTGCACGGCAACCCCGTGGAGATCGCCAACTACAACGGCACCACCTATCTGCCGATCCGGGCCATCGGCAAGGCCCTGGGCAAGGAAGTGGACTATGACGGCGAGACGAGGACGATCTATCTGGGCGAGAAGCCTCCGCAGGGCTACTACTGGGTCTTTACCGACATGAAGGTCATCGTGGACGATACCGTTTACCCGGATACCTATCAGTATTCCTATGCGGGCCAGAAGGACGGCAAGGAGTGGATGCAGTATCTCTACCGCTGGAGCTACGGCAACGAATATACCTATGCCGACCTTGTGTTCGGCTGCGACACGCCGCCCACTATGATCCCTGCAGGGGGCGAGATCACCCTGGAGGTCAACTATCGGGTTGCCAATTTCCAT
>JAEETX010000035.1 GCA_016286665.1 Oscillospiraceae bacterium
CAGCCCGGAAGCGGACGCCGCCTCCGCGCCCGAAGCCAGCAGCAGCGCGCCTGTCACCGTGACGGCGGCGGCGATCAGCCCCAGGATCAGGAGCAGGAGGCCCGGCCCGGACAGCTTTCCCTTCCCGGGGGCGGCATTTCCGTATTCCGTCCTGCCGTAGATCCGCGTCTCCCCGGCGCAGTCCGCCAGGGAGCAGGCCGCTTTTGCCGCCAGCATCATGCTTCCGGCCGCCTCCCGGACGGCGTCGCTCTCCTCCCGGTCGTTAAAGGCATACAGGATGCGGTCCAGCTCGGCGCTCAGCGCTCTCACCGCCGCGGCGCTCTCCGCCCCGCTGAGGGCCGTCGTCAGCTTCTCCCGGTCCTGTTCCAGCAATTCCTGCATCGTCACGGAGGCTTCTCCGCTCTTTTCCGCAGACGCCGGGTTTATTGGCGCCCGAACATCATTCTTCATCCGGTCGATCCCCTCTCTGACGGTCTTCTCCCGAAACCGGCACCGTCCGTCAAAGGCGAACGGCTTTCCTTAAGCATAACGCAAGATGGGAAATGAATCAACTTCATTTCGCGGAATATCCCCCTGACGGCCCGAAAAACGGCGCAAACCGGCGCCGTAAAACGGCGCAAACCGGCGCCGCGCATTGTGCGTCCGCCGATCCTGTGGTATAATCGGGAAAACATCGCAAGCGAAAGAGGTGCGGCATGAAGCTGAGCGTGAAAACATTTCCGGAGCTCACCACGGATGAGCTCTATCGGATCCTGCAGCTCCGCGTCGCCGTATTCGTCGTTGAGCAGCAGTGTCCCTACATGGAGATCGACGGTCTCGACCGGGGCGCGCTCCACGTCTGGCTGGAGGACGAAAACGGGATCGAAGCCTATCTGCGGGTCTTGGATCGGGGGAAAGCGCATGCGCATTGCGCCATCGGACGGGTGATCGCGGTCCGGCGGCGCGAGGGACTGGGGAGCCGGGTGCTGGCGGAGGGCATCCGGGCGGCGGAAGCCCGTTTCGGCGCGGACGCCATCTATCTGGAGGCCCAGACCTATGCCCGCGGGCTGTATGAAAAACAGGGCTTCCGGCAGATCGGCGGGGAATTCCTCCTGGACGGCATCCCCCACATCCCCATGCTGCGGCAGGCGCAGGGGGGCCGGAGCGCAGGGGCTTCGGCAGCGGAATGAGAAGGTGCAGCCTGTGAAGCGGCAATTCATCGCCATCGACCTCAAAAGCTTCTACGCCTCCGTAGAGGCGACGGAAAGGGGCTACGATCCCCTGGACGTGAACCTGCTCGTCGCCGACGAAGGGCGCACGGACAAGACCATCTGCCTCGCCGTCTCCCCCGCGCTGAAAAGCCTGGGCATCCCCGGACGGCCCCGGCTGTTCCAGGCGAAGCAGCGCATGGAGGAGATCAACCGGGAGCGCAGGAGGCTCGCGCCGGGGCACCGCTTCACCGGCAGTTCGCCGCTCTCCTCGGAGCTGGCGAAGGACCCCTCGCTGGAGCTGGACTGCATCGTCGCCAGGCCGCGGATGAAGTATTATATGGAATACTCCCGGAAGATCGTGGAGATCTACCTGCGCTACGTCTCCCCCGAAGACCTGCTGGTCTACAGCATCGACGAGGTGTTCATCGACGCCGGCAAATACCTGGAAAGCCGCGGGCTCACGGCCCGGGAATTCGCCATGACCATGATCCGGGACGTGCTGCGGGAGACGAAGATCACCGCCGCGGCGGGCATCGGGACCAACCTGTATCTGGCGAAGGTCGCCATGGACATCGGGGCCAAGCACATCCCGGCGGATGCTGACGGCGTCCGCATCGCGGAGCTGGACGAGATGCGCTATCGGGAACAGCTCTGGTGCCATCGCCCGCTGACGGATTTCTGGCGGATCGGCAAGGGGATCGCCCGCAAGCTGGAGGCCAATGGGATGTACACCATGGGGGACGTCGCCCGCTGCTCGGTGGGGCCGGAAAACTCCCTGCACAACGAAGAACTGCTGTATCGCCTTTTCGGCGTCAATGCGGAGCTGCTCATCGACCACGCCTGGGGCTGGGAGCCCACGGAGATCGCCGATTGCCGTGCGTATCAGCCGGAATCTCGCAGCCTCACCCAGGGGCAGGTGCTGCCCCGCCCCTATACGGCCGCGGAGGGCCGCATCGTCGTGCGGGAAATGGCGGATCAGCTCTCCCTGGAGCTGGTGCGCAAGGGGCAGTGCACCGATCAGGTCACGCTGGACGTGGCCTACGACCCGGAAAGCCTCAGGGACCCGAAGCGCGCCGCCGCTTACGGAGGCCCCGTCGAGGCGGATTATTACGGCCGGGAAGCGCCGAAGGCCGTCCACGGCTCTCAGAATCTGGGCTGCCATACCGCCTCCACTGCCCGGATCATGGCGGCGGTGGCCGCCATCTACGACCGGATCGTGGACAGGAACCTGCTGGTAAGGCGCTTCAGCATCGCCGTGATGCATCTGCTGCCCGGGGAAGAAGCGAATGCGCAGCCGGAGGCGGAGCAGCTGAGCTTCTTCACGGACGACGCTCGGGATCAGCTTCGGGAAGCGGAGGAAGCGGCGCTGGCGCGGGAGCGAAAACGGCAGGATGCGATCCTGGCGATCCGGGAGAAATACGGCAAGAACGCCATCATCCGGGGCCTGAACCTGGAGGAAGGGGCCACCGCCGTGGAGCGGAACAAGCTGGTGGGCGGCCACAGGGCCGGAGAATCCTGAACGGGCCGCGCCGCAAAACGGGACGCAGCCATTGCGCGGACGCAGGGGGGCGACGGAAATGACCGACGCAAGAAAGGAATACGCAGATATCATCGACCGCGAGCATCCCGTTTCGGAAAAGCATCCCCGGATGCCCCGCAGGAACCGGGCCGCGCAGTTCGCGCCCTTCGCGGCGCTGACGGGCTACGACGACCTGATCCGGGAATCCGAACGGGAGACCGACGCGCCGCCGGTCCTGGATGAAAACGAGCTGGAAGCGCTGAACGACAAGCTGATCCTCCTGACAAGGTCGGCGGACATGCCGGAAGCGGAATTCACCGTTTTTCTGCCCGACGGGAAAAAGCCCGGCGGAAGATACGAGACCCTCCGGGGCAGGATCCTCCGCTTCGATGAATTTGCCCGCAGCCTCACTTTGGACAGCGGCGAGCTGGTCCGGGTGGACGCCATCGCGCAGATCCGCTGCGAAGCCCTGTCCCGGTATGCGGAGCCGTGAAGCCGCCGCTCGTCCCGCCGGGCTAAGCCCGCTCTTTCCCTTGCTTCCGGGCGCGGGGCGGGATATAATGGATGCAGAAAAACCAATACCGACACAAGGAAAGGAGCGCAAATCATGGTACCTATTACGGAAGAAGAAAGAAACGGGCCGCTTTACAAGTATTTCCAGCGGGAAATGGTCGAGCCCGATCCCGCGAAGTACGCCCGGACCCAGGACCCCGTCGATTTTCCCGAGGAGGAGAGCGCCCTGCACCTGGACAATCTCTTCGACCCCGGCTATATGCCCGTGGAGCTGGGCTACGGCTATCTCCCCGACGGGTGCGCCATCCTCGCCAACCTGACCGAGTTCCCCGGCGCGACCGTGGAAATGTTCGATTTCTGGTTCGCCTGGCACCCCATCGAATCCATGCGCTATAAGATCTGGAACCGGGACCAGCACTACTATTGCCAGACCATGAACCCGGAGATCGCCCTGAACAAGTCCCTCTCCCTGCGGGAGCGCCTGTGGAACACCACCCACGACATCGAGGAAGACTGCAACATGGGCAAGCAGCCCCTGAAGATCACCTTCTGCAACCCCGCGGACATCGGCTTCAGCAAGGAAAAGCTGGCGAAGTTCGACGGCACCATCGTCTGCTCCGCCGCCGGCAACATGGTCCATTTCTTCCGCCCCACCGCGAACGGCTGCGAGCTGCGCACCCGCTTCTTCTTCGGCTACAAGGTCGAAAACGGCAGGATGGTGAAGGCGCTGCCCGACGGCATGAAGTTCCCCACCCTGGCGCCGGTCAAGGCCCTTCTGCACCACAACATCAAGGAATTCACCAACCTGGCGGCCATCCTGCCGGAGGTCTACGCCGAGTTTTACGACGACTTTGTGAAATGAATCCGCCGCTTCCGCCGTTCTGAGGCAGAGCATCCCCCGGCCGGGGCGCCTGGCGCCCGGGCCGGGGGATGTTTTTCTCTCCGAGGCAAAGCCGCAAAGGCTGCGGCGCTGACCCGGTACGCTTATCAATCCAGCAGATAGCAGCCGGTATAGCAGATGGTGTCCTTGCCGTGGTTGTACTTGAGGCCGTTGGCGGTGCATACCTCGTTCACCACCAGACCCGCGCCCTCCATGGAGGGACAGAGCTTATCCGGGAAGCGGCAGGGCGCGTCGGGATAGGCGCACTTCGCGCAGCGGCTGCAGCCGCCGGTGCCCATGGCCATGAGGCCGGGCCATTCCTTCCTGAGCTCATCCCACAGGGCGTCGAAGTTCTTCTTGTGGTTCGCCGCCGTCTCCATCATGGTCTCGATGTCGAAGGAATCCTCCATCTGCCCAACGGTCTGCACCAGGATGCCCCGGTGGTAGCCCTTGACCTTCTCCCGCATCTCCTCCAGGGTCCCGCAGGCGGGAGGACAGGCCCAGGTCCGGTTCCACTGGCCGCAGGTGTTGGCCTCGCACATATCCCGCACCTCCGGCTTGAATTCCAGGGTGCTCATATCCAGCTCGCCCCAGGCGGTGAAGCCGAAATCCGCCGCCAGCTTTCCCAGCTTTTCCATATCCAGCATCACGGTCACATCCTTTCTTTTTGCCAATCGGGCGGCTGCGCTTCGGCACGGTCACCCGATAGACTGTTCACAAACTTCATGGCGACACAGCCTCGCAGAGTTCGCGCCCGCAGGCGCGAATGAAGTCGAATCATTTTGGCCCGGAATTCACTTCCGGGCCAAAATACCTCTCGCAGAGCGGACTGTTCGTCGTCGCAAGCTGCATATCACTCGCTTCGACCCAGTGGGTCAAAGCTCGTTCATTTCGCTGCTCCTCCTCTTCAAAATGGAAGCGCCGCTTCCATTTTGAGAAGGACGTTTCGCCGGAATGTTCAAGCAGCACCGCGTGCGAGGGCCCTTCGCAGGGATGCGTGCGTTCCGATTACTTGCGGTGCTGCGCCGGATTCCGGCGAATAAGGACGCGGCCTGCGGGCAGCGGAGCGCAATCCCCTCTCAAATCGCAATCCAGCGAAGCGATTGTGATTTGACTTTTTTTACGCTTTCTCGAAGGAGGTGGCGACGCCCATGCCGCCGCCGATGCAGAGGGTAGCCAGGCCCTTCTTGGCCTCGGGCCGCCGCATCAGCTCATGGGCCAGGGTCACGATGATGCGCGCGCCGGAGCAGCCCACGGGGTGACCGATGGCCAGCGCGCCGCCGTTGACGTTCACCTTGGCCATGTCGAAGCCCAGCTCGCGGGCCACGGCAAGGGACTGGGCGGCAAAGGCCTCGTTGGCCTCGATCAGGTCAAAGTCCTCGATCTTCGCGCCGGTCTTGGCCATGAGGTTGCGGCAGGCGGCCACGGGGCCGGTGCCCATGATCTTCGGGTCCACGCCGCCCTGGCCCCAGCCGGTGAGCTTGAGCATGGGCTTGAGGCCGTATTTCTTCACGGCTTCGCCGGAAGCCAGCACGATGGCGGCAGCGCCGTCGTTGATGCCGGAGGCGTTGCCCGCGGTGACGCGGAGGGAGCCGTCATGCTCCGTCTTTTTGGCGGCCTTGGCGCCGAAAGTGTCCTCCACGGTGCCGCCGTCGGCCTTGAAGGCGTTGTCGGCGGAGAGCTTGAAGGCGCCCTTGAGCTTGGCCATCTTCTCCCGGTTGGGCTCCTTCTGGGGGAATTCGTCCTCACAGAAGTCGATGATCTCCTTCTTCACCCGCACGGGCACGGGGACGATCTCTTCCTTGAACTTGCCGGCCTCGAAGGCGGCCTTGTACTTCATCTGGGAGGAGAAGCCGAAGTCGTCCAGCTCCTCGCGGGTGATGCCCCAGATATCGCAGACGTTCTCGGCGGTGGTGCCCATGTGGTAGTTGTTGAACGCATCCCACAGGCCGTCATTGACCATGGTGTCCACCAGGCCGGTCTTGGCCTGAGCGACGTCCATCTTCTTGCCGTAGCGCAGGTCGGGCAGGGCGTAGGGGGCGGCGGACATATTCTCCATGCCGCCGGCCACGATCACTTCCGCATCCCCGGCGGCGATGGCCCGGGCGGCTTCGATGACGGCCTTCATGCCGCTGCCGCAGACCATGCTGACGGTGTAGGCGGGCACGGCCACGGGCACGCCGGCCTTCACGGCGGCCTGGCGGGCGGGGTTCTGGCCCATGGCGGCCACCAGGGTGCAGCCCATCATGACTTCATCCACGTTGGCGGCGTCCAGGCCGGCGCGCTTCAGCGCCTCCTTGATGACGATGGCGCCCATCTCCGGCGCGGGGGTGTCCTTCAGGCTGCCGCCCATGCTGCCCACGGCGGTGCGGCAGCAGTTCACAAGATAGATGTCTCTCATGTCTTCTCCCTTCTGCTATTTGAAAAATAGTGGTTTTACTGCAAACGCAAAGAGTATATACCCTTATCCTGTCAATTTCAATCTTTCTTTTCTTCTTTTTCGGGCCGCTTTGCCGCAGGTCTGTCAGGAGAACGCCGCACGGCAGGCCCGGTTCAGCGGGTGCCGATCAGCATGGCCGCCGTATGGGCGCTCTGGGTGGCGGCGATGATGTTCTTCGGGGTCTGGCAGTCCCCCAGCATGACGAATTCCGGCGCGCACTGGCTGAGGGCGGCGGCCTCCGCCTGCAGGGCGCGCATGCCCGCGGCATAGATCACCGTATCCGCCTCCAGGAAGCCCTTGCCCTCCGGTCCCTCGATCTCCACCCCGTCGGGGCGGATCTTCGTGGCTTTGGTCCTGAGCAGCATGGGAATAGCCCGCTCCCGCAGCTCCTTCATCACCGCCATGGCGTGCATGGCGGCGTTTTCCAGGTTGGGCCGGTCCATGATCTCCACCAGGGCCGCCTCCTTTCCCTGCTGGGCAAGGAAGATCGCCATTTCCACGCCCACCAGGCCCGCGCCCAGGATGACCGTCTTCTTCCCCGCCCTGGCCGGGTCCCGATAGACCTCCTCGGCGGCGAACACATTGGCGCTTTCGATCCCCTCCACGGGGGGCTTCACGGGCCGGGCCCCCAGGGCGGCGATGAGCACGTCGGGCTTCTGGCTGAGGGCGTATTCCGGCGTGACGGCGGTGTTCAGGCGAATCTCCACCCCCGCGCGCGCGCAGAGCATGGCCTGCCGCTCCAGGTATTCCTTGAGGTGGGACTTGAAGGGCACCTTGTCCTCGCAGAGGAGCACGCCGCCCAGCTTCTCTCCCTTTTCGCAGAGGATGACCTTATGGCCCCGCTTCGCCGCGGTGAGGGCCGCTTCCATGCCCCCCACGCCGCCGCCGGCCACCAGGACGGTTTTCTTTTCCTTCACCGGGGGCATGGCCCGGTATTCCAGCTCGTGCCCGGTCTCCGGATGGATGGCGCAGTAGAAATGCCGCCCCGCGCCGGTGGAGGCGAAGCAGGACATGCAGCGCATGCAGCGATTGATCTCATCCTCCCGCCCCGTGCGGGCCTTATTGACGAAATCCGGGTCCGCCAAAGTCTGCCGGGCGAATTCCACCACGTCCGCCCCGCCGGAGGCGATGACCTCCTCCATCATGGCGGGGTCCGTAAACGCGCCCACGGTGGCGACGGGCGTTTTGACGTGCTTTTTGATCTCCCTGGCGTATTTGGCGTTGCAGCCGTCCTCGCAGAACATGCTGGGATGGGTGACGACCATGGCGTCCATCTGCTGATGGTGCCCGGCGGAGACGTGGATCAGGTCCACCACCCCGTCCAGCCGCTTGGCGAATTCGACGCCCTCGTCGATATCGTAGCCGCCCTCATAGCACTCGCTGCCGCTCATGCGGAATTCGATGGGGAAATTCTTCCCCACGGCCTTCCGGATGGCCTTGCACACCTCCACGGAGAAGCGCATGCGGTTGTCGATATCCTCCCCGCCCCATTTGTCCTTGCGGGTGTTGATGGTCCTGGACATGAACTGGGCCAGCATCCAGCCGTGGCCGCCGTGGATGGTGACCATGCCGCAGCCCGCGCCCTTGGCAAAGGCGGCGGCCCTGGCATAGCAGCCGATGATGCGCTCGATCTCGCTCTCCGGCATCTCCAGCACGTGGCCGTACTGCCCCTCCATCTCCACGGGGCCGTAGACCGGATCGCCCCGCTGGGCGACAGCCTGGGCGTAGATGCCCGCGTGGCTCAGCTCCACGCTGGCCACGGCCCCCCGGCGGGAGACCTGGGAGGCATATTCCGCGAAGCCGGGCAGAGAATTCTGGTCGTCGATGCGCATGAGGAAGGGATAGTGGGTGCCGGTCCTGCCGTCCACGATGCAGTCCCCGATGCAGACGGAGGCCACGCCTCCCTCCGCCTTGCGGGCGAAGAAGGCGGCGCAGGCGTCGTTGGGATAGCATTCGGGGCCGATGTTGTAGAAGCCCTGGGGCGAGGAGAACACCCGGTTGCGGAACACGGTGCCCCCCAGCACGATGGGCTCGAACAGATGCGGGTATTTCAGGATGCTTTCCATAAGTGCACGCTCCGTTTCTGATTTGTTTCGGTAGTTTTTGCCTGTATTGTACCCGCTGGGAACGGAATTGTAAAGAGGTCCCCAAAAAGCGAAGCGGGAATCCGTTCCACGAAGCGTAGGTAGCTTTCCGGCGGCGCCTGTGATAGCATGCATGCGTGAGGAGATGAAAAACGATGAACAACTATGTGACCGGCGCGGTGATCCGCCGGCTGCGGGAAGGAAGGCAGCTGACCCAGGAGGAGCTGGCGGAGAAGATCGGCGTCAGCGGCAAGGCGGTGAGCAAGTGGGAGACGGGCCGGGGCTTCCCCGACGTGAGCCTGCTGGAGCCCCTGGCCCAGGCGCTGCGCATTTCCGTGATCGAGCTATTGTCGGGGGAGGATATCACGAACCGGAACCTCTCCGCCGACATGGCAAAGGGGAAATTCTACGTCTGCCCGGTATGCGGCAATGCGATCCGTTCCATCGGGGAGGCGGTGGTCAGCTGCTGCGGCATCACCCTGCCCCCCTGCGAGGCGGAGGAGGCCGGAAGCGAGCATGCCATCCGCTCGGAGATCGTGGAAGACGAATACTATGTCACCGTGGACCACCCCATGACGAAGACCCACTACATTTCCTTCCTGGCGGCGGTGTCGGACCGGACGGTCCAGTTCGTAAAGCTGTATCCGGAGGAAAACGCGGAGGCGCGCTTCCGGATCGACCGGGTGACCTGGCTCTACGCCTGCTGCAACCGCCACGGACTGTTCCGGGCAAGGCCGTAATCCGATTCAAACAGCTCCCTTGACACCTCCTGTTCAGAGGTATATAATGCCTCTGAACAGGAGGTATTATCATGCGTGTGGATAAGGAACTCTCCAAGGGCAGCCATGAGCTGATCCTTTTGAAGCTGCTGAGCCGGGGGGACAAATACGGGTATCAGATCATCCAGGAGATGGCACTTTTAAGCGACCACGCCTTTGAAATGAGCCAGGGCAGTCTCTACCCCTTCCTCCACAAGCTGGAGACAAAGGGGCTCCTTACCGCCTACCGGGAGGAGGTGGGGGGACGCAGCCGGGTGCTGTATCACCTGACGGAGAAGGGCCGGAAGGCCCTGGCGGAGAAGGAAAAGAAATGGCGGGATTTCGTGGGGGCCGTGGAAAGCGTCCTCCGGGGGCAGGCGGAATGCCGGACGGACTGAGGGCCTATCTGGAGCGCTGTCTTGCGCTCGTCCCCGAAAGCGCCTATCGGCTGCGTCTGCGGCAGGAGCTGGGAGAGCATCTGGCGGACCTGGCGGAGGGGTACCTTGCCCGGGGATACGACGAAGGAGAAGCCATTCTCCGGGCCATGGAGAAGCTGGGCAGGCCGGAGCAGCTGCGGGAACAGTACCGGGAGGCCTGGCTTCGGCAGCCGGAACGCTGGAGGCGGGACCTGGAGCGGCTGCTGATGGGGTGCTTCCTGGCCCTGCTGGGACATCTGCTGGCCCTGCTCTTTCTGGAGCATTTTGTTTCCGGCAGCCGCCGCTTCCTGAAGGTGTACGGCGACCCCCGCTGGCGGTTCCTTGCCGAAGGGGTCCTCTTTGCGGGGGAGACGCTGCCCTGTCTGATCTGGCTGCTGCTGCGTTTCCGCCGGGATCGAACCCGGCGCGCTTGGGTCACGGCCGGGCTGGTGCTGGTCTGGGCTCTGGACAAGGCTATGCTCCTGCTGACGGGCGGCGATCTCCCCCTCCCCTATTTTTTCGCCACTCTGGGGGCGAGCCTGGTGATCGGTCTTGTCTTTTCGTGAGAAAGGAGGACATATGCTGAAACTCATGCGCGCACAGCTGCGGGTGATGCTCCACAGCCGCTTTTGCCTGCTGTTCCTGGCGGCGGCCCTGCTCCTGAGCGTCGTGCTGTTTTTCGACAACGGAGACGTGATCGGTTCTCCCCGGGAGCTGGAGGAAAAGGCGGAACAGATCGGTTTCGACGGCATGAAACGCATCCATCGGGCGGAAGGAGCGGAAAGCATCGACGAGGTCATGGTCCTTCTCCGCGTCCGGCAGGTGATCGCCGCGCCGGCGGTGGCGGCAGGCGGGATGCTCCTGCTACTGTTCCTGCTGCCGGGCGTGACCCTCGCCCCGGCCCTCACCCGGAGCCTCGGCATCCAGTGGGAGCTGCGGCGATACGGCAGGGCGAAGCCGCTCCTCAGCCGCATGGTCCTGAGCTGGTTTTTCTGCCTTTTGCTGTCCACGGTCATGTACCTGGCATTTCTCCGGTATTACACGGACTGGCGGACCGCGCCGACGGGGCTTTTGACGCGGAATTATCTGGTTTTGGAGCTTTTCGTGCTTTCCGGGGTCTGCTATGTCTATTTCGTCTATGTGCTGCTGCGGAAAACCTGGATCGCCGCGCCTGCCATGCTGCTGGCGGAGGCCCTTCTCCATCGGATCGTGCCGGGGCTGTATGTGTTTTATCCCTTCGTCATGCTCCCCTACTACAACAGCCTCGCCTATCAGGATACAAGCAGCCTGGTGTCGACGGGCTGCCCTCCCGGAAAGCTGCTGGGCTACTGCGCCGTCTGCGCGGCCTATATCGTGATCTGTCCGCTCCTGTCCGTCCTCATTTTCCGGCGGCGGGACTTTCGATGAAGGGAGGAAGCGGAAATGACCGTGTTTGAGGCAAGGGGGCTGCGCAAGGAATACGGACGGCGCAGGGGCGCCCTGACCGCCCTGGCGGGCGTCGATCTCCGCCTGGAAAGCGGACGCATCTACGGACTGGTAGGCTCTAACGGCGCGGGAAAGACGACCCTTCTGCGGCTGATCGCGGGGCTCAGCTTCCCCACGGCGGGCAGCATGGCGCTTTTCGGTGCGGAGGATGAAAAAGGTCTGCGGGAAGCGCGGCTCCGGCTGGGAACGCTGATCGCCGATGCCGCAGGCTATGAGGACCTGAGCCTTTGGCAGAATCTGCGGGTGCAGGAGGTCCTGCTTCCGACGGCGCAAAGGCAGGACCTGCAGGCCCTCTGCGATCTGGTGGGGCTGGACAGGCGCGGCTGCCGTCGGACGCTGCGGCAGTGTTCCACCGGGCAAAAGCAGCGCTACGGTCTGGCCTCCGCTTTGATGGGAAGCCCGGAATTCCTGCTGCTGGACGAGCCCATGAACGGGCTGGACCCCAGCGGCGTCGCGGAGATGCGGGAGCTGATCCTGCGTTTGAACCGGGAAAGGGGCGTCACGATCCTCATTTCCAGCCATCTGCTGGCGGAGCTTCACAAAATCGCCACGGACTACATCTTTCTCCGATTCGGAAGCGTTTTGGAAACTGTCTCCGCCGCCGACCTGGACCGGCGGATGGAAGAACGGGGCATGAAGGACGCAGAAGCCTATTTTCTGGAACTGGAGCGCGCCGCCCGGGCGCGGGAGGGCAGCCTTTTGGGGCTGCGGGAAGAATGAAGCGCAGCCTGCGCTTTCACCTGCGGGCGCTCTTTTCCGTCTGGTGGCCGGCGCTGCTCCCGGCGGCGCTGGGCCTGCTCCTGGGCTGGGAGGCTGCTGCGGCACTGGGGGCATATACCCGCCGGATCGGCCCTTTGGGGGCGGCTGCCGCCCTGGCCTTTGTCCTGGATATCCGGCACTTCGTCCCCCTGGCAGGGGCGGCCTGGGCGGCGGCTTTCCTGGGCGGGGAGTTTGACGGGAGAGCTCCCGTTTTTCCCCTAAGCCGGGGCTGCAGCCGTTTTCAGGTCTTCGGAAGCAAGCTGCTTCTCCATTTTCTGGGCTGCGCACTTATTTCCGCTGCAGCGCAGCTGATATCGGCGCTGGCTGCCGTTTCCGGCTGGCACGACCTTCCGGCCGGCTTTCTCCTGCGCCGCTTTTCTCTGCGCTTGGCGCTGGACCTGGGGATGATGGCCCCGAGCGCTGCCGTTGTCAGCTTTGCAGGGGCCAATCTCTACGGGCGGGCCCTGGCAGGCCTCTACGGGCTGCTGCTCTGGCGGCTTATGGGCAACCATTACGGGCTCTGGCTTCCGGAGGCGGGAACGCCCGGGTTAACCGCTCTCTGGCCCCTGGCAGCGCTGCCCCTTGGCCTGCTCTGCTGCTTCCTGGTGCTGCGCAGGAGGGAATTTTGAACTCGAAGGAGAATAGACCATGCTGAGATTCCATCAGGCTTTTTCCGTGGAATTGCTCATTGCGGTGTTTTTGGGCTGGCGCTGATCGTTCTGCACATCTTCCGGACCGTTCGAAGGGGGCATAGGCCAGGCGTCGGCTGGTATGTCGGGGCGGCGCTCCTGCTGCTCCTGCTGATCACCGTCGTCTTTCTCACGGTCAAAGCCAGCACACCCGGCCCCGTGCCGACCCCCGTGCCCTGGCCCTGAGGCCCTGCATTCGCCCTAGCTCTGGGACGAAAAGAAACGTGACTCCCCTTCCGGCGGGATGCCTGGAAGGGGAGTTTCTTTCTGATGGTATCAAAAGTTTTCCATTAATTGTGCCGTATCATGAACAGCAATGTAACATCGCATCAGAGTTTGTCATATATTAGTAATTTGTAATCTGATTTTACGTAACCCTATTGTAATCTTTTTCTGCATCTGATATTATAAGATTATATTCCTAACAATAGGTGTAAAAGGAGGTAAATCCATGCAAGTCAAGAAGAAAGCCTTGGCGCTTCTTCTGTCACTAATCATGATCGTCTCGCTCTTCGGTGGGATGACCTTGACAGGTGCAACGGAAGAGAGTTCTGGAAACAAGGCGTATTTCATCCGGGCTAACAACATCGTCCCCGGTAATGAAATCATAATTGTCGCTAAAGATGGTGACAATTACTACGCCTTAACCGGTGACGGTGAGACCAGCGGCGTGATTTCAATCGATGTCGACGGGGAATTTGCTATCGTCACTTCGGATGATCCGGAGGAAGCCGTCTGGCGCGTCTTGGAAGATGCGACGCTGATCAGCGTGACCGGAGAGAAAGGAAGTACCCCGTATTTCTATGCCTTCTCTGGTGGGATGGTTTTTACCTCGGGCCGCATCGTATCCGTAGAAAACGGAGAATTCACCTATGGTGTCTCCGGTGGCGCGAAAGGATATTTAGGCTTCAAGGATGGTGCTTTCACTTACACCAAGAATGCCGAGGAAGCCGGGGACATTCAGATTTTTACGCGGATCAACCCGGGCGTAAAAGCGTCCGCTCTGGAAAACGGCGAACAGTATTACATCGTCGCCAAAGGTGACGACGGTTATTATGCGCTTGGGTCTGACGGGAAGACCGGTTTCTCTCGGAAAGCCACTGTCAGCGCTTCAGAAAGCTGTGTCTATTCAGTCTCAGGGGACGTGACCCTTTGGACCTTCGTCTCCGAAAAATCCATGCTGAAAAGCGTTGCTGGTGAGGATGGTGAATACCCGTATTTCTATCCCTACTCTGGTGGAATGGTTTTCAGCTCTGGTCGAGAAGTATCCCTGATAAACGGGGAATTCTCCTACGGCGTCTCCGGCGGTGCGAAGGGGTACCTCAGCTTTAAAGACGGTACTTTCGGTTACACCAAGGTCGCCGAGGAGGCCGGTAATATCTCCATTTACCGGTTCATCAGCCCCCTGGACAAGTTTACCATCACCTTTGATGCTAACATGGCCGGTGTGGATGGCCTGAAAGGTACCAAAACCGAGGGCAAACCCTATGTGATCAGTGAAGAACTGGACGTGAAGGGTTACAACTTCATAGGCTGGAACACCGCTGCAGATGGCAGTGGGGACGCTTATGCCGTGGGAGATTCTATCACGGCAGACCAGGATTTGATCCTCTATGCTATCTGGGAAGAGAGCGAAGCGATCGTCTATGAATTCGTCGAGACGTCTTCGATCACCATCGGCGCACCTGTTGTGTATGCGGTGACAGCAGGAGACCACACCTATGCACTAAGCACTGATGGCGAAACCGTCACCGCTACCGAAGTCATGCTCCGGAAGGATGCCAATACCGACAGGAATTCCATCGTCGTCACCGGTGAAAAAGCGATTTGGCTGGTGGACCAGTACGGCTTCATGACCAACGAATTCTTTGAAAACGCCAAAATAGCCTTCACCGCTGGGCTCACCGTCGCTGATAAAGGCGGTGTCACACACTTTGATCGGAACAGCGGCAAGCTGACTTTCCATCTGGCAGATCTCGAAAAGGTTGATTACTATCTGAGCTTTGACGGCATAACCTTTGGCCTGACTGCGGATCCTGAAGCAGCCTGTGACGTGACGCCTTATTCGCAGAGTCTTGTGTTTGCCAGAGCTGCGGAAATGAAAGCTGGGGAAGATTATGTAGTTGCGCTGAAAGCGGGCAGCTACTGGATCGCCTTGAACTATGACGGCAGTCTCGGCACCGCTTATATCTCCTACAATGAAAAGGATGACACCGTGACTATCTCCGACGAAGGCGCCGCCTGGTCCTACGCCAAGGATCAGGTGCTGGAGAGCGTATATGAGCCGAATAACGCCATTTTTGCCGGCTCCGGTGGCTTCTTGCTCTATGACTCCACCGGCTCCTATCGCCGCACCTTCACCTATAATCCTGAAACGAAGACCGTCAATCTCCACGGCACTAGATTTGTACTGATTTATGACGAGGAAGACCGGGAATTTGATCAATCTACCGATGCTTCCGCAGCCATACAGGTTGATATCTTCTCACGTCCGTCCCTGCTCCACGGTGAAGGTTATATCCCCGATGGCAGTGACCTGAAGCCCGTAGTGCGTGATGCTCAGAAGAACGACGACGGCTCTATCACCCTGGCTTTTACATCTGACGTCCATTATGACGGCAAGTACATGAATCTGGAAACCTGGCTGAATGCCGCAGACGTTGGCTATATTGATGCCATGGGCTTCTGTGGTGACATGGGTTCTGCCTATGCCAGCTCCGCCGATGATTTCTGGACGTGGACCGCTACGGTCATGGATTACATGGACACACGTGAAGATGTTGGCACGGAGGTCTATACCTTCGGCAATCATGAGTGGTTCCCCTCTGCTGGAGGCAATTTCAAAAAAGAATATGAGCGGGATGCCGCCAAACGGCTCCTTCGTATTGGCGAAGGCATCCGAACTGACGACTACATCATCTACTGCTTCGGGGCAGGCAATTCCGCCATCAAGTACAAATACGATTATTCCGATGATGATATTGTCCGCCTCAAAGAATACATGAGCACCGCACCAACCGACCGGCCCATTTTCATCCTGACCCACTATCCGCTTCACTATTGGTACGGCCGGAACGAGGAGCGTGAGATTGCGCATGCTGGCGACGTCATCGACGTGCTGAACTCCGCCGTCGAAGCGGGTCATGAAATCATTCTGCTTTGGGGTCACAACCACAGTGACTATGACGACCACTATTATCAGCCAGTTTTTCCCGGAGAAGATATCCTCATCGCCGCTTCCACGGATGAAGATACCGGTGTGATGACCCCTGATGAAAACGGCACCCGCACGCTGAACTTCACTTATGTTGCCGCTGGCTGCACTGCCGACGCGGAATACAGCAGCGAGCAGGCCGGTTCCGCCGCCTGCCTCAACAAAGGCCTGATCGTCACCATCAATGCCGACGGCAGCTTGACGTACACCTACTACACCATAGACGGTCAGCCGATGTATGTGGAAAGCCCCTGGCTGGTCCGCTTCCGCGAGGGCCTCAAACACACGGACAATATTGCACTGCAGGTCATCGACACCCAATATGTCAAGGACGGCGAAACCGCTGAAGTGGTAGAAGCGCCCATTATTGAAGGTTATGAATTCACTGGTTGGGTCACACGAGAGGGCGGCAAGGAGGTCAAATTTGATTTCGAGCAGCCCATCACTCGCAACATGCTGGTCTCCGCGAATTATGAGCGTGTTATCGAAGATGTAGGTGACCAAAACTACATTTACATCACCATTGAGCTACCGGACGGGACCGCAGTGGGTAAAGACGGGACTGTCATTGCCCTCTATCCCCTTCCCTATGAGGAGGGGATGACGCTGATCGACGCCATCACTAAGGTCCATGAACTGGAATACCCGGAAGGTCTGGAGGGCATCCATTTCTATGAACCTGAATACCAGAACGAAAAGCTGGGCTTCTGGTCAGCTGATCTTCTTTGGGGTCTTGAACCTGCCAACGGTTCCCTTGTCTTCAACCCCACTGTGGACGGATGCTACGTTGACGCTGCTGATACAGTCGAAGCAGGCGCCAGCTATTATATCCTGGCATATGGAGATCAGGATACCACCTATCGCTCTACCAGCTTCATGAACCCCGGGAAGGTCACGGCTGCTTTGGGCGTGGAAACCAAGTTCTCTGCTCTCTCCTTCGTCATGGACAGCAATTATAAATACACTATCACACCCATCGCGCCTGAAAAAGACAATGCGGTCACGGTATGGCTCGGCAAGGATTATGAGAACCTGACCGAAACGGACACCATCGTAAATAAAAACGGCGTTTTCTACGTTACCTTTGACGAGGAGGGCGAATACGTTCTTGCGGTCCGCAGTGAAAACAGCTTCGGCGAGGCAGTGGCATTTGTGGAAGCGCTGCCTCTGCAAGTCTACACCATCACTTTTGAATCCAGCGTTGACACCATCGACGCCCTGACAGCCTCCAAGCTGGAGGGGGTCCCCTATGAGATCACCGAAACTCTGACGCGTTCCGGCTATAACTTCCTCGGCTGGAACACAGCGGCCGACGGGAGCGGCAAGCCCTATGCTGTGGGCGATTACATCAACGACGACGCTGATCTGACCCTCTACGCCCAGTGGGAGAAGAAGTCCTCCGGCGGCGGCAGCAGCGGCGGTAGCAGCAGTAGCGGCACCAAGGGAAAGATTACCGTCACCGACATTGACAACGAGAACGGCAAGATCACCGTGTCCCACAAGAGCGCCTCCAAGGGCACCAAGGTCACGGTCACGGTCACACCAGACAAGGGTTACCAGATCGGCAGCATCAAGGTAACGGATAAGAACAATAAGGAAGTCAAGCTCACTGATGCAGGCGACGGCGTCTACACCTTTGAGATGCCCAACGGCGCTGTGACCATCGATGTTACCTTTGAGCGGCTGAATCCCTTCGTGGATGTGGTAAAGGGCGATTACTACTATGACGCAGTGCTGTGGGCGTACTTCGCTGAGCCCCAAATCACCAACGGCATGGACGAGACGCACTTCGAGCCCAACACCACGACGTCCCGTGCTCACGTTGTAACCTTCCTGTGGCGTGCCTGCGGCTGCCAGGAGCCGGCCATCGCGGAGAACCCCTTCGAGGACATCTCGGAGAGCGATTACTTCTACAAAGCGGTCCTGTGGGCTTATGAAAAGGGCATCATCAAGGGCACTGACGAGACCCACTTCACCCCGAAGCAGACCTGCTCCACGGCGCACATCGTGACCATGATCTACCGTGCGTTGGGCGCCGGTACCGACGGCTGGTATGAAGAAGCCGGCGAATGGGCCGAAAACCTCGGCTTGCAGAAGGACATGGATCTCACCGTTGACAGGGATGTGGATTGCCCGCGCGGCGCCATCGTCACTTTCCTCTACCGGGCGCTGGCGAAGTAAACCGCCACCCGTACGCAAATGCAAACCCACGAGGAGGCACGGCATCCGCCGTGCCTCCTCTCTTTTGGACCTCAAACGCAAATAGCGAAAAAACCACAACGGCAAATTGACTTCGGATAGGAAGCAAAGTATAATGAGGCGAACAGGAAAAGGAGGAATCGCAATGGGTCTGACAAGTACATTCACCCCGGCGGAGCTGACCGTCCGGGGACAGATACCCAGCCGCTTCGGTCCGCCGATGGATATCTACACCACCCCCATCACCCCCAGGGAAAACACCCTGCGCCTCTACCAAGGCAAGACCCCCATGTGGCCTCCTTTCGCCATGGGGGAGAACACGGACATCATGGTGGACTGCGACCCGGAGAACGTGGCCCGCAGCCCCCGGCCCGAAGGCACCCCCAGCGACACCCCCATCAATGACGGCTACGGCGTGGACTGGGTCTATGTGGACGTGGTGGGCGGGGCCATGGTCCGGCCCGGCAACCCGATCTGCCCGGATATCGAGCACTGGGAGGACTACGTCACCATCCCGGACCCGGAGACCTGGGACTGGGCGGGCTGCTACGAGCGCAACAAGGACCGCCTCACCCCGGAGAGGGCGGTGAAGATCAATCTCCCCGGCTGCCTCTTTGAGCGGCTCATCGCCATTCTGGACTTCTCCGAGGCCGCCGTGGCCCTCATCGACGACGAGCTGAAGCCCTCGGTGCACCGCTTCCTGCGGGCGGTGACGGACGTGCACAAGAAATATTATTCCCTCTGCAAAAAATGGTTCAACGCCGACATCGTCAACTTCAACGACGACTGGGGCTCCCAGCGGGCGGAATTCTTCAGCGTGGACACGGCGCGGGAGATGCTGCTGCCCTATGTGAAGGAGCTGGTGGACCATGTCCACGGCCTGGGAATGTATTTCGACCTCCATTGCTGCGGTTTTGTGGAGAATTTCGTGCCCCTGTTCATTGAGGCGGGGGAGGATTCCTGGGGCGGCCAGCCCCTGAACGACAAGTGGAAGCTCAAGCAGATGTACGGCGACCGGTTCATCTTCACCGACGGGCCGAAGTTCACGCCCGGCATGACCGACGCGGAGAAGGACGAAGCCATCGCCGACTTCTTCACGAAATCCGGCGCGGACAACCGCATCCTGCTGGAGCTGCGGGACCCCGCCCTCAAGGCGAAGGTCTATGAGGCAGGGCGCCGGAATTATGACCGCCTGCTGGCTGAAGGAAAGGTGATCTTCTGATGAAAAAGACCTGGACGGCGGACGAGATCGCGGCCATGGGCGAGAAAGCCGCGGGGATGCACGGCGTGGGCTGCAACTGCGCCCAGAGCGTTTTCCTCATGTTCGCGGAGGAGGGCGGACTGGATGCGGAGACGGCGCGGAAGCTGATGCAGAGCTTCGGCGGCGGCCTGGCCGTGGGCGAGGTGTGCGGCGCCCTCTCCGGCGCGGAAGCGGCCCTGGGGCTGCTGTCCGACCCGGTGCCCCCCGGGGATTTCGCGGCGAAAATGGCCTTTTCGGAGCGGGCCAAGGCCCTGGCGGAGGCCTTCCGGGAAGGGGCGGGGGCCCTGCGCTGCGAGACGCTGCGGCCGGAGGATATGGAAGCCCGGAGAGCCGTCTGCGGCGGCTATATCCGGCTGGGCGTGAAGCTGGCGGCGGAGGCGCTGATGAAATGATCCAGAACATCGAGCCGAAAACTTATGTCAACCACTATGACCCGGAGAAGAAGCCCTCCGACGCCGCTTTCGTGATCTTCTTCGACAATCGGAAGATCTTCTGCAAGACCGGCATGGGGACCCTCCGGTTCCCCACCTACGGCGCGCTGGAGGACAAGAGCGGGCTGTTTGTCTACTTATTCTCCATCGACGGGGACGAATTCTATCTCGCCCTGGAAAAGCAGGGCGTGGCAAAGGCGCCCCCCGCCTGGGAGGGCTGGGACCTGGCTCCCCTGTTCAGCCTCCAGCGCCTCCAGCCGAAGCACCTGGCCTACGCCGCCCTGGAAGCCTCCACCCTGGGGGCCTGGTACACCGGCAACCGCTACTGCGGCCGCTGCGGCCATGAGATGGTCCATTCCGACACGGAGCGGGCCCTGCGCTGCCCCGACTGCGGCAATCTGCTCTATCCGAAAATCTGCCCCGTGGCCATCGTGGGGGTGCGCAACGGGGACAAGCTGCTGCTGACGAAATACAAGGGTCGGCCCCAGGTGCCCTTTTACGCCCTGATCGCGGGCTTCGCGGAGGTGGGCGAAAGCATCGAGGACACGGTGCGCCGGGAGGTCATGGAGGAGACCGGGGTCCATGTAAAGAACCTGCACTTTTACAAGAGCCAGCCCTGGGCCCTCAGCGACAGCCTGCTCATGGGCTTCTTCTGCGACCTGGATGGGGACGAAGCGCCCCACGCGGACCAGACGGAGCTCAGCGTGGCGGAATGGGTGGACCGAAAGGACATTCCCAACCGGGACGACGGCTTCTCTCTCACCAGCGAAATGATCGAATACTTCCGGGTAAACGGAAAAGGAGAATACTGATTAAAGGAGACTACTGTCATGGCGGCATCGGATTACCCCAACCTGCTGAGCCCCATCGTGCTGGGGAAGCAGTTTTTCAAGCACCGCATCTTCGCCTCCCCCCAGGACAATCCCCAGCTGGACGCCAACAAATTCCTGACGCGGGACGCCATGGCCTTTTACGAGCGCAAGGCCATGGGGGGCTTCGCCTCCGTCTGCGTGGGGGATTTCATGGTGGATTCCCGGGCGGGCCACAGCCACCCCTTCCAGCTGCGGGGGGACGACGTGCGGGGCAAGGCCAGCATGTTCCGCACCGCCATGGGCATCACGAAGCACGGGGCCGTGGCGGCGGCGGAACTGAACCACGCGGGTCAGAATTCCAATATGTGGGAGACGGAGGGCTTCGTTTACGGCTTCGCCGACGGCGTCCGCCCCGACGGCGTGGAGGTGCGGGCCTTTGACGACGCGTGGCTGGAGCGCCTCATCGCCTGCTTCGCCGACGCGGCGGCCTATGCCCGTCAGGTGGGCTTCCAGATGATCACCCTCCACGGGGGCCACGGCTGGTGCCTCAACCAGTTCATGAGCCCGCGGGAGAACACCCGGCGGGACAAGTGGGGCGGCAGCCTGGAAAACCGGATGCGCTTCCCCCTGGCGGTGATCGAGGCGGTGCGCAAGCGGATCGGCAACGCCATGCCCATCGAAATCCGCCTCTCCGGGGCCGAATGGGTGCCGGGGGGCTACGACGTGGACGAGTGCGTCGCCATCGCCAAGGCCCTGGACGGCAAGGTGGACCTGCTGCACATCTCCACGGGCCACCATGAGAACGACGCCGCCAGCATGCGCACCCACCCCACCATGTTCCTGGAGGACGGCTGCAACACCTTCTACGCCGCCGAGGTGAAGAAACACGTCAGGACCCCCGTCGCCACCGTGGGAGCCCTCACCGACGTGCGCATGATGGAGGAGCTGATCGCCTCCGGCCAGACGGATATCGTGGAGCTGGGGCGGCAGAGCCTGGCGGACCCGGACCTGCCTCTGAAGGCCCAGACCGGCCGCGCGGAGGACATCACCCGCTGCATGCGCTGCTTCACCTGCTTTAGTAACAGCACCCTGGGCGGCATCTTCTACTGCTCGGTGAATCCGGAGATCGGCAACGAGCTGGACTGTATGTTTGACACGCCGCCGAGGGAGAAGAAGACCGTTCTCGTCGCCGGGGGCGGCATCGGCGGCATGCAGGCGGCCCTGACCCTGAGCCAAAGGGGCCACAAGGTCATTCTCTGCGAAAAGACCTCCCGCCTGGGGGGCGTGCTGCGCTGCGAGGCTAGTATCCCCTTCAAGAAGCCCCTGGAAAACTATCTGGACCTGCAGGAGAAGCGGATCGGAAAAACGGATATCAAGGTGCGGCTGAACACCGCCGTGACCCCGGAGCTGGCGAAGGCCCTGCGGCCCGACGTCATCGTCGCGGCCATGGGTGCGCGGCCCGTGAAGCCCCCGGTGAAGAACATCGACGCGCCCCATGTGGTGGGGGCGGAGGAAGTCTACTACGAGCCGGATAAGGCCGGACAGAAATGCGTCATCCTGGGCGGCGGCCTGGTGGGGCTGGAGCTGGGGGTGTTCCTGGCCGGCTACAGGGGCCGGGAAGTGGACGTGATCGAGATGCTGCCCACCACCCTTGCCTCCGAGAAGACCGGCGGCACCAGCGAGCGCATGGACAATGTGGGCATGGCCGCCGGGGAAGCCCTGGTGCAGGGCGTGGCCCTCAGCGTGAAGCTCAAGGAGCTGCCGAAGATGCGGGTGCACACCTCCACCCGCGCCGTGGAGGTCACGGAAACGGGCCTGCGCGTGGCGGGACCGGAGGGCGAATATGAGATCAAGGCCGACACGGTGATCTATGCCGCCGGGCAGCGGCCCCTGCGGGAAGACGCCCTGGCCCTCAAGGACTGCGCGAAGGAATTCTACATGCTGGGCGACTGCGTGACGCCGAAGAACATCGTCGCCGCCACCCAGGCCGCCTTCCAGCTGGCAAGGGACATCGGAAGATAGCGTCCTTATTCGCCGGAATAAGGAGATGGCGCTTTGTACACGCCGGGAAAGGAGGCAGAGGAATGGCCGTCCGGACAAGGCGCATCCTGGTTTTTTCATTCGGGATTTTGGCCGTGCTGCTGGTTTTTGCCATACTGCGCGGCTCAGTGCGATACAGCATCATGAGCAACACCGAGCAGCTGAAAGCGCAACTGATGGAGGAGCGACAGGTTTATTCCGCCGAGCTTTTTAAAAGCGTCAGCGTGCTTCGCCCCTGGTACAGCCTTTCTCCCCGGAAATGGACCTATATCGTCATCTTTTCGTCCAGCTCCGAGCCAGTGGCCTACCGGCGGAGCGACAAAGGTTTTATCCTGAGCCCGGTTCAAACCGCGCCATAAACAAAAGAGCGCCGCAGGCAAATGCCTGCGGCGCAGCATTTTTATCCCTGGTATTCCAGGAAGTATTCCCCGCATTTATAGACTTCGCTCATGACCCTGCGATAGCTATTTTCCTGCAAATACCAGTCTTCCCTGGCGATCCCCTGGGTGTCCGTCGGGACGACCAGGATCTCCGTATCGGGAAAGAACTTTGCGTATGACATAAACGCCCTGCGGGCGTGGAACGCCTGGCAGCAGAGGATCGCTTTTTCAGCTTTGATCCCCAGCTCCTTCAAAACCTTCGCGGAAAACTCCGCATTCTCTCCGGTGTGCGTGGAACGGTCCTCCCGGAGGATCGCGCTTTCCGGCACACCGTTAGCCATGAGGATGTGCCTGCAGTACGCCCAGTCCGTGTCATATCCCCCCGCATAGCGCGGATTGTCGATCTTTTCCGCCGCGAACTTCCCTCTTTTGGGGGAATACATACCGGAGGGGAGCACATATCCCGCGTAGCCCGCGCAGTATAACCGGGCGGCTGTCTCCGTGACCGCCGACTGAGAGGTGCCGGGAATCAGGATGACGTCGCTTTTCTGCGGCGCATCGCTCATAAAGATAAACTCCGAAATATCACGGATCACTCGCTGATTCATTTTTCACCTCTCCGTCAGCTGTCTTGCGGCTTTACGCCCCGCAGGATCATGGTCAGAGAAACGACGGTCTCCCACTGCTTTTCCCCTGCTGCGTACTGCATGAGGCGCTTATCATACTTCTCTCCGATTCGGCGCTTCACCGCTTCCAGCTCTGCCGCATCCAGCCTGTCCCCCAGGGACCGGGCGGCGGATTCCAGGGCTTCCAGGTCATTGTACTTGCCGGACAGGATCATTTCCCGCGCCAGCTCCGGTCCCACCGTGGGATCGTCCGGCGTCAGGTCCGCCGCAGCATAACCCGTGCGCACATCCCGGAAACCGTGCTTTTCCATGGCGGCGGGCAGCTCCCTTTCGCTCATGGCATATCGGGCGACGGAAAATCTCTCCATACTGTCGTCCAAGGCGGTCACTTTCTCCCAAAACGCCCGCTCCTCCTCGTTCCATTCCAGGCAGGGAGCGGCCGCATGCAGTCCCCGCCGGGAGGAAAGCACCAGGCAGACGCCTCCGGGCTTCAGCACCCGCAGCTGCTCCCCGAAGAAAGCAGAGGGTTCCACATGCTCCTGCACCGTGTTGGAAATAACAGCGTCGAAGCTGCCGTCCTGAAATGGCAGGGCTGTCGCGTCGCCCTCCAGGAACTCGACGCCGGGCACATGTTCCCTGGCGAACCGAACGAATTCCCGATCCCGGTCCAGGCCGGTGATCTCCGCTCCGGGATACCAGCGGTGCAGCGCTTCGGCCAGCGCGCCGGGACCACAGCCGATCTCCAGGATTCGCAGGGGCCCCTGCGGCAGATCAAGCAGCGGCAGATACCGGTCCCGGAAGCGGTCATGAAACCGCAGCTTCCGGGAAGCGTAGAGCGTCAAACAGCCCTGGATAACCTCTGACCATACAGTGTCCATCATCGACCTCCGTTCTTTCTCTTTCCAATTCTACAATGAAACATACAGCGACTCAATGATGATACCACACTTTTCGCGATTAGTGAAGTATCACTAATAAGTTTTTTTCCGGGGATTTATGATAGTGATAAATCACTCGGAGGGGTCGTCTATGAATACCCGTGAGGCCGTTGCGGCCCGTATCCTTCAGCTTTGCAAAGACCGAGGCATTACGCCTAACGGATTAAGCAATCTTTCCGCCGTCCCACAGGCAACGATCAAAAGCATTCTCAACGGGGAGAGCAAGAATCCGGGTACGGTGACGATTAAAAAACTGTGCGACGGTTTGGATATCACGCTGGGAGAGTTTTTTTCGACACCCGAATTCGATCAGCTGGAACAGGAAATCTATTGAAATACAGCAAAAGAGCGCCGTACGGCTGTGCGGCGCTCTTTGCTATCAGTAATTACTCGGCTTTGGGTTCCTCGGTCTTGGGGGGCATGGGGTCGCCCTCCTTGAGGCCCAGGCGCTCCCGCTCCCGGTAGGCTTCCTTGCGGCTCAGGTTCAGCCTGCCCCGCTCGTCCACGCCCAGGCACTTGACCCAGGTCATGTCTCCCACGTTCAGCACGTCCTCCACCTTCTCGGTGCGCTTGAACTCCAGGTCCTTGATGTGGACCATGCCCTCCTTGCCGGGCACCAGCTCCACGAAGGCGCCGATGGGGATGACGCGGGTGACCT
>JAEETX010000119.1 GCA_016286665.1 Oscillospiraceae bacterium
CGCTGCCCCTGGACTGCCGGGACACCGCCGTGAGGGGGACGAAGGCCCGCGCTTGCAGGGTGGAGCCCGGCTGGGTGCTGGTCTATCAGGCGAAGGAAGGGATGGTGACTTTGCTGCGTCTCAAATATAAACGAAGGGAACGGCCCAAGGCGGCGCCGCCCATGGGACTATGGTTCAAAACGCTCCTGCGCAGCCCGGTCAAGACGGCCTTGACGGTGCTGCTGCTGGCCGTCGCATCCTTCCTGCTGCTGGATAACCTTTCTTCCTACGCCATGCAGACCGAGGCGGTGCGGGAAGCGGAAGAAAAGGTGGAGGGCGTGCTGACCGTGGAGCGGAGCCCGGTGAGCGAGCCGGTAGATGCATTTGAAAGCACGTTTCTTCTGACGGAAATGGGCGAGAGTTATCTTCGTTTCAACTATGAAAGCACCCATCACGAGGCCCTTACAAGAGAAAACCTGGAAGTCCTGGAGGCCCTGCCCTATATCGACGCGGTGGATAAGCGATACATGACTGCCGGCGTTTCGGAGGAATACATGCGCAATGGCGGCCCCTATGCCAACTACGGTTATATCGACCGGCTGGTCATCGAAGCCGCCGTGACGAGCAAGGGGAGCGTGGCGCTTGGCTTCAACAGCGCCGTCAGGCTCCGTCTGGCGGACGTGAATCTTCTGGCGGGAGACCCCAGAACCCTGGACGAACAGCTGAAGGAACTGAATGGGACCGCGAACCTGCTTGCGTCCACCATTTCGGAAAGCAGCATTGGCACGGATCACCATGTTTTTGTGGGAAGCGGCAGCGGTTACAGCGTGGACAGCTTTGGATATGACATCACCCGAACGCTGACCGATACCATTGAGAAAGGGCGGCGTTATGTCTTCGTGGTCCGGGCCCCCCGCTATGCGCCCCTCAACGACAGCGGCTATGGCTTCTGGCTGGGGGACGACAGCCTCAAGGGCTGGTGGCCCTACGTCACGGATGTGACCGACCTGGGGCCGGATTACCTGGAAACGGAAGAATTTGCCCAGCTGCGTCAACTCATCCAGATCACCAACGACGACATCCACACCTTCGACATGGTTTATACCGACGATATGGCCTCCATCCGCCGTGTCACCCGGCAGCAGCTCACCCCCGTGCAGGGCCGCTTCCTGGAACCGGCGGACGAGGGAAAGGCCGTTTGCGTGGTGAGTGAGGCTTTCTTGGAACGCAGCGGCCTGGGTGTTGGGGACGAGATTACCCTCCGCCTGGGAAACCGCCTGGTGGAGCAGTATGAGCCCCTGGGGGCCGTGGCCGTCACCCGCGAGCGCTATGCCTCAGCCTGGGAGGAGCAGAGCTTTACCATTATCGGCTCCTGGAAGGACGCCGGGGGGCGGCGCTGGCAGGAGCATGAATATTACGCCTTCTATTCCACCGGCTCCTGGCAGGCCCAGGACCCCTACTGGGCTTATTCGGAAAACGCCATCTTTGTTCCGTCTTTCTTTCTGCCGGAAAGCTGCGATACCGAAAACCACCAATTCCGCCCGGCGGAGGTGAGCTTCCTGGTGCGGGACGCGGCAAACATCGGCGCTTTCGCAGAAGAAGGCCTGCCCCTGGTGGAGCAGTTGGGAATGAGCTATGCATGGAGCGACGCCAATTGGCCTATCGTGGCGGAAAAGATGGCTCAAACCCGGAGCCTCACCCTGTTGAAGCTCCTGATCTTCACCGTGGCCTCCCTCCTGGCGGTGGGGCTGACCCTATACCTGTTCCTCCACCGGCGGCGGAAGGAATACGCCGTCCTCCGCGCTCTGGGTACGCCCCGGCGGGCAGCGGCCCGGGCCCTTTGGCTGCCCCTGCTGGCCCTGGCGATCTTCTCCGCCATCTTGGGCCTGGTGGTCGCCTGGCTGCGCAGCGGAGCGGCGGCACAGCGGAGCGCCGCCGAATTTGCCGAAGCGGGATTGGAGGCCATGCCCCAGGCCCACTTCGCCGTCTATCTTCTGGGGGCGCTGGGCCTGCTGCTGGTGACCGGACTTCTGGCCGGGGCCTATCTTCATGGCCTGGGGAAACGCAGCCCTCTCCAGCTCCTTCAGGACAGCGAGCGCAGGAAGGAAAAAACCGCCGAAGCCGCTGCGGAGATCAGCCCGGAGGCGATGGCCCATGCTGCGGCGGTGCTGGCTTTCCCTGTCACCGCTGCCGGGAAACCCGTCAAGGGCTTCCTGCGGCGCTATGTCCTGCGGCATATCCGGCGGGCCGGGGCGAAGACCCTGCTTGCCCTGCTGCTGGCGGCCCTCCTGGTGGGGGCCGTGGGGCAGCTCACGGTGCTGCGCAGCCGCTATGCCGAGCTGGCCGCCACGGTGCTGGTGGACGCCTGCTTCTACGACGGCCTCACTTACAACAAAGCGAAAACCCTGATGAAATCCGGCCTTCTCCACGATCCCGTCTGCCGGAAGCTGTATCAGGAATCGGAGGCGGAGCTGGAGTTTTCCCCCACCAAGGTTGTGTTCACCAACCGCCTTGAGCTTGAGATCACTGAGCCCGTATCCTGGCTGGAAGGCTGGGATGCGGAGAAGGCGGACAATGCCTGCGAAATGATCTGCATCCTTCCTGCCCCGGTCATGGAGGAGCTGGGGGTAGCGCTGGGGGACAAGGTGCGCGTCGATGAGGCAGGCTGCTTTAGCCATCTGATCACCGGCCATCCGGAAGTCGTCGTCAAGACCTGGGAGGATATGGTAGCCCTGCGGGACCGCTACCGCAATTTCTACACCGTCGTGGGACAGGTGGAAACGGAGGAGCCGGACTATGTCGTCTATGCCCCCGCCGAAGCCTTTCAGTATTACAGCTGCCTGGGCTATGTGCTCTATCTGGACTCTGCCACCTTCACCCTCAACGACTATCACGACGCGGACCGGGTGCGGCAGATGGCGGCGGAGATCCAGTACACGGTCAAAAAGCCGCCGGTGTTCAGCATGGACACCGCCGACGCGGACCGCATTTACCGGGTATATCGCCTCATTGAAACGCTCTATCCCCTCACCGTGGCGGCTGCGCTGATTTTGGGGACGCTGCTGCCGGTGCTGATGATCCTTCAGGAGCAGAAGGAGGCGGCGATTTTGCGGGCCCTGGGCTGGTCGAAAAAGCTCACCATCCGGCGGCTGACGATGGAGCAGGCGCTTTTGTGCCTGGCGGGGCTGGCGCTTGCTATTATTGCCCTGTTCGCGGTGAACGGCCTGGGCTTCCTGGGCGTGATCCTGGTGCCGATCCTCTATGTGATCGCCCACTTCGCCCTCTGCGTTGGCGCGTCCGCTGCCATCTCCGCGTCCATCCTGCAAAAGAGCCCCATGCGGCTATTGCAGGTGAAGGAATAAGAAAAGCCCCCTTCTCCGAGGGGGTGGCATCGCCGCCAGGCGATGACGGAGGGAGTCAGGGCTGTTATAGCGGCTGCTGATTTGATGCGCTGACTCCCTCAGGCGCTTCGCTGACAGAGGACCGCACGCCCACCGCTGCGCGGCGGGTCCCCATTCCGGGCGCGAGGGCCCATTCCGCGCGCAAGGGCCCCTCGCAGGGATGCGCGCGCTACCCCCACGCTGGGACGCGCCTGCTACCCCTCGCGCGAAAATGCTCCCTCAGAGAGGGAGCCGAAGAGACGCTAAGGAGGTATTACCATGGCAAAGCTCCGCTTTACTTGGCGCTTCCGGCTGGATTACCGGCGGAGCATGCGCAGGGGCTGCAGCTTGGAGAAGCTCAAAAGCCTGCTGGCCCTGCTGCGCCGGGGTTCTCCGCTGCCCCTGGACTGCCGGGACACCGCCGTGAGGGGGACGAAGGCCCGCGCCTGCAGGGTGGAGCCCGGCTGGGTGCTGGTCTATCAGGCGAAGGAAGGGATGGTGACTTTGCTGCGTCTCAAATATAAACGAAGGGAACGGCCCAAGGCGGCGCCGCCCATGGGACTATGGTTCAAAACGCTCCTGCGCAGCCCGGTCAAGACGGCCTTGACGGTGCTGCTGCTGGCTGTGGCGGCCTTCCTGCTGCTGGATAACCTCTCCTCCTACGCCATGCAGACCGAAGCGGTGAAGCAGGCGGAGGAAAAGGTGGAGGGCGTGCTGACCGTGGAGCGCAGCCCGGTGAGCAATCCCCAGGATGGGACCAACAGTTTGTTCCTGCTGTCGGACCCAACTAACCCCGGCACGAATCTCCGGGAGGACCACAACAACGAAAGCATTCACCATGAAGCCCTGAGCGTGAAAAACCTGGATGACTTGGAAGCCCTGCCCTATATCGACGCCGTGGACCGCCGCTATATGACCGCCGGCGTCTCGGAAGACTACCAACGCATCGACGGAGCTTACGCCGATTACAGCTTCATGGACCGGCTTGTGATCGAAGCCACGGTGAAACTCGTCAGTACCGTGACAAACTATGACAAATATACCTATGACAGCACCTGGCGCTGCACATTGGCGGATGTGGCGATCCTTGCAGGGGACCAAAAGCACTTAGATGAACAGCTTCGGGCTCTTGATGGCGAAGCGTATCTGCTGATTAACGCCTTGTCAGAAAAGGACGTCGGCATCGGCAAGCGGGTGCATATCCGGTTTCCCGGCAACAGCGTGGATTGTGTTGACTATGACATCACAAGAGCGAGTATAGCTTCTATTGAGAAGGGGCGGCGCTATGTCTTTGTAGTGCGGGCACCGCGTCACATCTCAGTGGAAGCCAAGGAGTTTGGCTTCTGGCTGGGGGATGACAGCCGCAAGGGCTGGTGGCCCTACTGGACGGACGTGACCGATCTCCCGGAAAACTATCTGGAAACGGAGGACTTCACCCCTCTACGGGAACTGATACAGGTAACAAACGATGATATCCGCACCTTCGACGTGGTCTACACCGACGACATGGCCTCCATCCGCCGGGCCACCCGGCAGCAGCTCACCCCCGTCCAGGGCCGCTTCCTGGGCCCGGAGGACGCCGGAATCCCCGTCTGCGTGGTGAGCGAGACTTTTCTGGTGAGCAACGGCCTCAATCTGGGGGACAGCATCACCCTGAAGCTGGGAAATCGCCTCATGGAGCAGTATGCGCCTTTGGGGGCGGTGGCTGTCACGCAGGGACGCTACGCCACGGAATGGAAGGAGCAAAGTTTTACCATCGTGGGTTCTTGGAAGGATACGGGAGGGCGACGTTGGCAGGAACAGGAAAACTATTCCTTCTATTCCACCGGTTCCCTGCAAGAGCAAGACTACTATTGGGCGTATTCGGAAAACGCGATCTTTGTGCCCACCTCTTTCCTGCCGGAGAGCTGCGACACGGCGAGCCATCGGTTCCGCCCGGCGGAGGTGAGCTTCCTGGTGCGGGACGCGGCGAGCATTGGAGCTTTCGGCGAGGAATGTCTGCCCCTGGTGGAGCAAATGGGCCTGCAATACGCCTGGAACGATGGGAATTGGCCCATCATCTCGGAGAAAATCGCCGAGACCCGGCGGCTGACGATGATGAAGCTCCTCATTTTCGCCGTGGCTTCCCTGCTGGCGGTGGGCCTGACCCTCTATCTCTTCCTCCACCGGCGGCGGAGGGAATACGCCATCCTCCGGGCCCTGGGCACGCCCCGGAAAGGCGCGGCGAAGGCTTTGCTCCTGCCCCTGCTGGCTTTGGCGGCCTTTTCCAGCCTTCTGGGCCTTCTGATCGCCTGGCTGCGGTCCGGCGCGGCGGTGAGGCAGAGCGCGGCGGAATTTGCCGACGCGGGGCTGGAG
>JAEETX010000036.1 GCA_016286665.1 Oscillospiraceae bacterium
ATAATATTCCGTCATATTGCCCGAAAATCTTGGCCAATACAGGAAGTATTCCCCGCGATTTTCAGACAATCTGACGAAAATTCTGACTGCGCAATCTGCGCACCAGAATTATGCGGTATTGCCTTAACAAACTGGTCCTTGAATTCCGATCGGATATTCATTAAACTATTGGCACAAAAAGGCTTTGCCCGGTTCGCGTGAGGAATGTCGGGCAAGCGATAATGGATAGTTGAATATGAGTATGGATTTATCGTTTTCGTTTTTCTGGAATCAGGTCATATCGAATCCCCTCCTGATGCTTTCGGTATGTCTGACCCTTGGGGTTATTTTCGTCAATGGCTGGACGGACTGCCCCAATGCGATCGCGACCTGCGTCACCACAAGATGCATGGAAGCAAGGCCGGCTATACTTATTTCCGCGGTCTTCAATTTTCTTGGCGTTTTCATTATGAGCTCGATCAATGCGACGGTGGCGCAAACGATTGCCAATATGGTCGATTTCGGTGCAAACTCCCACGACGCCATCGTTGCCCTGTCCGCGGCCCTGCTGGCGATCGTGATCTGGGCCGTACTCGCCTGGTATTTCGGGATCCCCACCAGCGAAAGCCACGCCCTCATCGCCGGTCTGACCGGAAGCGCGATCGCGCTGCACGGCGGTCTTGGCGGCGTTAACGGCCAGGCGTGGCTCAAGGTCATTTACGGCCTGGTGATTTCGGTCGTTCTCGGTTTCGTCTTGGGCTATGCGATCTGCAAGCTGGTGACCGTGATTTTCTTCCGTGTGGACAGACGGAAGACAGAGGGGATCTTTCGCTACGGTCAGATCGGGGCCGCCTGTGCCATGAGCTTTATGCACGGAGCCCAGGATGGGCAGAAATTCATGGGCGTTATCCTGATGTGTCTCCTGATGTCGAATGGGGGAAGCGAAAGCAGTGCGGTCCAGATGCCGGTATGGATCATGCTCCTATGCTCCGTCATCATGTCCGTGGGTACGTCCATCGGCGGCAAGAAGATCATCAAATCGATCGGGATGGATATGGTAAAGCTGGAGAAATACCAGGGCTTTTCTGCGGATCTGGCCGCCTCGGCCTCCCTGCTGATCAGCTCTCTCTTCGGGATCCCCGTCTCGACCACACACGCAAAGACGACGGCGATCATGGGCGTCGGAGCAGTCAAACGGCCTTCTGCGGTCAATCTTGGGGTCGTGAAAAACCTGGTGATGACCTGGGTGCTGACGTTTCCGGGCTGCGGCGTGATCGGCTTCATCACTACGAAGATATTTATGGCGATCTTCTGATTTGGAGGAAAACATGGCAAACAAAAAGAATGAGTTTTACTGGAATAACTATATCGCCGCAGCAGACGTGGCATGCCGGGCCGCCGGGTATCTGCTGGAATGTATGAAGAAATTCGACATCGAGAAAATCGGAACCATGCTGACCGCGATGCACGAATTTGAGCATGAAGGCGATTCCCTGCGGCATGAAATGACGGAGGCGCTGGCCAAGTCCTTTGTGACCCCCATCGAGCGCGAAGACATGCAGGAATTATGTCAGAAGCTGGACAGCGTCACCGACCAGGTCGAGGAAGTTCTGCAGGCCATCTACTTCAACTGCATCGGCAGGATCTCAGCAGAATCCATCCTTTTCGCGGAGAAAATCTGCACCTGCACCGCCAAGATGAAGGAAATGCTTGTGGAGCTCCCCAATTTCAAGAAGTACGATAAGCTGCGCTCGCTCATCATCGAAGTCAACGCCGCAGAGGAAGAATGTGACGCTCTCTACCTCCGGGCAAACTATGACTGCCGCAAAAACTGGAACGGAAAAGACCCCCTCGAGGTCATCGCTTGGCGGGATATCTATTCAAAGCTCGAGGATTGCGCAGATGCGTGCGAGCATGTTGCCGACACGGTGGAAGCCATCGTAATGAAGAACTCCTGATCAGCGACGGCTCCCCTTCTCGCAGTGAACTGAACAGGAACGGGATGGAGGCACGGCCTGGGCCGTGCCTCCATCCCGTATCTCATACGAATACTCAATCAAAATCCGGGATCGGGCTGCGAGCAGAAATCCTGTCAGACGAGGTTTCCGGGCGGTACGTTTCCGCTCGCCCGGAAACCCTTGAAGGACGATCCCTGCAGGCTTTTCCTTATTGTCTGATCTGAAAGCTTCCGTCGGGCTCAAAGGCCTCGGCGGCGAAGCAGGCGAAGGCCCGGTCGGTTTCCGAATAGAAGGCGACGTAATACGGATCGCCCGGCTGTGCCGCCTCAAAGGCGTCCCGGCGCGGGGTCTCCACCTCCCCGTACTCCCCGAATTGCAGGCAGAGGGTGACGGAGTTCACATTCCCGTTATCGTCATGGTCCTCATATTCCTTCTTGCAGCTCAGAGGCAGCAGGCGGAAATACGCTTTGGCGATATCCCCCCGGCCCTCCTGCTTCCGCACCTTGGTCCAGATCCCCAGGGCGATGGCGGCGACCACCACCGCGACCCCGATGCCAAGGAGACGCACCGGGATCAGCAGGATGCACGCCAGGCAAAAGACAGCCGCAAGGAGCAGCAGCCCGAGACCGCTTCTCTTTGCCCCCCGTTCCTTCTTCAAGAGCTCCTGCGTTATGACCGTTTTCATTCCTGGTTCCTCCAATTTGCAAGTATCATAGGTCCGGCTTTAGTCGGACCACAGTTCTTCCTCTGTCCACAGGTGTTCGATCCCGCCGTATTTGCTGGTGACGAGGTAACCCGTATCAAATGCCCAGACGGTCATGAATTCCCCGTCCGCAGTCACCGTGTACCACATGTCGTGATATTCGTTGATTGCCCGTATAAGGATGCCATAGTCCAGGATGCTCCCGCTGGCCGGGTCGCACACCGCCCAGACGCCGCGCTCGGAAATGATCACACGATACTCGCCATAATCCTCCGGATGGGCGATTTCATACTCGCCGTCGATATAGCCGATATCCTGCCCCAGGGAAGAAAAATCCGGTCCCTCACGCAGAAGCATTGCTCCAAATTGATGTAAGCCGGGTTCCTCCCACTCCTCCGGGTTCGCCTCCCGCGCGAGATCCGCATAATATCGGTAATCCCGGTCCACCTGCTCCTCTGCCGCCAGCACGGCTTCCTCGTCGAAATAAAGGCCGTACTCCGGCCAGTCGATGGACGTCGAGACATAAGCGCCGGGGCCCTCCGGCTCCGCCGACCAGGCACCCTCCACACGGTTGAGTCCCCCGTATCTGCCGGTGATGAGGTAACTGGAATCAAATTGCCAGACGGTCATAAATTCCCCGTCCGCAGTCACCGTATACCACACGGCTCCTTCCGTATCCGGGAACAGGATCCCGTAATCCAGGATGCTCCCGCTGTCCGGGTCGCAGGCCGCCCAGACGCCGTTCGCGGCGATCAGGATATGATACTCGACCTCATGATCCTCCGGTTCGGAGACGACATACTCTCCGGCAAGATTACCGACGTCCTGTCCCAGGGCGCTGAAATCCGGTTCCTTACACAGAAGCATGTCTTCATATTGAACCAAGCCGGGTCCTCCCCAACTCTCCGGATACGCCTCCCGCGCCAGCTCCGCATAATGCCGGTAGCCCTGGTCCAACTGCTCCTGCGCCGCCAGCACGTCTCCCTCGTCGAAATAAAGGCCGTATTCGGGCCAGGCGATGGGGTTTGCGAAATACGGTCCGGGCGTCCATTCGCCAGGGTCCTCCGGGTTCTCCGGCTCCTCCGGGTCCTCCGGGTATTCCGGCCCGTCGGGGTATTCCGGCTCCTTCGGATAATTCGGGAATCCCGTGAAGCTGGGGAAATAGGGTTCCTCCGCCCAGGGATCATAGGGGGTGTAAAACTCCGGCCAGTCCTCCCCATAGATGGCGTCCCAGGGATCCGGCATGGGCTCGCCCTGATCCAGATACTGCCGGACCGCCTCCCAATTCAGGCCCTCCTCCCGGAAATCCTCATATTCCCGCCATTCCTCCAGCCAATCCGGCGCGGGCGGCGCGGACTGGGGCCGGTTCCGGTATTCCGGAACACGGTCCAACTCCAGGAGCTCGCAGACATATGGGAACAGATCCGCAGGCAGGAAGAAATCGGTGCCGAACAGGTCCAGCTCAAACAGCCGGTCGTCGATGTCCAGCAGAAGGTCTGCCAGCTCGAACATCAGGTCGTCCCCGTTTTTGTTCTCTGCCTCGGCATAGCCGTTATAGGCCAGCACCTTCAGGATGGTGTCCAGGATCATCTCCTGCTCCGAAGGATAGGCGTCCACAAAATCCTCCAGCGAGGCGTTCACGGCGCGGAAATCCGCATCGGTGTAATATTCCAGGGGGTCCGCGCCGGCGGCGGGGGCGGCGGGATAATCCGCCTTTGCTTTCTCCGCGACCTTCTGCTCCACGGCCCGGACGATCTTTTCGGTCTCCGCCTTGGCTGGCGTTCTCTTCGGCTCCGGCTGCGGATAGCCGGGGGCGGGCGTGGGCACAGGCGTGGGAGCAGGGGACGCCGTCGGCTGATGCTCCGGGTCTTCCTCCGGGAGCTCGGTCATCTGATGCTCCAGAAATTCATCCGGGTAGTCGTTGCCCTGGGGCTCATAATACTGCTCCACCAGCTCGCACATGAGTTCAGAGTAGACCGCTTCATAGCAGAGGTAAGCGTCCTCCCCGTCGAAGCGCAGCAGGGCGGCGGTGGGACCCGCCATCGCACCCACGTACAGGCCGGAGGAATTGTGCCAGCGCACAAAGTCCTCCCCCAGGGTCAGGTCCCCGTCCTCCGCGATGACGGGGAAGACGGCGAAAATATCGTCTCTGTCCTTTTCCGGGACCGTGATCAGCTCCACCCGGACGCCGGTATTCCGCAGGTTATCGTAGAAATAGATGCAGTTTCCATCCACCGCCTGCTCGTCCAGCGTGTCCGGGATCACCAGGAACAGGTCGAACTCCGAATAGAAGCACTCCTGCAGGCCGTAGCTGGGCGCGCCATGCTCCACCGGGTCCTCCTTGGGCTTCCGGTTGCCGTTGACCCACTTCCCGTCCTCCAGGAAGCGGATGTTCATCAGCTCCCGCAGCTCTTCAAAGACGAAGCTGTATTTGCTGGGGTAGCAAAGCTCCTCCGTGATCATGTATTCCTTGCCCAGGCCCACATAGGAATAGGTCACGATGCCGTCCTTGACGTATTCCGAGGTCAGCCAGTCGTCCCCCCAGGCCAGGACGGTGTTGTTGGGCGAGTTCCGGATCAGGGAGCCCAGCTCGTCGATATCCACATAGGGGTTGTGCTCCAGGCGGACGGAGCAGGAAGCGCTGCTGCGCGCATCGCCGAAGATGACGCTCTGATCCTCGAAGGCCGTCCGCTTCGTGAGCTGGGCGGGATAGAAGACGAGGCAGTCCGCCTGGGAGAGATAATAGACGGCCTGATTATGGTCATAGTCGTCCCGTCCCCGGGCATAGGCTTCCTTCACCTTCGAAGCCGTCACCACGCTGGAAGACGCCGAGGCGGCGAATTTCGCTGCGTTGGCGTCCGTCCCCGTTTTTTTGCCGTCCGTGCGGTCGGTCTCCGCCTTGAGGGTCTGATCCCCCGCAGTGATATAGACCGTGACCTTGTCCGCGTCGCTGACGGCGATATATCCGACTCCGTCCACCACGCCGGTGACGACGGAAGGGGCCCCCGCCGCTCCGCCGCCGGACCGGGCCGCCAGCACGTCCCGCACCTCCGTCGGGTCTGTGGCGCTGAACGCCACATTCCGGCCGCTGAAATAAACGTAATCGTCGTCTGTGTCCAGAAGGAGGTTATCCTCGTCGCTCAACTCCCGAAGGATCTTCTCGAGGTCCTCCGTCGTTTCCCCGTTGGCCGCTTTCGTCACGATGTCGGGCTGCTCCCCGGGCGCGGGGGCTGCGCTGGGCTCGGGTGCTTCCGTGGGCTCCGGCGTTTCCGCAGGCTCCGGTCCCTCCGTCGGCGCGGGGGCCTCCGTATATCTCGGGGCGGCCGAGGGCTCCGGCTCCTCATCCGTATCCACCAGCACCATCAGGAGAACGAAACCGATCACAAGCCCGAGAAAGACGCCGAGAAGGATCAGCAGAAGCTTGCGGCCGACGGATTTCTTCGGCTTTTTGTTTTTATCCATGTCATTATCTTCCTTTTTAGAACAATATCGTCCTACAGTGTACCACAGATAGGCAAGCCTGTGTGCGCTTTTTTGAAACTTTTTCACAGTAATCGTGCAGATCATTGAGATGACCGGTGCTGGGAAAGGCGGAAAAGGCTGCATGCGGATCGGATACCCGTTTTTCCATCGGGCCGAAGCGCGCATCTGCGGCAGGCTATGCCAAATACGGCTGGGAAACGACCGCCGCTTTTGTGGACCGTATACCGAAATGCAGCCGGAAGGCCCATGCTCACTTGCCGGAAAAACGCACCGCAGGGCTCCTGCGGTGCGTTTTTCTATATTGGAGTTTGTCTCTCCCCCTGACCGCTGCGCAGCGTTCGGGAAGAGGGTGCTTTATGGACGGCTGCCGTTCCAGCGCAGCCCCCGGCGGGGGAGTATTCGTTCATTTGGAGACGGTGCAGGAAACGCCGAAGCTTTCGTACAGTGCCCGCACGGCCTCCACCTCCTCGGCTGCCATGGGCTTCATGTCCTCCAGACGGTAGGGGATATCCAGGGCGGCGTATTTGGAAGTGCCCATGCGGTGGTAGGGGATGAGCTGAAGGGCCAGGTCCTCTCTGCCCAGGCTGCGGATGAACGCCGCCGTGGCCTTCACGTTTTCCTCCGGACTGTTGACGCCGGAGATCAGGGGCTGGCGGAAAAGAATATTCGCCCCGCTGTCCGCCAGGAACCGGGCGTTGGAAAGGATCTGCCCGTTGCCCTGCCCCGTATATTCCCGGTGCTTTTCGCTGTCCATGAGCTTCAGGTCGAAATAGAAAGCGTCCGTCAGCTCCAGCACCCTTTCAAAGGCGCTGCGGGGCACGCAGCCGCAGGTCTCCGCGCAGGTATGGATGCCCTCCCCCCGGCAGAGGGCAAAGAGCTCCGCGACGAAATCCGCATGGGTCAGAGGTTCGCCGCCGGAAACGGTGACGCCGCCGCCGGAGGAATCGTAAAATATCTTGTCCCGGCGTACCTGCTCGAAGACCTCCTCCGCCGTCTTTTCCTCGCCGTAGCGCACCAGCGCGTCATAGAAGCAGGCTTCCACGCACTTGGCGCATTCGTCGCACTTTTCCCGGTCGATGCGCCTGTCCGCGTCCGGCAGGATGGCCCCCCGGGGGCAGCTTTTGGCACAGCGCCCGCAGTGCTTGCAGAGGTTTGAGAGGAAGCCCACGCGCACCCGGTCCGAGAGGTTCTCCGGGTTAGCGCACCAGCGGCAGCGCAGGGGGCAGCCCTTCAGGAAGACCACCGTGCGGATGCCGGGTCCGTCGTGGATGGAATAGCCCTGGATGTTGGAAACCAAGGCGGTCAGTGCCATTCTGGGCCCCTCCCTTTACAGTTCAAATTCGCTTCGATAGATCACGTCGTCCTGGATGCCTTTGCTGAGCTGCACGAAATAGGCGCTGAAGCCGCCGATGCGGACGATCAGGTCGGCGTAATTCTCCGGATGGGCCTTGGCGTCCTTCAGCTGTTCCGTGTCCAGGATATTGTACTGGATGTGGCTGCCTCCCGCCTTCATATATGCGTTGGTATAGGCGATCAGCTTGTCGATGCTCTCGGGGGAGCCCAGGAGAGAGGAATTGAATTTCTGGTTCAGCACGGCGGCGCAGCAGACGCTGGAGTAGCCGGACTTCATGGCGCTGCGCAGGACGGCGGTGGGTCCGTTTTTGTCCGCGCCGCGCATGGGGCTCAGGGAGCCGTCGTTCAAAGGCTCCAGGGCAGGCCGTCCGTCGGGCAGCGCGCCGGCGCCCAGGCCGCCGAAATAGTGCCAGGCCAGGCCCTCCCGGGAGATGATCATGTTGCGGAAGGGGGCGTTATCAAAGGCATAGATGATCTCAGCGGAGCGGTCGGACACGCGCCTGACCATCTCGTCGGCCTCCTCGATGTCGTTGCCGTACTTGGGCTGGCGGAGGCAGAGCTGCCGCACTTCCTCGCCCCTTTCCCCGGCGAAATTGGAATCCAGAGCGTCCATCAGCTCTGCCATGGTGAGGACCTTGTCCTCATATACCAGCTTTTTGATGGCCACGAAGGAGTCCGCCACGTCGATGATGGCCCGGTCGGACACACCGAACATGCTGTGGTCGGGGTCGGCCTTGGTGAGGTCCTGGCCCAGATCCATGCTGGCCTCGATGCCCAGGATGCTCAGGAGGGGGGTGCGGATATACTGATGGCAGACGTCCCTGGCCACAGCTCCCAGCCACAGGCCTTTATGGACCAGCGCCTTTTCCTGCTGGAAGAAGGCTTCATAGAGCTCGTCGAAGGACGCGAAGCTGCGGGGGTCGCCGGTCTCGATGCCGGTGCGCACCCCGTTGATGTCCAGGCCGTTGTGCAGGGTCAGATGCAGGACGCCCGCCAGGTTGTAGGCCGCCACGCCCTCGGCGCCGTAATGCTCCGCCCGATTGGGCAGACAGGGATAGACGCAGCCCAGGCCCCGCCACTCGCAGGCTTCCTCATAGGGAATGCCCCAGTCCATGTATTTCCGGATCATGACCTCGTCGCTCTGGAACAGGGGGATGCCGCCCCGGGTCTCCAGGTTGGTGCGGATGGCCTTGCGCATGATCCAGTCCGGGGTCTGGTTGTTCCACCGGAGCCCCACGGTGGGGCTGGAAAGCTTCAGCTTGGCCACCACATGGAGGATGAGGTAGCTCAGCTCGTTGGTCATGTCCGTGTGATCCTGGCCCAGGCCGCCCACCATGACGTTGTTGATGCCGAAGTTGATCTGATGGGTCTCCTTGTTCATGTCATCGGAGACAAAGGTCTGGGTGCCCCAGCGGCCGATCATGTCCGCCAGGTCAGAGGCGATCTGCTCCAGCGGCACGCCGTTTTTGAGGTCGTTCTTGAAATAGCCGTAGAGATACTGGTCGGCGCGGGCCCAGTGGCTGTTATTCTGCATGGGGTTTTCAAACATCTTGGCCAGGGAGCACATCTCCATGAACTGCAGGGCCTCATGGAAGGTGCGGGGGGGATTTTCCGGCACATGGTCGCAGGTCTCCGCGATCTTCCCTAGCCGCGCCTTCTCCGCAGGGTCGCTTTCCCCGGCGGCCATCTCCCGGGCCAGGGCGGCATAGCGGCGGGAATGGTCGATGGTGGCCTGGAGGGTGATGATGGCGGCCTGCCAGAAATAGACCTTGTTCACGTCCGTGCCGCCGGAGGCGATATAGTCCTCAATGTGCTGCTCACAGCGGCGGATGTATTCCTTCAGGCCGGCGGGCAGGATGTTCGGCCAGTCCAGGGCGGAGGTAGACTGCCCGGTGATGCCGTTGCGCAGGCTGGGGTCCCGCAGCTTGGCTTCCTCCGCCTGGGTCGCCCAGTCCCCCACCAGGGCATGCCAGGCGTCGTAGGTGCGCTTGGGCATGCAGTTGGGCTCGAAAAGGCGTGCGGCCTCCCGCAGGACCTCCAGCTCCTCCTTATTCAGGATGGCGGATGCGTCCAGGGTCACGCCGATGACCCCGTCGTCATTCCAGATGTCGTGGATATAGTCCCCGCAGACGTTGATGGCCGTCTGGCAGCCGATGACGCCGGTGGTGGGCCGGCCCACGATCTCATCGAAAGGATGGATCTTGATGGGCACGTTGTCCATGACCTTTTTCAGCATTTTGGCGGTGCGGAGCTCCAGGTCTTCGCCCTCGGTCTCGTGCCAGGACGCCATGGTCAGGCGCTCCCTGTCCACGTACACGCGCCAGGGAGCTTCCTTCATGGCCTTGCGCCAGGCGACGTTGCGTTCGCTGAGCTCCAGGGCGTCGATTTTTTCCAGAAGGGACTTGTCGATTTCGTACATATGCATTACCTCCGGAATGAAGTCTGGCTGCCTGTGCGTTCGGTTGACAGCTGCCATCATTTTCGGGAATATAAGGCGCCGGTTTTGCCGGCATATCCGCCGTTCTGCCCGGTCCGGTACGGGAACGCAGCGGGTTTTCCCGACCGTGCGCCTGTGATCCTTGACTGTTAAGGCAACACCGCGTTAGTTCTCGGCACACATCTTGCTTGCATCATGTTCCGTCATATTGCCCGAAAATCTTGGACAATACAGGAAGTATTCCCCGCGATTTTCAGACAATCTGACGAAAATTCTGACTGCGCAATCTGCGCACCAGAATTGTGCGGTGTTGCCTTAAAGCATATCTCATTTCCTTCGCCCCGTCAACGGCTTCGGACAGGAAATACAACGACTGCAAGGAGCGTGGATTCCCCGTGCCGTAAAGCGTGTATAAACGGGTTGATATCTATGGCGCCGGGTGCAGTTCACTCTCTGTCCTGGATAGACGCTGCATCATTGTCGCCTTTTATCCGGGACGGAGATTATTCCATAAGCCCAAGGGGAAAGCAACCGGAGGCGTCGGAGCGTGAAGCATTCCGGCCAAACGTTCAACGCACCGCCGTCAGGACTCCCGGATCAGCAGGATACTCTCCGGACTTTGGACCATGTCCCGAACCGTACGTCCATCCGGGAGCGGCTGGCGGAACAACTCCTCTACGGTTTCTTCCGAAATGCCGTCAAATACTTCAAAGCAGACACGGCACAGGCAGGCCGCTTTGGGACCGGTGCGCCACAAGCTGAGGTAGTGGCACCCTTTGTTGCTCTCCTGCTGGATCAGGTATTTTTCGCCGTGACGGGAAAACTCTGCAAAACCGCTTTCGAGGATCGCTTCGACGATCGTTTTCATGCTGCGCCTCCCTTGTTCTGCCGCTTTCGGCTGACGGCGATGTGCTGTCTGCGATGGATAGTCCCGCCGTCTCCGGCCCGGAACGGGCGCCCGTTCCATCTGCTTCCTCTCCGGATGCGCGTCTCCCGAAGGGCGCTGCCCACGACGTCAGGCCGTCGTTCCGAGTATCCCGGCCGGGAGCACCTCGCTGTGGACTGCGGGGCTTCACGGAAGGCGCGGGGGATTCGGGCACATAGCCGCTGGTCTCCGCGATTGCAAGCATATCCCATTTCCCGCGCCCCGTCAACGGCTTCGGGCGGGAAAGAAAACCGCAGCAGAGGGCGGGCTTCTCCCCTCGCTCCCTGCTGTCATCCGCCCGGGCGCTGCATATCCGCCATGCGGCCGCCCGAGGTGCGATCCTGTTATAAACCATCTTGCCGGAATCACTTGTATTACGGCAACACCGCATAATTCCCGGCACGCATCTTGCTTGCATCATGTTCCGTCATATTGCCCGAAAATCTTGGCCAATACAGGAAGTATTCCCCGCGATTTTCGGACAATCTGACGAAAATTCTGACTGCGCAATCTGCGCACCAGAATTATGCGGTATTGCCTTACCCGCCGTCTCTGCGTATAATGAACAGCATCCGAAAGAAACGTCGGATCATGGCGGGAAAGCGGGGATCATCATGGAAAAAAAGATCGATATGCTTCACGGAAATGTGATGCGGAGCCTTCTGCGCTTTTCCGTTCCCCTGGTACTCACCGGCTGGCTGCAAACGCTTTTCAGCTCGGCCGACAGCCTGGTCGTCGGACGCTTTGCCGGAAGTGCGGCCCTGGCCGCCGTAGGCGCGACCTTCGCTTTCGTTATGCTCATCATCTGCTTCTTCGGCGGCCTCTCCGCCGGCGTCACCGTCTGCGCCGCAAACGACGCGGGGGCGAACGACCCGGAGAGCTTCCGGGAAACCATGCATGTTTCCCTGCTGCTGGCTTTCCTCATCGGCGTCTTTGTCCTTTTCCTGGGAGAAGGCCTGGCTGGAAGGATCCTCCGCATGATGCACGCGCCGGAGGATATCATCGGGGACGCTGAAACCTATCTTCGGCTGTACTTCCTGTGCATGCCGGCGCAGATGGTATATAATACCGGCGCTTCCATCATGCGCGCCCGGGGAGATTCCCGCCATCCCCTCATTTTTCTTGCCATTTCCGGGGTGACGAATCTGGTGCTGAACTTGATCTTTGTCGCCCTCTTTCACTGGAATGTGGCGGGCGTCGCCGCGGCGACGGTGATCACCCAGTATCTCTCCGCCTTTCTCGCCATCCGCGCCCTCCTGCATGAGGAGGAGCCCTGGCGGCTGGACCTGCGGAAGCTCTGCCTGCGCAAGGGGAAGATCGGTGCGATCCTGCGGATCGGATTGCCGGCGGGGCTGCAGGCAGCCATGCTGGCCGCCTCGGATATCCCCCTCCAGACCTGCGTGAATTCCCTGGGCAGCCTGGCCGTCTCCGGCAACGCTGCCGCTCTGAACATCGACGGTCTCATCTTCGTTACCATTGAAAATCTGACGCAGGCCTGCACCGTTTTCACCGGCCAGTGCGTGGGGGCGAGGCTTTTTGACCGGACGAAGACCGTGCGCAGAGACAGCATGATCGTTGCCGTTCTGGCGGGAATGATCTGCGGGGCCGTGGGCCTGCTGTTCCGGTTTCAGCTGGTGGCCCTGTTCCTCCCGGAGACCCCGGAAGCCGTGGCGTTCGGCGCGGACCGGGCCAAAGCCGTGGCGACGTTTGCCTTTATCTACTCCGTCATGGGCACCCTGAACGCTTTCCTGCGAGGCTACGGCGTCTCCATCGGCCCGGCAGTCATCAACATTTTTGCGCTTTTCGTTTTCCGTCTGATCTGGGCGTTTGCCTATTTCCCCCATCATCCGACGCTGTTCCATCTGTATATCTCTTACCCCATCGGCTGGCTCATCGCCATCGCCATGCTGCTGGCGATCTACCGCCCTGCCATGCGGAAGGCGATGGAGCGGCTGGAGGCGGAGCGGCGCGGGCAGATGTGACTGCGGCGGGAAGGTAATTTCTGGCCGTGTATGCCAGCAGCCAAAAACCGGGGCGACGGTTTCCGTCGCCCCGGTTTCCTGTTTTCAGGGGCTTGGCCCCTTGGAAAAGGATGCTCTGCCGGAAGCTTCCGGCAAACGCTTATTTCATGCCGATCTTTTCAATCGGGATGTTGAATTTCTTCTTGAGCTCCTCCACGGTTTCGGGGGTGAGCCTCTCCGGATGGAGGGTGCGGATGGAATTGTAACACTGGAGGAACAGGGACCAGTAGCTCTGGCCGCCCAGGTCGTAGAGCTCGGCGTGCTCCAGCACCTCGATCTTGTGGGGCGCGAAGCGGGGGATATTGACGACGCACTCGTCGTCGGCGATGAATTCCTTGCCCAGAACGGTGAACTTCACCTTGCCCTTGCGCAGGAACAGCAGCTCCCGCAGGGCGGGATACTGCACCCATTCGGCGGTGAAGCCCGGCTCCATGACGGCGCAGACCATCTCCTTGGTGCCGCCGTTCTCCCAGCGCTCCACGATGACGCGCATGCTGCAGCCGGGGAACTCGTAGGCGGCGTGGGGCCGGTTGACGTTCTTGACGGCCAGGCACTCCTCCACGGGGGCGTCCTTATAAACAAAAGCCTCCAGCATCTTGGAATCCATCTCGCCGTTGGGCATCAGGGCGGCCAGCTTGGGGTCGTCCTTCAGCTCGGGCATGTACTGTTTGACGCGGCCCACGTCCTTGGCGTCGGCATAGACCTCGAAATCGTGATAGGTGCCGCGCCACTTGGTTTCCTCCAGGAAGGTCATGCCGTGGGCCTGGCCGGCCTGCAGGTGCACGATGTCGCCGGGGGTGCAGAGGACGCGCTGCCCGTTGATGTAGAGATAGAGCTTGCCGCTGTCCACGAAGAAGGTCTCATAGCCGTGGACGTGGTAGTGGGGCATCTGCCAGGTGGCCTTCATGTCCTCGGGCACGGCGTGCATGATGGTGTCCAGGCACCAGTACAGGCCGTGGGGGCCCTCCGCGTCCGTCACCAGGCCCGCCTCGGAGGAGACCTGCCCGTTGGGCCAGTAGTGCTTCGCGCTGCCCCGCCAGCTCACTTCCGGGTGCTTGAGGTCGAATACGAATTCGTTCTTTTCCATGGTTTCCGTCCTTTCCTATATACGAATTTGCAAATAAAGACCGTTCTCCAAATGCGGTAAAACCCGCAGGTTATATATGTTTCTTCATTTGAGGGCATTATACCACGTCCACCCAAAAAATTCCAGAGGAAAAGCAGGCACTGTCCATTTTCCCCGGGAATTGTGCTTTTCCCGCCGGAAATGCAGCGGTCCGCCCGTAGACAAGCAGGGGGCGCTGCAAAATGCAGGGAATTGTGTTTTTTCCCGCCGGATACCCTTGCATTGTGGGCGCGACTATATTATATTCTATATGTAGTGGCTGCTTATGCTCCGCAAAGGCGCGGAGAATCTCAAAAGCGGCCGATGGGAGGTCCGGATATGAAAAATACGAGGCGCTTCCGCCCGCTGATCTTTGTCCTGGTCGCGGCTTTGTTCGCGGCAGCCATCCCCGCCTATGGGGCCATGGCGTCGAAGAATATCGACGTCTACACGGGCGTCCGCATCTTTGTGGACGGGAGAGAGCTGGAGCCCATCGACGTCAACGGCAAGGACGTGGAGGCTTTTGTTTATGAGGGGACCACCTATGTGCCCCTTCGCGCCGTGGGAGAAGCCCTGGGCGCGAAGGTGGGCTGGAACAGCGAATCGAAGACCGTGTATGTCAACTCCGACAATGCCGACGTCGATCCGGAGGATCGCATCGCCAAATTCGACGCCGGTTCCGGCTACTTCACCTATAACTGCGGCCCCATGACCCTTTCCAGCCAGTACTGCACCGCCGAGCTGGACGGCTTCACCGTCGTTTACTCCGAGCTGGCCTTCGGCGATCCGATTTTTGAGGAAAGCAAGGGGGAGCACCGCTGGAACCAGCATTATTCCGGCGACAGCAAGGCCCGGCTCTATGAGCTGCACGCCCTTTTCACCGGCACGGTGACGAGCTCCGCGCGGAGCTTTTTCCTCTGCTACGCCCACTGCTACGATTCCGAGGGGAAGCTGCTGCGCGTCGAGAAGATCTATCATCGGGTGGAGGAAAATGTTCCCTTCAAGCTCTGGGTCGCCATCGACATCCCGGCGGACACCGCCCGGCTCGTGATCTCGGCGGACCGCATAGATTAAAGAAGGAAATACATAACCATCGGGCATCCGGGGAAACCCGGATGCCCGAATTTACTATCTGTTATCATGCCTCCGCCGGGGTCCTTGCCTTCTTCTCCGCCCGCAGGTCCAGCCAGACCAGGACCAGGCAGCCGAGGCGCAGCAGGAAGCCCGCAAGGGCGAAGGGCCAGCCGAAGGCCAGGTTGAAGCGGAAGGGGAGAAGGCGCAGCGCCAGGTCCGCCAGGATCAGCAGCCCGAAGACCCGGCGGGCAGCGGCGGCGCGGCCTTTCCCGCTCCGCAGGAGCCGTCCCGCACTTAGCCCGAAGATCAGCGCAGGAACCAGGATGGCGAAGGCCAGCAGCACCTCGCTGCCGCTTTTCCGGTAGAGAAAGGAAAGGATAAGCTGAAACCACCGGGGCAGGGCGGACGCCCCCAAGTCAAAGAGCAGCGCCGACGCCCCCCGGTGCAGCATCATCGGCCGGTAGGTGGAAGCGCCCAGGAGAAAGAGGACGCAGGACAGGGCGGAAACCTGGGTGACGCGCACCGCGACCTCCGCGCCGCTGAGGGCGCCCCGGATGCCGACGCCGAATTTCACCTTCTTCATCCCCGCACCTCCCCCAGGGTCCGGGCGAGATACCGCGCCTCAAAAGCCGCCGTCGCCGCCGCGCCGTCCCGCAGGCGGTAGACGATCTCCCCCGTCTCCGGGTCCAGCCAGAGGACCTCGGCGCTGCTGCCGTCCGGCTCCAGGTCCCGAAGGGACATGCAATAGAGGGCGCAGAGGGGGTTGACCTCCGGGGCGTTGGCTTCCATCAGGCAGCCCCGGAGGCAAACCAGCTCCCCGGAGGGGCAGCGGCCCCGCAGCACCGTGTCCTCCAGCACCGCTTCCCTTCGGAAATCCTCCGTGTTCAGGCGCACCAGGCGGCAGCGCATCAGCCCCAGGTCCGTAGAGGTGTACTCGTTGAGCCACAGGGCGTTCCCCACCGCCGCCGCGCCCCAGTCGTAGCCGAAGGTGCCCGCCAGCAGCAGCTCCCTGGAATTGTCGCCGCCCCGGTAGAGGCCGCTGGGCTGCTCCGTGCCGTAGCGCACCCCCAGCTCCGTGCCCTCGATGGGGTAGTATTCGTTCAGGATGCTGCGATCCGCCAGCTTCCCCAGCTTCACCGTGAAGAAAAAGCCGATGGCGGTGAAGATGATGACCACGAGGACCAGGGCGTTCAGGGTGAATTTCGTGTCGTTCATGGTTCAGTTGAAGTTGTAGGCCGTGACGATGGGCTCCCGCCCCCGGGTCACGTCGTTGAAGTATTCATAAAGGCAGATGCCCAGGAAGGAGCCGCTGATGTTCACGGCGTTGCGCCAGCCCCGGCCCCGCAGCTCGCAGAGGGCGTAGTAGCTGCGCTGGGAGCTGCGGCAGTGGAGATAGACGGGCCTGTCCCTGGGCACTTCTTCGATGCGGTTCCGGAACTGGCTCAGGGGGATGTTCACCGCGCCCTTCAGGTGCCCGGCGGCGTATTCCCCGGGCTCCCGCACGTCGATGATATACGCCCCGCTCTCCACCAGGCCGCGCACCTCCGACACGTGGACCTGGGGCATGTCCCCGTAGAGCACGTTCAGCCCCACCAGGGCCGCCAGGTTCGTCACGTCCTTGGCCGTGCCGTAGATGGGGGCGTAGCAGAGCTCCAGCTCCTTCAGATCCTCCAGGTCCCCGTTCATGGAGATCAGGGCGGCGATCACATCCACCCTGCGCACCGCGTCGCCCCTGCCGGTGGCCTGGGCCCCCAGGATGCGGCCCGTGGGCAGCTCGAATACCAGCTTGAAAGCAAGATAGCTGCTGCCGGGCATGAGGCTCACCTTGTCGGAAGGCAGCACATAGGCGATCTCGCAGGGGATGCCCCGGGCCTTCGCCGCCTTTTCGCTGAGGCCCGTGCAGGCGGCGTTGAGGCCGAAGACCTGCAGGCAGCTGGAGCCGATATAGCCCCGGTTGTTGTGGGTCCTGCCGCAGATGTGGTCCGCCGCCGCCCGGGCCTGCCGCTGGGCGGGGCCCGCCAGGGCGAGATTGCCGTAAGCGCAGCCGAGGCGGTTATAGCTCTCGATGGCGTCCCCCACGGCGTAGATGTCCGGGTCGCTGGTCTGGTAGTTGTGGTTGACCCGGATGAAGCGGCGCTGATTCGTTTCCAGCCCCGCCGCCTGCGCCAGGGAAGAAGCGGGGGAGACGCCCACGCACATCACCACCAGATCGGCGGGGATTTCCTTTTCTTCTTCGTTTTGGGTGAAGCGGACGCCTTTCTCCGTGATCTCGGAGACCATGCCGGACAGGTAGAGGTCCACGCCGTTGTCCAGCAGTTCCTTGTGAAGATACTGCACCATGTCGTAGTCGAAGGGGGACATGATCTGCTCCAGCCCCTCCACGATGCTGACGTGCAGTCCCGCTTTGCTGAGGTTTTCCGCCACCTCGATGCCGATGAAGCCGCCGCCGGTGACCACGGCGGTTTTCGCCCCCACCGCGTCCATATAGTCCCTGATCTTCCCCACGTCCGTCACGTTGCGCACGGTGAAGACCTGCTTCCGGTCGATGCCCTTGATGCTGCGGGGCAGCACGGGGTCGGCGCCGGGGGCCAGGATCAGCTTGTCGTAGCTCTCCCGGTATTCCTCCCCGCCGGCGGTGCGGACGGTCACGGTTTTCGCCGCCCGGTCGATGGATATGACCTCGCTTTGGGTGCGGACCTCGATATCGTGGCGGCTCTTGAAGGCCTCCGGGGTCATGAGCACCAGGCTCTCCCGTTTGGGCACCACGCCCCCCAGGTAATAAGGCAGGGCGCAGTTGGAATAGCTCACGTGCTCTCCCCGTTCGAAAATGATGATCCGGGCCTCCTCGTCCAGCCTGCGGATGCGGGCGGCGGCGCTGGCCCCTCCGGCGACGCCTCCCACCACCAGAATCTTCATATGCTTCCCTCTTTCCGCCGCGCCGGTGAGGGGCGCGGCATGTATTCTCCGGATAGTGTTCCCATAATTTCCTATTTACCTGTATTATTGCAGGTTTTTTCCGGCTTTGCAAGGGAAAGACGGCGGGGAGAAGGAGATAGCATAGGATGTGATTCAACCGTTGGTTAAAATACTTAAACGATCATGTGATTGACAATGCTTGCCTGTTTCCTGTATAATCATCATCGCAAGAGAAGGGGATACAATCAGACAGCAATCAGACAGGGGACGGTTCTCTGTCTCCGCTCGTCCCGATGCGGGAAGGACACAGAACCGTCCCCTGTCTTTGGAATAGGAATATAAATGCTTATGGAGGGATAAGAAGTGCAGAGAAAACGGCTCATTTTCGGGTTTTCTTTCCTTGCCTGCGTCCTTCTGATCGGCTTTGCCGTTTTGCTGATCCCGCGGCACACGGCGCCGGAATACGCCGTGGAAACTTATGATGAACTGGCGGAAAAGGTGCGCGGCTGTTGCTTCCTCCCGGAAAAGGAACTGCTGCCGGATACGGGCTGCCATTACTATGTATATCTCAAGTCCCGTTTTTCCGACAGGGCGGTGGGCTATCTTTTGAGCTATCCCCCTCCGGACGGCTGTGCGAAGACGGTCAGCATCACCTGCAAAGACCTGTCGGAGCGGCCGGAAGGGTATGGCAGCATCACGCCGACGGAAGCCTGCGGGGAGGTCGGCCTGGCGGTCAGCAAGGACTTCCTCTGCTTTGTCCTGGATGGCTGCCGCTATGACATTCACGGTGCCGGGGCTTCGGAGGAATTCCTGCAAACGGCACGGGCGCTTGCCCGGAGCATTATCTTCACCGGGGAGATGGACGGATGAAAACAAAGGAACGGAATCACGGCGGGAAGACAGAAAAAACAGACAGGGGACGGTTCTCTGTCTCCGTTCGTCCCGATGCGGGAAGGACACAGAACCGTCCCCTGTCTTTGCTGTTGGAGCTAAAAGGCCTCGCCAGAGTTCGCATCCGCAGATGCGAATAAAGTCGGACTCATTTTTCGCACGGACATACGCCGGGCGAAAAATACCTCTCACGGAGCGGACTGTGGGCCCCTCCACGGGGCCTGCGGGGAGCGGAGTGCGATCCCCTCTCAAATCGGAGCCCAGCGAAGCGGGTCCGATTTGAATCAGGCCTGCGCCTGTACCGCCGTCAGAGCGGCGGTGTTCACGATGTCCTGCACGCTGCAGCCCCGGCTGAGGTCGTTGCAGGGCTTCGCCAGCCCCTGGAGCACCGCGTAGGCCTCCGCCCCGCCGATGCGCTGCGTCAGCTTGTAGGCGATGTTGCCGGACTGGAGGTCCGGGAAGATGAGCACGTTGGCCTTGCCCGCCACGGCGCTGCCGGGGGCCTTCCGCGCCCCCACCTCCGGCACCAGGGCGGCGTCGGGCTGCAGCTCCCCGTCCAGCAGCAGCTCCGGAGCCAGGGCATGGGCCAGCTCGACGGCCTTCTGCACCTTCGTCACCAGCTCGTGGCTGGCGCTGCCCTTGGTGGAGAAGGAGAGCAGGGCCACCCGCGGGGTCTCCACCCCGCAGAGGTCGCGGGCCGTGTAGGCGCTGGTCACGGCGATCTCCGCCAGCTCCTCCGCCGTGGGGCAGGGGTTCACGATGCAGTCGGCATAGACCAGCAGACCCTCGTCCCCCAGCGCGTGGTTGGGGCAGTTCATAAGGAAGCTGGAGGAGACGATGTGGATGCCCGGCTTCATCTTGATGATCTGCAGGGCGGGGCGCAGCATGTCCCCCGTGGTGTGCACCGCGCCGGAAACCAGCCCGTCGGCATCCCCCAGCTTCACCATGAGGATGCCGTAGTACATCACGTCCCTTGCCAGACTGCCGGCGGCCTCCCGGCTGAGGCCCTTGGCCTTGCGCAGCTCATAGAGGGCTTCGGCGTAGCTTTCCGTCTTTTCGCTGGTTTCCGGGTCCAGGACGGTAAGGCCGGTGAGGTCCGCCCCCACCCGGGCCGCCTCGGCGCGGACGGCGGCTTCGTTTCCCAGCAGGATGGGCTCCGCCAGCCCCTCCGCTTTCAGCCTGGCCGCGGCCAGCAGGGTCCGCTCCTCGTCCCCCTCCGGCAGGACGATGCGCTTCACGTCCGCCCGCGCTTTCGCGTAAACTCTTTCGATCATGCTCATATCCGTTGCAACCTCCTCAAAACTCGACGCCGGGGAAGCCGTCCCAGACGGGTTTTCCCGTGTAGGTCAGGGCCTTGACCCTGCCCTGCAGCACCGCAAGGGCCCCCAGGGCCAGGGCCTCCTGCTCCATCTCGCCGGGATAGACGCTGATGGGCGCGATCCAGCCGCAGCGCCGCTCGATGCCCTCCCGGATGTCGTCAAAGCGCATCAGCCCGCCGGTGAGGAGGATGGCGTCCACCTTTCCCTCCAGGACGGCGCTCATGGCCCCGATCATCTTGCAGATCTGATAGATCATGGTGTCCCACACCAGGCGGGCCTTGGCGTCCCCCGCCTCCGCCATGCTGTGGATCACGTCGGAGTCCGCGGTGCCGAAAAGGCTCACGAAGCCCCCGGCGCGGGAGCACATCAGCCGCACCTCCGCCACGCTGTGGGCTTCGATGTAGTCCAGCAGCTGCAGCACCGGCACGCTGCCGATCCTGGTGGGGGTGAAGGCCCCCTCGCCGTCGGCCCCCATGTTGCCGTCCACCATGCGCCCGTGGTCGTGGGCGCTGACGGTGATGCCCCCGTCGATGTGCCCCACGATGAAATTATAGTCGGCGTACGCCCCGCCCAGGGTCCTCGCGTGGGCGGCGGCCACGGCCTTCTGGTTCAGCACATGGGAATGGGAGACCCGGTAGAGCCCCCGGATGCCCGTGAGGCGGGCATAGTCGCAGTATTCGTCCACGTTGGTGGGGTCCAGGGTATAGGCGGGCTTTTGGTAGGCCTGGGCAAATTTCCAGGCCAGCATGACCCCCAGCTTGGCGGGGTGCTCGCTGCCCCCCACGGCGGCCACGGTGTCCTCGTAGAGCCTGGCGTCGATGACGGTCACGCCGCCGGGCTGGGTCTGGGCGCTGCCGCCCCGGCCCACGAAGACGTCGATGCTCTCCGGCGGGATGTGTTCTTCCGCCAGCATGTCCAGGATGACCCCGTAGCGGAAGGGCACCTGGTCGTTGACATGGGGATATTTCAGCAGCTCCGGCGCGTCGTGGAACAGGCTGTGCTCGAACCGGCACTTTTCGCCGTCGAAAAGGCTCACCTTGGTGGAGGTGGAGCCGGGGTTGATGATGAGGAGCCGCCAGGTTTTTTCTTCTGCCATGAAAACGCCTTCTTTGATTCGATGATGCGGTGATTGTAGCACAGTTGCGCGAAAAAGAAAAGAGGCTTATCCGCCCTTGCGCGGGAGAAAATGATGGATTATAATACATCCAAAGATCGGAAAAGGAAGGATAAGCCCATGAAGACCGCCCTCATCGTCATCGACATGCAGAACGATTATCTCTGGGAGAAGCGAAAGAGCCGCTTTAGCTACGATACGCCGAAGCTGGTGGGGGCCGTCAACGGCCTCATCCGCCGCTATGCCGCCGAAGGGTCCGACGTCATCTATATCCGCCACATCATCCAGAATCTGCCCACCAACCGGCTGCTGTTCGGCTATTCCATCGCGGGCACGGAGGGGGCGGCGCTGTATTCCGGGCTGGAAAAGGTCTCCGATCTCTGCTTCGACAAGCTGGTGGGGGACGCCCTCACCAACCGGGAGCTGCTGGAGCGCGTTCGGGCCGAGGGCTACGAGGAGCTGCACCTCTGCGGCCTGGATGAATTCGGCTGTGTTGCCAACACTGCCCTGGGGGCGTCGAAGCGGGGGATCACAGCCCGCATCCTGCGGGAGGGTACCGCCACGGTGATGCCGGAGGGGAAGGCCGACAAAATGAAAGCAAAGCTGCAGGCGGCGAAGATCGAGTATATCTGATTTCCCGCCGCACCGAAACGACATGAAAGGAGGCAGCTCCCATGCTGTTCGTTGCGATCGTCAACATCTGTGTTTTTCTTCTGTTCATCCTCCTGGGCCTCCTCTTTTCCTCCGGAAGAGGCGCGGGCCTGATCGCCGGATACAATACGATGTCTGCCCGGGAGAAGGAGAAATACGACAAAAAGAAGCTCTGCAAGGCCATGGCGAAGCTGATGTTTGCGCTGGCGGCCTGCTGGGCCGTATTGGCGGCGGGGCTGATTTCCCAGGTGAAATGGCTCCATTGGGTGGGCGTGGCCCTCTTATTGGCAACTGTCATCATCGGCGTGATCCTGATGAACAAAAACGACGACAAGTTCAGAAAATAAGGTATAGAAGATCCCGCCCCGTTCCGAAGCCGGAACGGGGCGGAATGTTTCAGATGAAGCCTCGAAGGGTTCGATTTGAACTTACTTCGCGCTCAGCACGTCGCCCAGCTGCATGGCGTAGGCCAGGGCGCGGCCGTAGCTGTTGCCGTTGAGCAGCAGGGGATAGTCCACGGCGTACATGCCGCCGGCCACGTTGCCCACGGCGTAGAGGCCGGGGATGTTCCTGGCGTCCGCACCGATGACGTTCAGGTTGGTGTCGATCTGCGCGCCGCCGAAGACGTCCAGCAGCTGCGGGCCCCACTTGAAGGCGTAGAAGGGGGGCTTCTCCACGCTGGTGAGGAGGCGGCTGCGCTTGCCGAAGTCCACGTCGTCTCCCATGGCCACGATCTCATTATAGCGCTTGACGGTGGCGATCAGGTTCTCCGCCGGAACGTCGATTATCCCGGCCAGCTCCTCCAGGGTGTCGGCCACGAAAGCGGTGCCCTGCTTGATATAGCGCTCCACGGTCTTTTCCATCTGCTCGCGGTTGAAGCTGTCGCCCACCACGCTGAGGGGCATCATGCCCTGGCCGCCCAGCTCGCTGAAGCGGTCCTCCATCTCGTCCAGATACTTGCTGTCCAGCACGCTGTAGGCGTAGTCGCCGCCGGGCTGCATGAGGCAGCGGACGGATTTGGCCTGCATCCAGGTGTCCTCGTTCATGAAGCGCTTGCCCAGCTGGTTGACATGGAGGAAGAAGCCCTGATAGCCGCAGCCGCCCAGGGCGTGGAGGGTGGCGGCCCATTCGGGGTTGTCGATGGCCGCGCCCACCCAGTAGAGCATCTTCTGCCCGTCGCCGGTGTTGCCCGGACGGCGGAAGTGGTTGGGGGGACGGGTGCCGATGGGGCAGAAGGCCTCCAGCATCTCCCGGTCCTCGCTGCAGTCGCCGGTGGCAAGGACCACGGCCTTGGTGCCCTGGTAGCGGCGGTATTTTTCGTCGGGGCACTTGGCGATGCAGCCGGTGACCCGGCCCTCGTCGTTCTTTTCCAGATACAGGGCGGGGGTGAGGCGCAGGAGGGTGCCGCCCTTTTCGATCAGGGCCTTCTCCAGGATCTCGCAGGCCAGCGGGCCGCCGCCCCAGGCCTTATACTTGGTGCTGCCCTGCTTCTGGAAGATGTGATGGGTGCCGGGATATTCGCTGAACATGGGGCCCTTGTAGGCTTCATACACGCCCACGTCGATGCAGTCCCCCGCCAGGTCCAGCATCCAGTGGAAGCCCTCGGCGCTGCGGTTGAGGAAGATCCACAGCAGGTCCTCCTGCACGCGGCTGCCGCTCATCTTCAGCCAGTCGGCCGCCAGCACCTTCTTGTCGATGGTGATGCCCTTCTCCGCCATGACCCGGCTGTTCACCGCGGCGATCTGCCCGGCCAGGGCCAGGGTCCGCTCGTTCTTGTCGATGGCGATGACCTTCAGCCCCTTGTCCGCGCAGCGGGCGGAGGCCGCCAGGCCGCTGATGCCGCCGCCGATGACCAGCACCTCGGTGGTGACGGTTTCGGCGATCTGATCCTCGGGGATGGGCTCCGGGGGGGTCTCCCAGCTGTAGCCCTTCTTTGGGGAGCGGTTGGAATAGAACTTCATTTCCAGTTCTTTCTGCATGTGTTCGTCTCCTTTCGCTTACTTTATTTTCTCTAATTTCTTTTACTTTTCGTCACGGCTGTTCCGTCATTTTCCACAACTAACAATATAGAAAAAGAGGACGCAAGTCAAGGGAAATCTGCCCGGAGCGGACGGGCTGCCGGATTCCACAGGTTGACATCGCATATCCTATCGGGTATAATTCCATCAGGAAACCAATCCCGCGGAGAACGCTCCGGGGAAATACTTTTGAAAAGGAGAAAGCTATGAAGAAACGCAACATTCTGGCCCTCATCCTCGCCCTGCTGATGGTCCTCGCCCTCTTCGGCTGCGCGAAGAAGGAGGACGGCGGCGGCAGCGCCGACGGCGGCTCCAGCGGCTACAAGATCGACAAGAACAAGGATACCATCGTCTTCGGCGGCTCCCGCAGCATGACCGGCGTCTATGCCTTCTTTGAACAGAGCGCCTACGGCCCCATTTATAAGATGTGGGTTAACGACGTGAATGCCGACGGCGGCATCTACGTCAAGGAATACGGCAAGAAGATGAAGGTCGAGCTGAAGGTCTATGACGACACCTCCGATCTTAGCACCATGACCCGGAACCTGGAGAAGGCCATCGTGGAGGATCAGGTGGACTTCATCCTGCCTCCCGTCTCCACCGCTTTCCTCTATGCCGCAGCCCCCATCGCCAACAAATACGGCAAGGTCCTGGTGGGTGCCGAGGGCGGCAGCGCTTCCCTGAAGGAATC
>JAEETX010000120.1 GCA_016286665.1 Oscillospiraceae bacterium
CTCCAACTCCTTTTGAAAGTAGACCCGGTCTCCACGGTTCAGTCCGCTTTCAAATCCGTCGAAGTACTCCGCATGTGCGAGCCAATACAGATATTGGGGGTCGCCGGGAAACTCTGCGACAGCCTGCTTCGCCGCAGCGAGGTCTTCCATGTCGTAGGGGCGGTTCATCGCGTCAAAATACCGCGCCTGGAAATAGTTTTGACGTTCGTTCGTTTCTGCATCGGTCAATCCCAGCAGCTCATCCGCAGTAACGCCCAGCAATCGGGTGAGCCCAGGGATCATGGACAGGTCCGGGAGCGTCACGCCGGTTTCCCATTTGCTGACGGATTGAAAGGAAATGCTAAGACCAGCGGCCAGCTGTTCCTGCGTCATGCCGTTTGCCTTTCTCAGTTCTCTGATTTTGTTTCCGATTTCCATTACCATCTTCCTCTCGGTGAATGTTGCAACCTTATGGATATCATAACGTTGCCGGGAGAGAAAAAGAAGCGCCGTTTTTGATAGTGTTTTTCACCTGACAGGCGAATCTATGAGGCACGGGCGGATTTCGCCCGTGCCTCTGTATATCTCTGTAATGGCCTCGCAAGAGCGCTCCGCATCCGGTGCTGCGCCTGCCTTCCCCCGGGGGAAGGCGGCTGACGGATGAGGGACCCCGATGACCCTCAATAATTGCCTATGCTTTCCGCGTCCGGGACGATGATCATCCAGGCCCCATCCCGGAGCATGCGCAGCAGCTTCAGCATGTCCTCCTCGCTGAGGCTGACGCAGCCCGCGGTGTCCCAGGAGTTCGTGCTTTTGCAGTGGAGGAAAATGGCGCAGCCCCGGCTGTAAACGATATCCTCCAGGTTGAAGCCGATGTTGACGGCGTATTTGTACTGATAGTAGTCGATCAGGTGCTCGCCGGGTACGGGCTTCTCGCTCTCCACCCAGGTGTTGAAGGTTTCGTCCTCCGCCTCGGTCCAATAGGAGTTGGGCGTGATCTGCCGCCAGGTCATGTCCGTCCCCGGATTCTCCCCCGTGCCGAAGGCCAGGGTCAGAGGGAAAGCGCCGATGGGGGTGGTCTTCGAGCCCATGACCCGCTCCGCGGCAAGAACGAGCCCATTTTTCCCGTAGCCGCAGTAGGCTTCCATTCGCTTCTGCCAGACGCCGTCCTCCGACTTTTCCCAGAAGCTCAGGCTGTGGTCCACCGCAAGGACGAGCTGCGTCGTCTTTTCCGCCGCGGCACAGGCGGCCACCGCCGCCGTCAGGGGGTCGGGCAAGTCCTCCGGTATGGGGTTTGCTTCCGGCGGCGCAGCTTCCTCAGGGGGAGGCGTTTCTGACGGCGGCGCGGGCTCCTCCGAAGACGGCGCGGTTTCCACAGGCGGTTCGGTTTCCTCTGCAAGCGCATCCGTCACCGGCGCGGGGAAGGGGGCGGCTGCCGCTTCCGCCGTCGGTTCCGCCGGGGCAAAGGCCGCCGCCGCGTCCTGCTGCGTCGCCTGCAGCGAAGAACAAGCTGCCGAAATGAGGCAGAAGACGGCGATCACCGGGAGAATAGGGGAGCAAATCCTGCGAATTATGCTGCGCACTGCCCTCCCCCTCAGTCCATGCAGAGCAGCAAAATCCCCGCGACGCGGCTGACAAAGAGGAGGGTGCAGACCTTGAGGCCGACGCCGATTTCTTCGCCGCTGTCCAGCTTGCGGAAGATGCTGACGGTCATGGGGATGCACCAGGCCAGGGGGATGAGCGCCCAGCCGACGGCGATGCAGCCCAGGACCAGAAAAACCTTGGTGACGGTGACCAGGCCGTCGTCCCGGCGGCGGGAATCATTATCATAATAGGGCGGCTCATAGACCCGTTCGGCCTCCGCTGTCTGGCCCGCCAGAGGTACGCCGCAGTTGGCACAGAATTTCATCTTCTCGTTGATCGGGCTGCCGCAATTCGTGCAGTATTTCATCGTCTTCTCCTTTTTGAAAAGGCACGGGCGAGAAGCTCCCGCCCGTGCCAAGGTCAGCATATGTTCTGTCGTTCTCAGCCCCGGACGTTGTAGTCCGCGCAGAGAAGGTTCATGCTCCGCAGCATCTTGTGGGTGTAGACGAAGGGCCCGATCAGGATGAGGCAGCCCAGGACGCCCCAGCCCCAGAAGGTGGCCGCGCTGAACTGATAGGCGATGCCCCGCCGTGCCAGCTCGTTGCCGATGCGGTTGGAAATGCGGTGGCTCCACACGATGGGGGCGATGCCCAGGGTCAGCCAGGAGAAGATGAAGACCAGCAGCAGATAGTTCATGGTCTTCTTCCGGTCATAGGGCGTGGCGATGGTGTTGATATCCTCGGAGATGGTGTACATGACCACCAGCCCGTAGATGCCCAGGGTGATGATGCTCAGCAGGATCATCTTCAATAGGCTGCGGTTGGTTTTCAGCTGCCGCACGGGCCGCGCTGCGTAACCGCCGAAGTTCTGGTTCTGGTAGATGCTGCCGCCGCCGACAGCGTTGTTGAGGTTATTGTTGTTGTTGCTGGTATTGGTGTTGGCGCTGTTGCTGGTGTTGTTGATGATGATGGGCGGCATCTGCGCCGCTGCCACCGGCGCAGCCGCAGCCGCAGCCCTCGTCACACCCACCGGGCTGCCGCAGTTGGGGCACACGGCGGCATTCGCGGCAATGGCTTTTCCGCAGTTGGAACAGAACTTGGTATTTCCCTGGGGCGTGCCGCAGTTGGGACAGACCAGGGCATTGTTGGGGATTTGCTGGCCGCAGTTCTTGCAATACATGATGTTATCCCTCATTTCGACAAGATAGTGTTTCTTCTGCCTGCTTCGATTGTATAACAGAGGTAAACCCCTGTCAAGTTACCCCTTGCCCAGGGCCTTCAGGACCTTGTCGGGGGTTGCGGGGGGGTCCACCCAGACGCCGAGGGCGTTGTGGATGGCCATGATGACCAGGTGGGTATTGGCAAGGCTGTGGGAGATGCCGCTGGCCCCGTAGGCCGCGTTGCTGGACCTCGTTTCCAGGAAGTCCTTCTCCACGGGGGGCACGTCCAGCGCCGTGGGCTTCATGTAGTCGATCATGTTAGAGTTCAGCTGCACCCCGGTATGCTCGTCGAAGATGAAGTCCTCCAGCAGCTGGCAGCCGGTGCTGAAAAACATGACCTGGTCCACCTGGCTCTCCAGGGAGGTGGGACGGATGACCTTGCCCGGGTCCGCCACCACGCCGAAGCGGAGGATCTCCACTTCGCCCGTCTCCTCGTCCACGGCCACCTCGCAGTAAGCGGTGTTCATGGCGTCCATCTGCCGCGCGCCGGGGCCCACGCTCCAGACGGACAGGGGGGGCTTGCCGGTATGGACGGCGAAGAGGTTCTCGCTTGTGGCCTCCTTCAGGGGCAGACCGGCGCTGTGGTCCGCCTTCAGGCACACCATGCCGTCCACGATGTCCAGCTCCTCCGGGCTGTGTCCCTTCAGGGGATTCGTCCTGGGAGGTCCGCCGAAGGAAAACATGCCGGGGGCCGGCGGATTTTCGGCCTGGCGGACGGCGGAGGCCAGGATCTGCTTTTTCAGGTCGTTGGCGCATTCCTTGGTGACCCAGGAGGAGGCGGTGGTGCCGTCGGAGCCGCCGCCCATGGGGGTGAAAGCCTCCCGATAGTCGAAGTCCACCACGATATCCTCATACTTGAGGCCCAGCTCCTCCGCGGCCACCATGACGTTGCACTCCATGCTGTAGATGCCCACGTGGGGACCCTGGGTGGGGAAGTGGACCACGCCGTTACGAAGCTCCAGCTTCACGGTATAGTTCATGCCGGAGTGCCGGGGGCACTGCTGATAGCGGAAGGAGGCCCCGTGGAGCCGCCCGTCGGGCAGACGCTTTGCCCCGTCGGCATGCCAGCTCCAGCCCATGAGCTCCCGGCCCTTTTCCACGCAGGCCTCGAAGGAGGGCACCGGGTCCGTGTCGTCCTTCTCCTTGGGCCCGTGGAGGTTCACCCTTGCCACGTCGATGGGGTCCATGCCCAGCGCCTCCGCCACCAGGTATTCCGCGACGCTGATGATATCCCAGTTGAAGGGGCAGTGCTGGCCGGAGACGTACATCATGCCCCGGTTGGAATCCACGATGTCCATGCGCTGCTTGATATCGCCGCACTTGATGGAGGTGTAGGGCCCGTAGGTCAGGTCCCCGGCGGTGCCGAAGGAGCTGCTGCCCCGGACGCCGCCGTCCGCCAGGGAGTTGTCGATGACGGCGGTGATGAGGCCCGTGTGATCGTAGCCCACCTTCACATGGCAGTAACGCTGGTTCATGAGGAAGTCGAAGGTCTCCTCCCGGGTGTTGACGCAGCGGACGGGCCGCCCCGTGCGTTTGGCGAGGAGGGGGGTGATCTCCTGGCTGCGCCGCAGGCCCCAGTCGCAGTAGCGACCGCCCATGAACAAGCCCTCCTGGATGGTGTTCTCCAGGGGCATGGCGTAGGACCGGGCGATGGGCTCGCGGTTGCGCACCGCGCCCTCGATGTGGAGGGTCGTCCCCCGGTAGGGGTCCTCCTCCCACCAGCCCAGGGAGCCGGGCACATTGGGCACCACGGAGCCGTAGGAGGGGATATTCATATCGAATTCCAGGGTGAATTCGCTCGCCGCCATGGCCTTTTCCGCGTCCCCCTCGTCCAGTCCGGCGTGGGACACGTTGCCCTCCTTGGGGGGCAGGTCCGGCCCGCCGCCGCCCCGGCGGCCGAAGGTGGTGGGGGTGGGGTTGCCGGGGAAGATGACGAAAGCGTCCTTTTCCGCACCCTTTTTAATGTCCACCACATGGGGCAGGACCTCCCATTCGATATCCAGGGCCCGCAGGGCTTCGTCGCAGATGTCCTCCGCCTCGGCGACGACGATGCAGCCCACCTCGGCCCCCTCCATGTCGGCGATATTGTCCAGCCAGGGGCGGGGCGAGCCCCAGTGCTCGCCGTTGCCGACGAAATTCGCAATGTCGGGGTCCTCCCAGGTGAGGATATCCACCACGCCGGGGATGGCCCTGGCCCTGGTCGTGTCCAGCCTGACGATCTTCGCATTGGCATAGGGGCTGTGCAGGAACCGGGCATAAAGCATATCCGGCTTCACATAGTCGCCGCCGAATTTGGCGACGCCCGCAGCCACCGCATAGGAAAGCACGCCCGGTACGTTGGGTTTGCCGACGATCTTGAAATCCTCCCGCAGACCGTTTACACCCGCATAATCCGGCATGATCCAGACCTCCTTCGGAAAGGGAGGAGACCCTCCTCCCGGTGATTATTTTTCCACATGTTAATTATAGCGGAAAGCGGCGCACTTTTCCACTCTATTTTCAGGAATTGATTGCCTTTTTGAGAAAAGAATGGTAAAATAAGAAAAAATGCAATGATTTACCGAAAGGAGCAATCTAACATGATCGAATCCATGAAAAACGCATTCTGCCTGAAGGACAAGGTCGCCATCATCACCGGCGGCGACACCGGCATCGGCTTCGGCATCGCCACCGCCATGGCGGAGCAGGGCGCCAACATCGCCATCTTCTGCCGCCGTCAGGACCGGGCGGAGGAAGCCCTGCAGA
>JAEETX010000004.1 GCA_016286665.1 Oscillospiraceae bacterium
TGCCGGGTGATCCGGGCAAGAAAGGCATACAGATAGCTCCTGGGCTCATGGGGAGGGATGCAGTTCCACGCTTCCAAATAGGTGTCGTTTTCGCATTCTTCCGCCGTTTCCCGGTCCAGGACGATCCCATAAGACAGTGCCCGCAGTCTGCCGCCGTATTTTGCGGAGGTCTGCCTTATGGCGTCTTCATCCCGCAGCAGATACAGTGCAACGATCCCGGCGTCGTCCAACGCTTCCATCTCCTTCCTTCAGTATTTGAAAGGCCTTCACCCCGATAAGCACCGTTTGGAGCGGCGAGGTTACGCGAGCCGATAAAAAGTTTATAGAACTGCAAAAAAAAGAGCGATACCCGTAGGATCGGATATCGCTCGCTGCGGTTCATGCTCAGACATATCCGTTTCGCTTATACCAGTCTCTGGCGTAGTCATAGTAGAAGTCGTTCATGATCTTCATCTTCCGGGCCGCCTCCGCGTCGCCGGTCTTACCCAGGAAACGGGTGAAGTAGGCAAAGCCGCCGCCGGGCGCCATGGTGTCCACATATTTCACCAGCTCATCCTTCAGCAGCTGATCGGAAGACCCGGGATGGCTGACGGGGCCGGAATAATCCCACCCGCCCACAATGAGCATCTTTCGCCCGAATTTCTCTTTGATGCCCAGCAGGTCATTGTCCGTCTGCGCCGGGTCCCAAGCGCTGATGCCGATGTCCACCCAGTCCTGCACGAAGTCCTCGCAGCGGCCGCAGTTGTGCATCTGGATGGGGATGCCGGCGTCACGGGCCAGGTCCGCCTCCGCCTTCTGGAAGGGGAGAAGCAGCTCCTTTTCCATCTCGGGGGAAAAGAAGGGATTGTTTTTCGTGGCTGTGTCGTCGCCCATGCTCATGACGTCGGGCTTGTAATAATACAGGATGTTCTTGTAAACCTTCAGATAATACTCCAGAAGATACTGGAACAGAGCCTTGACCTCCTCCGGCTCCTCATACATGGCGCAGAGGCCGTTTTCAAAGCCCATAAATGAGACCAGCGTGAGGAAAAAACCGCCAATGTGGCTCATGACCGGCTTTGTTTTTCTGTCAAAATCCTTCAGGTCCCGTTTTGCGGCGGCTTCCCAGTCAATTCCCTCCAGGCTGGGCGTTTTGATCACATCCCGCCATTTGGTGATGTCTTCCAGAATGAACTTGCCGGGTACGGGAATGGAACCGCCTTCCGCGTCGGGAACGGAGACGGACTCCACGCCGAATTCATTGACGGTGTTGCCGTTGGGCAGCTTTTTCGTGAAATGGGCCGTAGCGCTGCTGCGGACACCCCAGCCGAACATGTCCCACATCGGGAGATATTCCGGGAATTCCCCCCGCATGGCGCGAAGGTAATTCTCCTTGGGCGTTAGCTTGTACTCTGTCATTTCGGACCTCCATATTCCTGTTCAGTAAATATATAGTACAGTATGAGTATGGAAAAGTCAATTATTTTCCCGCCTTCCGCATCTGCGTTATCGGTGAAATTCTACAAAAGACTTGCAACACTGCCGCCTGGTATGGCATAATACCGAAAGAGGTGGTAATGGATGTCCATAAAGATTTTTTTCGTGGATGACGAACGCCTGCTTCTGGAAAGCCTGAGCGTTTTCTTCTCTACCGACGAGGAATTCGAGATCGTCGGCAGCGCCGCCAGCGCCGAGGAAGCGCTGGAAAAGCTGGCCCATGTCCGCCCGGATGTGATGCTGGTGGACCTGAATATGGCGGGGATCGGCGGGGTCCGGCTGATCGGGGAAGTAAAGCGGCGTATGCCGGAAGTGCGCATGCTGGTGCTTTCCACCTATTATGACGATCAGAGCATTACTTCCGCCCTCTCTGAAGGCGCGGACGGTTATATCCTGAAAAGCGTCAGCTCCGGCGAGATCATCGAGGCGGCCAGAATGGTGGCCTCCGGACATACGGTGCTGGATCAAAAGGTCATGTCGGTCCTGCACCGCAATGCGCGAAGAATGGGCAATGAGCTGTCCGGCACAGACCCCAAGCGGGCGCAGTTCCGCGAGCAGTACGGCAAGCTGACCGAGCGGGAACGGGAAATCTGCCGCCTGATCCAGGATGGCCGCTCCAATCGGGAGATCGCCGCCGTGCTGCACATCACGGAGGGCACCGTGAAGAACTACCTTTCCAACATTTACGGCGCGCTGGGCGTCCGGGATCGGACGGCTTTGGCCGTCAGCCTGACCAGGACGGCTCAATCCGATAAATGAGGACCGACGATGGAACGATTTGAAGACCTGCTGTGGAAGAACGAGGTCGAGATCAATAAACGAACCGCGATGATCTGCCTCTATGAATTGCTGATCATCGCGGTGATTTTTTCCTTGGATGTTTACGGCGTTTTCAACGTCTATTCCTATGCTACCGAGTTCTGGTGGAAGATCGCCCTCGCTTTTTTGCTTTGTTTGCCGTTTATTCTTGTCAAGATCGTGAAGGCGGAAGGGCGATGGGTAAAATATGCCATCATGACCTGCAGCGTCCTGGCCAGCGGTTTCAGTTATATCATTTTCAACGCCCAGGCGCTGCTGCTCTTTGCCTTTCCCACAGCGTTGGTGACGATCTATTATCACCGCATTCTCAGCTTATATACCTGCGTCCTATCCGTGCTGGCGATGCTGGGTTCCTATCTGGTGGCGAGCTATCTGCTGCTGCCTCCGGTGTTTCGCAATCGCTACGGCTTCCACTATGTGATGGTGGATACCGCCATTCCCCAGGCGATCTATTATCTTTGCTTCGCCGTGCTGGCCCAGATCCTCAACCGCCAGAGCATGGGCGTCATCCGTCAGTTTTATGACGCCAGCCGGAAAAACGAGATGCTTTCCCTGGAAAAGGAAACGGCGGAGTTCCGGGGACGGATCCAGGAGCGCGAGCGGATCAGCCGGGATATCCACAACAGCGTGGGACATACCATCACCGCGGCCATCTTCGCCCTGGAAGCTGCGAAAATGCAGCGCCCCAAGGAACCGGAAGCGGCCGACGAAAAAACGGACCGGGCCATTGCGCGCATGCGGGAGAGCATGGACATCATCCGCAACAGCGTGCGCATGATGAACGACCAGAATATCATGGACGTGCAGGAGCTGGAAAAGCTGCTGCTTCTCTGCTGCCGTCAGACGGAGCAGGATTCGGACGTTACGATCGACGCGGATTTCAGCGGGCTGGAAAGCGCCGCGGAAACGCCCATGAGTAGCGAGCGAATGAGCTTTCTTTACGGAATGGTGCAGGAATGCGTGACCAACGGCATGAAGCACGGCGGAGCGCACAGATTCCGTTTGAAATCCGCAGTGGAGGACGGCGAAATCTACGTCGAAGTATGGAACGACGGCAAGGTGCCGGACGACGCGCCGCAGGAGGGCTTCGGTTTGCAGCATCTGAGGAGCTACGCGGAAAAAGCGGGAGGCAGCTTTCAGATCAAGGCGGGCTACGGTTTTTCCGTTCGCCTTTCGCTCCCCCTGGAAAAGCTTTGAGGAGGGACAGAATGATCACGGTCGCAGTGATCGGCGGCGGCGCCTCCGGGATGATGGCTGCGTTGACAGCCGCTTCCCGCGGCGCCGCGGTTACTGTATTTGAGCGGCAGAGCCGGCTTGGACGAAAGCTGGCCGTTACGGGCAACGGCCGCTGTAATCTGACGAATCTTCACGCTTCGCCGGAATCCTATCACGGGACGGATCGGAGCTTTGCCGTCCCCGCCCTCCGGCGATTCGGGCAGGAGGAAACACGGAAATACTTCCGTGAACTTGGCCTCATTACCGTCGCAGAGCCGAACGGCAAGGTCTATCCTCTGTCGGATACGGCGGGCAGCGTGGTGGATGTGCTGCGCTATGCGCTGGACGCAGCGGGCGTTCGTCTCCTTGACGGCTGTGAGGTGAACCGTCTGGAGAGGACAAAAAACGGCTTGCTTATTTCGTGGGCGGGCGGCAGTATGGCCGCGGACCGCGTGATCGTGGCCTGCGGCGGCATGGCGGGGGAGCGCTTCGGCGGCACAGGCCTGGGCTACCGCCTGCTGGGGGAGCTGGGCCATCCCTGTACGCCCCTGCGCTGTGCGCTGGTGCAGCTGCGCTCCGATAATCCCGGCTGCCGCAGCCTGAAGGGTGTGCGGGCGGACGCCGGCGTCACGGTGACCCGCCGCGGCAGGATTCTGGCCGCGACGGAGGGCGAAGTGCAGTTCACCGACACGGGGCTCTCCGGTCCCGCGATCTTTGAAATCTCCCGAACCGCGCTGGAGCAGCCGGAGACCGTGGTGAACCTCGATCTTGTCAGGGACCTCAGCGAGGAGGAATTGGCCGGGATGCTGCTTCGCCGCGCAAAAAACACGCCCCGGCTGACGCTGGGAGATGTGTTTGTGGGAACGGTGCAGAACCGCATCGGACGGGTGCTGGTTGCCGCAGAAGGATTGAAAGCCTCGGAAAGCGTGGCCGGGCTTGCGGAAAAAACGGCGCTGAGACTGGCGAAAAGGGCAAAATGCTTCGCCTTTCCCGTGACCGGGGATCTGGGCCCCGCCAATGCCCAGGTGACGGTGGGCGGCATTCGGACGGACGGTTTCGATCCGCACACGATGGAAAGCCGGCTTTGTCCCGGCGTCTATGCCTGCGGGGAAGTGCTGGATGTGGACGGGGACTGCGGCGGGTATAATCTCCAGTGGGCCTGGTCCAGCGGTCGCCTTGCAGGCGTGTGCGCTGCCGGGGGATAAGATGCTGCGATTAAGAAATCTGACCCTGTCCCCGGAGGAGGATCGGCCGGAAAAGCTGAAAAAACTGGCCGGAGAAGCGTTGGGACTTCCTCCTTCGGAAATCAGGGAGCTGCGGATCGTGCGCCGCAGCATCGACGCGCGGAAAAAGGATCGCGTCAAGCTCCTCTATACCGTGGATGTCTCGGTGGAGGAGGAAGACGCTCTGGCGGAAAACGTCAGTGCCGAGCTGGCCGCTCCGGAAGATGCGTTCCGCATGCCCGAGCCGAAGGGCTTGCCCGGGCAGCGCCCGGTCGTGGCAGGCTTCGGGCCGGCCGGAATGTTCATCGCACTGGCGCTGGCGGAAGCCGGTCTGCGTCCGCTGGTGCTGGAACGGGGCCTGCCCGTGGAGCAGCGCCGCGAAAAAGTCCGGCTGCTTCGGGAAACGGGTGTGCTTGACCCGGAATGCAACGTGCAGTTCGGGGAGGGCGGCGCCGGCACCTTCTCCGACGGAAAACTGAATACCGGCATCGGCGGTTCGGAGGCCGCCTATGTCCTGCGCCGTCTGGTGGATTTCGGGGCAAAGCAGCGCATCCTCTGGGACGCAGCGCCCCACGTCGGCACCGACGTGCTTGCCCAGGTGGTAGCAAATCTTCGCAGGCATATCCAGTCTCTGGGCGGGGAGATCCGCTTCGGCTGCCGGGTCGCCGATTTGATCCTTCGGGACGGCGTTTTGATGGGCGTCCGGACGGAATCCGTCGACGGGATGGGGGAGATCGACTGCGACACCCTGTTTCTGGCGGTGGGACACAGCGCCAGAGATACCTTTGAAATGCTGCTGCGCCGCGGTGCGGCGATGGAACCCAAGCCCTTTGCCATGGGCGTTCGCATCGAACACCTGCAGGAACGGATCGACCGGATCCAATACGGGCGCTATGCCGGACATCCTTCCCTCGGCGCAGCGAGCTACAAGCTGGCGGTGCATCTGCCGGACGGTACGGGGGTTTATACCTTCTGCATGTGTCCCGGCGGCTATGTGATGGCGGCGGCCTCCGAGGAAGGGGGCGTCGTCACCAATGGAATGAGCTATTCCGGCAGAGCGGGGAAGAACGCCAACAGCGCCCTGCTGGTTTCCTTGAAGCCGGAGCAGTTTCCGGAAAAGGACCCGCTGGGCGGGATGCGCTGGCAGCGGAGCCTGGAAAAGCGCGCGTTTGCATCCGGCGGAGGAAGCTACGCTGCGCCGGTACAGACCGTGGGGGATTTTCTGGACCGCCGGCCGTCGACCGGCCCCGGCAGCGTCGTTCCCACGTACCTGCCGGGCGTACGATACGGAGACCTGGATCGGTCGCTTCCCAGCGTCATCACCGATTCCCTGCGGGCCGGCCTGCCTTTGCTGGACCGAAAGCTGAAAGGCTTTGCCGATCCGCAGGCGATCCTCACCGCGCCGGAAACCCGTTCCAGCTCCCCGGTGCGCCTGCTGCGCCTGGAAGACCGGCAAGCGGTCGGCATTCGCGGCCTGTACCCCTGCGGGGAAGGGGCCGGTTGGGCCGGCGGCATCGTCTCCGCCGCCGCGGACGGGCTCCGAAGCGCTGCAGCATATTTGAAGAAATTGAAGTAACCGAAACCGAAAAGAAAACCCGCCGTCTTAGAACGGCGGGTTTTGCTGCAAGAAAGCAATAATCAAATGGCAGAGAATGAAATTCGCAGAAATAATTATATAATCGGATTGACAAATCATAACGGACGTGCTATACTGTGCCTGTCAGAAGGAGAGGTGTATGGCAAAGTGAAAAAGACGCTGTACAGTCTGCTGCTGGATGAAGATGTGGTGCGGGCGGTGGATCAGCTGGCGCATCGCCGCGGGACCAGCCGCAGCGCGCTGGTGAATCAGCTTCTGGCGGAACAGCTGGATCTGATGACGCCGGAGCGCAGGATCGCCGAGGTTATGCAGGTCATGGAATCCCTCTTCCGGCCGGACCCTGAGCTGATCCCCATGGTTACTCCCAATGCCCTCAGCATGTCCATGAAGAGCGCGCTGGATTATAAATACCGGCCTACGGTGAAATACGAGGTGGAGCTTTACCGCAGCGGGGAAGGCTCCATCGGGGAACTGACGGTATCCTACCGGACGCAGTCCGCCGAGCTGCTGAATGCCATGGGGCGGTTTTTCCGCCTGTGGAAGCAGCTGGAGGACGCTTATCTCGCGCCCAAGCTGGGCCACGAAGTCCCCTGCGTTCTTTATGACGGCAAATTCGTCCGCAGCATTTCCGTTCCCAGCCGGGATTGCTCGGCAAAGGAACTGGCGGAAACCATCTCGGAATACGTTCATTTGTTTGACAGGCTTTTGAAAGGCTGTCTGTCCGGCAGGCTGAACGCTGCGGAAGCAGAGCGGCAGTATGCCGCCCATGTCAACGCCGGCGGCCTGCTGATTTAAGGAGGCGAACATCATGGACAGCAATAAGTACACGCAGAAAACGGTGGAAACTCTGAAAGCCGCCCAAAATCTGGCGGAGGAAAACCACAACCAGTATATCACACCTGAGCACATCCTGTTCGGTCTGCTGTCCCAGGATAACGGTCTGATCCCGTCGCTGTTCGAGAAACTGGGAGCGGACAATGAAGCTATCCTGACGGAGCTCAGCAGCGAGATTTCCAAGCTACCCAAGGTGGGCGGCGCGGACGACAAAATCTATATTTCCCATGAAACGGAGCGGGTCCTGCGGGCTGCGGAAAAAGCGGGGGACTCCATGCATGACGAATACCTCAGCGTGGAACACCTGATGCTGGGCATCTTTGCCGCGCCGACGGCGGCGATCCGCCGGATCCTCAGCGACCACGGCATCCGAAAAGCCGCCTTTGCGGAGGCGCTCAGCCAGGTGAAGACGTCGCCGGTCACCAGCGACAATCCCGAAAGCACCTATGACGCCCTCTCCAAATACGGGACCGATCTGGTCAAACGCGCCAGGGAACAGACGCCGGACCCGGTCATCGGCAGAGACGCGGAGATCAGAAACGTGATCCGCATCCTCTCCCGCAAGACGAAGAACAACCCCGTCCTCATCGGCGAACCCGGCGTGGGCAAGACCGCCATCGCCGAGGGCCTGGCCCAGCGGATCGTCCGGGGCGACGTGCCGGAGGGCTTGAAGGACAAATCCATCTTTTCCCTGGATATGGGCGCGCTGATCGCCGGGGCAAAATACCGGGGCGAATTTGAGGAACGGCTGAAAGCGGTGCTGGAGGAGATACGCAAGAGCGAAGGGAAGATCCTCCTGTTCATCGACGAGCTGCATACCATCGTCGGCGCAGGCCGCACGGAGGGCAGCATGGATGCGGGCAATCTGTTGAAGCCCATGCTGGCCAGGGGTGAGCTGCACTGCATCGGCGCGACGACGCTGGACGAATACCGCAAGTATATCGAAAAGGACGCTGCCCTGGAGCGGCGCTTCCAGCCCGTCATGGTGGATGAACCCACAGTAGAGGATACCATTTCCATTCTCCGCGGCCTGAAGGAGCGGTATGAGGTTTTCCACGGCGTGCGCATCCACGACAGCGCTTTGGTGGCGGCGGCCACCCTGTCCAACCGCTATATCAGCGACCGGTTCCTGCCGGATAAAGCCATCGACCTGGTGGACGAAGCCTGCGCCAAGCTGCGCACGGAGATCGATTCCCTGCCTTCCGAGCTGGACGATGTGCGGCGCAAGGTGATGCAGCTGGAGATCGAGGAAATGGCCCTGAAAAAAGAGACCGACCAGCTCTCCCAGGAGCGGCTCGGGAAGCTGCGGGCCGAGCTTGCGGAGCAGCGGGATCTGTTCAATGAGATGAAATCCCGCTGGGAGCGGGAGAAGGACAGCGTGGAATCCGTGAAGACCCTCAAGAGCGAGATCGAGCGGGTGAAGGGCGAGATCGAAAACGCCCAGCTGCGCTATGAGTATGAGACGGCGGCCAAGCTGAAATACTCTGATCTGCCCGCCCTGGAGCAGAAACTGAAGGAAGCGGAGGAAGCAGGGGCCGCGAAGAAAGGCGACAGCCTGGTCCACGACACGGTGACGGAGGAGGAGATCGCCGATATCGTCGCCAAGTGGACGGGAATCCCGGTTTCCAAGCTGATGGAGAGCGAGCGGCAGAAGCTGCTGCAGCTGGACAAGGTGATCCATAAGCGGGTCGTCGGCCAGGATGAAGCCGTGCAGAAGGTGACGGAAGCGATCCTTCGCTCCCGCGCCGGCATCGCAGACCCCAACCGCCCCATCGGCAGCTTCCTGTTCCTCGGCCCCACGGGTGTGGGCAAGACGGAACTGGCCAAAGCGCTGGCGGAGTGCCTCTTTGACGACGAGCACAGCATGGTGCGCATCGACATGACGGAGTATATGGAGAAGTTTTCCGTCAGCCGTTTGATCGGCGCGCCTCCGGGATATGTGGGTTATGACGAGGGCGGCCAGCTGACGGAAGCGGTCCGCAGGAAACCCTACAGCGTTGTGTTGTTTGACGAGGTGGAAAAAGCCCATCCCGACGTGTTCAACATCCTGCTGCAGATCCTGGACGACGGACGCATCACGGATTCCCAGGGCCGTACCGTGGATTTCAAGAACACAGTCATCATCCTCACCAGCAATCTGGGCAGCCAGTATCTGCTGGACGGCGTAAGGGAAGACGGCACGATCCGGGAAGACGCCGAGGAAGCGGTCATGGGCGAACTGCGCCGCTGCTTCCGGCCGGAGTTCCTGAACCGGCTGGACGAGACCATCTGCTTCCGCCCGCTGACGAAGGACAACCTGACCGGCATCATCGATATCCTGACGGAATCCCTCCGCAGCCGCCTGGCGGAAAAGTCCCTGGGTCTGGTGCTGACGGAGGCCGCGAAGACCTATGTCATCGACAACGCCTATGATCCGGCCTACGGCGCGCGGCCGCTGAAGCGCTTCCTGCAGAGCCGGGTGGAGACCCTGGTCGCACGAAAGATACTGGGCGACGAGCTCAGCGCAGGGGATACCATTACGATCGATGTGTCGAACGGTCAGCTGATCTGCAGATAATCTGGCCATAGCGAGTCCCCGGCAGGTTAAAACGCCTGCCGGGGCTTTTTTTCTTGCATTAGCGGGAAAAAGGCGGTATAAATAAAGAAAGACAAATTCGGGAGGAATCACCATGTATCAGGATGGAAAACTCTGGATCGCAAAATCCGTGAACGGCGAAAAGGTATGCATCGAACCCGACAAAGCCAACCGGCACGGCCTCATCGCCGGCGCAACCGGCACCGGCAAGACCGTCACCCTCAAGGTCCTGGCGGAGAGCTTTTCCGACATGGGCGTGCCCGTGTTTCTGGCGGACGTCAAGGGCGACCTGGGCGGCATGGTGGCTCCCGGCCGCGACACGGAGGATATGCAGAAGCGCATCGCCCGTTTTGGTATCGAGGGCTGGAAATACCAGGCCTATCCCACCCGCTTCTGGGATGTTTACGGAGAGGGCGGGCATCCGATCCGCACCACCATCAGCGACATGGGGCCCCTGCTCATGGCCCGCGTGCTGGGTCTGAATGAAACGCAGACCGGCGTCCTCAACATCGCATTCCGCGTAGCGGATGAAAACGGATTGCTGCTGCTGGACCTGAAGGACCTCAAGGCCATGCTGCGCCTCATTTCCGAGCAGGCCAAAGAACTGAGCCTGGAATACGGCAATATCGCGCCGCAGTCCGTCAGCGCCATCATCCGCAGCCTGGTCTCTCTGGAGGACCAGGGGGGCGACCTGTTCTTCGGCGAACCGGCCTTTGAGGTGAAGGATTGGATACAGACCACCTATGACGGGCGGGGATGGATCAATATCCTCCACTGTGTGAAGCTGTTCCAGCATCCCGCGCTGTATTCCACCTTCCTCCTGTGGATGCTGTCGGAACTCTATGAGAATCTGCCGGAGGCCGGCGACCTTACCAAACCGAAGATCGTGTTCTTCTTCGATGAGGCGCACCTCCTGTTCAATGAAGCGCCGAAAGCGCTGCTGCAGAAGATCGAGCTGATCGTGCGCCTGGTGCGCAGCAAGGGCGTTGGCGTCTATTTCATCACCCAGAGCCCCACGGACCTGCCCGGCGATATCCTGGCGCAACTGGGAAATCGCGTGCAGCATGCCCTCCGCGCCTATACCCCGGCGGAGCAGAAAAAAGTCAAGGCCGCCGCCGAGACCTTCCGGCCCAATCCGGAATTCAAAACGCTGGACGCCATTATGGAGCTCGGCACCGGCGAAGCGCTGGTCTCCTTCCTTTCCGCCGACGGCAGCCCCATGGCGGTGGAGCGCTGCTTCATCCTTCCGCCCCAGAGCCGCATGGGCAGCATCAGCGACGAGGAGCGGGCGTCGGCCATCGCTAACGACGGCATCGGGGACCGATATGATACGCCCGTAGACAGGGAATCCGCCTATGAGATTCTGGCGGCCAGGGCGGAAGAAGTACAGGAGGAGCTGGAGCGGGAGCAGGAGGAAAAGCAGGCGGCCAAGGAAGCCGCAGCGGCGCAGAAGGCTGCGGAGAAAGAAGCGCTGGCAGCGCAGAAGGCCGCGGAAAGAGAGGCCGCGGCTGCACAGAAAGCGTCGGACCGGAAAAAGAGCCAGGTCATGAAAAAGGCGGAGCGGATCACAACCAACGCCGCCAAGAGCGCGACCACCAGCGTCATCAGCAGCACCATCCGGCGTCCCACCGGCAAAAAGCTGGGCGTGGGAAAGCGGGCGGTCAACAGCGCTTTCAACAGCGTCGTCAACGGCGTCGGCAGGGAAATCAGCGGCAGCATCGTCCGCGGCATTTTCGGCACGCTGACGAAAAGATAACAGAGTCTAAGAGAGTGGAAATGGCCGCCGGGAACCCGGCGGCCATTCTTCAGCGCTCTTATTCCTTGCTGCGGTCCCAGTCTTCCTTGAGACCCGGCGGCGTGGTCTGCTTTTCATAGACGGGGTTATAGGTGAGGCTGCCGAAGAATTTCAACGCCTCCGCCCGTTCCTTGCGCTTGGGGGTGATGGGTTCGTCGGGGATAGCCCGCACCTGCGCGTCGTTGCGGCACTGCGCGCCGGCTTTGAATTCGGGGTGGGTCCAGATGAAGATGTCGCCCCGCTGTACGCCCATGATGACGCGCTCGCCAAGCTCATCGGGGGTCATAAAGATGTTGCTGAAATCCGGAAAAGCCGGCATCTTCGGCGCTTCCTCACCATCCTTGCGGGGAGGGGGCGCGAAGGGAATTTCGCCCTTGTTTTTCAGCGCTTCCGGTCTGACGGCGGAGGAGCTGATGCCCAGCTGGCTGTTGGTGGGTCCCGGATAAAGCACGCTGGCGCCCACGTTGGTGCCCTGCAGATCGGCGGCGCAGCACTCCATGAGACCGCTGACGAAGAATTTCGTTGTGTTGTAAAGCGCGCAGCCGTCCACGGCGAAAACGCCGCCGGTGGAGGAGGTGGAAACCACATGGGCTTCCTCACCGTGCTTGAGCATCCTGGGAACGATGGTCTTGATGCCGTTGACCACGCCCATGCAGTTGATGCTCATGATGAAATCCCAGTCATTCCAGGTGGAATCCCAGGCGTTGCGCCCGGCGGACACGCCGGCGTTGTTGACCAGAAGGTGGATTTTGCCATAGACTTCTTCCGCCTTGTCAGCGGCTTTGGCATAAGCCTCCCGGTCCGTCACGTCCAGGGGAATGGCGATGGCGTCATATCCCCGTTCCTCGTACCACTTCATTGCTTCCTTGAGCGCATCCTCCCGCTTGTCCACGACGCAGACCTTCATGCCGTGCTTGGCGCAGGCGTGGGCAATGCCGCTGCCGATACCGCTGGCGCTGCCGGTGATAAAGGCAACCTTGTCCTTGAATTCACGAATCATGATAATTCCTCTTTCCTTGTTTATTTTGCTGTATAGATGATAGCAAATGACGGGCAAAATTGCAAGAGATTCACAAAACAAATGCGATATCGGAGAATTCGGAAAAAGCGCTTGACAAAAGAGGAAAATCGGGTATAATTACGAATGTTCGCCAGAGAAGCGATAAAGCGGGATTGTGTAAGGGTAGCACAGCGGACTCTGACTCCGTATGTGAGGGTTCAAATCCTTCTCCCGCTGCCAAATCGAGTGGCAATAACGGATTTCACGTTGTTGCCACTCGATTTCTATATCATTGCAGGCTTTTGCCTGCATTTTTCTTACGCGAGCTTGGAAGAACGTCTCCTTTGCACAGACTTCTATATCAGCTGCTGCTCGTTGATCATCAGCTTGAATTCAAGGCCAAGCTTTTCAGCGGCTTTCCGGCATAGAATCATACGCTGCAGAAAGATTTCAAAATAATCCATCACGGAGCCGTAACGGGTATCAACAGACAGCTTCAATTTGATGATCGTATGAGCTCCGTTGATTTTCAGCTCTGCTTTTTTAACTGAGTAGTTTACGCGGTCATGGATATCAAAAGCAGATTCATCCTGATTCCGCACACGATTCCGCCGCACATCGCTTTTATCTGCCAGAATCAAGGCCGCAGCAAGCGGGCTGACAGGCACTCCGGTTCCTTCGTCGTGATTCCCGATGGCCGCGACGATCTGGCCGATCTCTTCAGCCGGAAAGCCCAGGTGGTCCAGAATGCGAAAAGCCATGATTGCGCCTGACTGACTATGCGCCACGCGGTTTACCAGATTCCCGATATCATGGAGATAAGCTGCAATTTTCGCGAGCTCTACAGTGCGCGGCGGGTATCCGAGACTGGATAGGATATACCCGGTTTTTTCTGCCACCAGCGTCACGTGAGCAAAGCTGTGCTCCGTAAAGCCGAGCGCTGACAGCGTTGCATCTGCCTGCCGGATATAAGTGTTGATTTCTTCATTTTCCTTGATTTCCTGATATGTCACATTTCCACATCCTTCTCATGTAAAATCGGAGTAAAGCATCGCTGTTATCTGTTCCCGTTAGTAAATAATAAGATCAATGCAAGCGAATCCATATGCGTGTTGTTCATGAAGCGGCGGGGATGACCCCACCGCCAGGCAGCTGAAAGATATCCGCTCGTGATCAACGATCTCCGTCGCAGCACTCATGTCTAAAAAGCACGGTTTCTATCATGAAAACCGTGCCCTTTGCGTTCTCAGCGGCAATGGCGCTTACCGCAGGTTATGACTCTGATCCGTCCACCGGACCGGCTTTTCGCCGCTGTCTGCGCCGCGCTGCGCATTCTGCTGCAGCATCAGCTGCCGCAGACCATCCATCCTTTCGTCCAGCTCCGCGCTGAGATGGGCGCAGGTGTAAAGCTCTCGCTCCATATCCGCGGCAAAATCAAAATCCTTTTTATACCGAAGCTGATGCTCCAGCGTCGCCCAAAAATCCATCGCCAGGGTCCGCAGCTGTATCTCCACCCGCATATATTTCTTTTCGTGAGCCAGAAAAATGGGAACGGAGACGATCATGTGCAGGCTTCGGTAGCCGTTGGGCTTGGGGTTGCGGATATAATCCTTTCGTTCCAGAAGAATGATATCGTCCTGCTGCATCAGCGCTTCCGACAGCATATGCACGTCTTCCCGGAAGGAGCAGATGACCCGGACGCCCGCCACATCGTTCAGGTTTTCTTCGATGGATTCCAGCGTAAAGGGATGACCGCGCCGCTCCAGCTTTTCCAGAATGCTGGGCAGCGTTTTCAGCCTGCTTTTGATGCCGGTGATGGGGTTGCGGTCGAATTGCAGGGAGAACTGTTCGTTCAGAACATTGAACTTGGTGACCACTTCCATCATGGCGCAGCGATAATACGACATGAGCCTGTTCAGCTCCTGCATCCGTTCCAGGGAAACCTGCCCTGTGCCGGGACCCAGGAGCTCCTGCATGCTGTCGGAGAGGAAGCCGCTCTTATTCTGTGACATAGCGCCGCACCTCCTTGTAAAAGTATTCTACCCTGAATCCTGTCGGAAGTCAATCGGATTCCGGCCGCCGTCTCACACCGCTGCCGCGCAGGCATAGAATGAAGAGGAGCCGAAAGGCGACAAATCCGATAGGAGAATAACTATGCCGACTTTTCAGAATTATGCGACCGTTTCCTATCAAGGCCGGACGGCGGTATCCAACCTGGTCACGGGGGAGATCGCAGCCAGTCTGCGCATGACGAAAACGGCGGTCACGGACACCTATGAACCGGGGGATAGCATCACCTATGCGGTGAGTATCCTCAATTCCGGCAGCACTGAGCTGAGCGGACTGACCCTCAGCGACGACCTGGGAGCTTATCAATTCGGAGCGCAGACCCTGACGCCGCTGGATTATGCGGCGGGTTCTGCCCGTGTGTATATCGACGGCGAACTGCAGGACGCGCCGGCAGCGCTGGCCGGTCCGCCGCTTCGCATCACCGGCCTCAGCGTGCCCTCGGGCGGCAATACCATCGTTCTTTACACAGCCAGGACCAACGCGTATGCGCCGGGTTGTTCCGAGGGCCAGATCATGAATACGGCGACGCTGTTCGGTACGGGGATCACGGAAGCCTTGCAATCCTCCGCTGCCGTCACGCCGTCGTGCAATGCGGATTTGAAGATCACGAAAACCGTTCAGCCTGCGATGGTGCGGGAAAACGGCGTGATCACGTATGCTTTCCACATCACGAATCTCGGCGGTCTGCCGGCGGAAGGCAGCGACAACGTCACGGTCAGCGATTCCTTCGATCCTGTCCTGCATGACATCACGGTCACGCTGAACGGGCAAATCCTCAGTGACAGCCAGTATGCCTATGACGCGACCAGCGGCGTATTTTCCACCGTTCCCGGCGTCGTCACAATCCCGGCGGCAAGCTTTGCCCAGGACCCGGCCACCGGCATATGGACGCGCAGCCCCGGCGAAGCGACGCTGACGGTGAGCGGCAGGATCTGAATGCGCGAGGTCTCGGCGCCGCAGGGAAACCTGCGGCGTTTCCGCACTTGCAAAGGGGACGGGCATTTGCTACAATGTGCCGGGTATCTTGAGGGAAATGAGGGCATGACATGGCATTTGCGATCATCCGAAGGGAAGGGAAGGCCCGCCGCGGCCGATTCGAAACCGCGCACGGGACCGTAGAAACGCCGGTATTCATGAATGTGGCGACCCAGGGGGCCATTAAGGGCGGCCTGAACAGCGAGGACCTGGAGCGGCTGGACTGCCGCGTCGCCCTTTGCAACACCTATCATCTGCATCTTCGGCCGGGAGAGGACGTCATCAAATCCCTGGGCGGACTTCACGGTTTTATGGACTGGCGTCTGCCGATCCTGACGGACAGCGGCGGATTCCAGATTTTTTCCCTGGCCTCCCTGCGGAAGATCACGGAGGAGGGCGTCGCTTTTCGCTCCCACATCGACGGCGCGAAAATCTTCATGTCCCCGGAGGACAGCATCCGCATTCAATCCGGCCTCGGCTCCGATATTGCCATGGCCTTCGATGAATGCGTGAAGATTCCGTCTCCACGCGAATACATCGCCGAATCCTGCGAGCGCACTTACCGCTGGCTGCTGCGCTGCAAGGAGGAGCTGCGGCGCATGAACGAGCGGGAGGACACCGTGAACCGCGGTCAGCAGCTGTTCGGCATCAATCAGGGCGGGATCGACCGGGAGCTTCGGCTGAGCCACATGGCCAAAATCGCGGAACTGGACCTTCCGGGCTACGCTGTGGGCGGTCTTGCAGTGGGGGAGAGTACGGAAGAAATGTACGCCACGCTGGATTATCTGGTGCCGGAAATGCCGGAGGACAAGCCCCGTTACCTCATGGGCGTGGGGACGCCGGAAAACATCGTGGAGGGCGTGGCCAGAGGCATCGATTTCTTTGACTGCGTCATGCCCGCAAGAAACGGGCGGCATGCTAAATTTTTCACGCACGGCGGGACCATGAACCTGAAAAACGAGAAATACGCCAGAGATGAACGGCCGATAGAGGAGGGCTGCGGCTGTCCTGTCTGCCGCCGCTATTCCCGCGCCTATATCCGCCATCTGTTCAAGGCGGAGGAGATCATGGCGCTCCGCTTCGGCGTCCTTCACAATCTCTGGTATTACAACCACCTGATGGAAGAAATCCGGAATGCCCTCGCTGACGGCCGCTTCGCGGAGTTCCGGCGGGAGTTTTACCGTCAGAGAGAAAATGATTGACTTTGTGTGAGCGCGAATATATAATCAAGTATCTAAAACTGGAGGGTTTTTCATGGAAGGTTTGGGTAGTTACAGCGGTATTATTATGATCGTCCTGCTGTTCGCGGTGTTCTATTTCTTCCTGATCCGGCCTGAGAACAAGAAGAAAAAGAAGCTGCAGGAAATGCGCACCAATCTGCAGGTGGGGGATCAGATCACAACCATCGGCGGCATCGTGGGCAAGATCGTCGGCATTAAGGACGACATGATCACCTTTGAGACCGGTGAAGATCGGGTGCGTCTGCAGATCATGCGCTGGGCCATTTCCACCAACGGGATCGATACCCAGGGTTGATAGCATATTGTTTGCATGCCTCCGCATATCCTTTGAACGAGGATATGCGGAGGTGCTTTTTTATGGTCAAACGGTCGGGAAAGAATTCGTTCGGTGCATTTTGGCGCATTCCGGGAGCGACGGCAGCAAGCCTTGTGCTGCTTCTTTGCGTCGAAGCGGGATTGATCCAAAAGGGTGTTCTCAGCATAAAACAAGCTGAGCCGGGAATCATCCTTTGCTGCCTGATTGCAGGAACGGTCGGCGCTGCGTTGAAGCAGAAAGGAGAGGGAAGCAGTCGAACGATGCTGCTTGGGTGCGCGATCCCCGCGATCCTTCTAATGATGTCCGGTGTCGTCTTTTCTGAGGGAAGCCAGATACAGCCGGAAATCTTCGCTCATGCGATTTGCGTCATTCTTCCGGGACTGATAACTGCAATGGGCGTAGAGCTGAGAAACAAGAAAGGGAAAAAGCGAAGAATCCACAGACGATCCTCATTCAAATGAACAGTTTACATATTATCGGTTGGTGATACCAGATATTGTGGCAATGCCGTGAGATAACACAATAACCTGGAAAAATCGACGGATTTTCAGGACTTTTCGTGAACTTTCGGATAACCCGTTACAGAAGTAGACATAATGTAGTAGACATAATATCTATGCATAATGCACAAAATTACGGTTTTTCCGGCGAATCTCTTGAAAGCCGGACGACGCTGTATTATGATGTAATCCGAGCCGGAAAGGCGCTTTCTTTTTCCCTTCCGCCCGGAGCAAGGGCGGAGGTATCGCGACATGGAACACTCTCAGGCGCAGAAGCGGATGCTGATTTGCGCCGCATTCTTTTCTTTCGGGACGCTTTGCGGCGCGCTCTCTTTCCTTCAGCTTTCCGTTCCCGCGTCCATGCACATCTGGGAGCTGGTTTTTGGTTTTGTTGCGCGTCGTCCGCTGCTCCTCGTTCCGGCGGCTTTCTGTGCCGCTCCGCTTCTGTTGCTCGTTTTCGGCTTTTCCGCGTCGGGATTTGTTTTCTCCGATCTTATTTTGACGTTTGCCGGATTCGTTTCTGCTTTTGCTGTTGGAATGCTTCTGAGATTTACGCACGATGGGTTCCTTTGCTCTGCATTCCTTTGGCTTGCCTGCCTGTGCCTGGTGGTGACCGCTGCCTCTGTCCGGCGGCTGTCGTTTCTCATCCGCACGCAGATTCGTTCCGGCGGACTGTTGCGTCCGGATTACGCCTATGATGCGCTGCGCATCAGCGTCTGTTTTTCCGTGATTCTTCTGGCAGCCTTTGCTCTCGCATATTACATTCTGAGTGTTTAGCCTCAGGGAAAGGAGGAAGTCTTTGACGGAACTTGAAAAGTCCCTGCGGGATTTTGAAGGCTATTTGAAAAAGGAAAAGAATGCTTCCTCCAACACCCTCAGCAGTTATCTTCGGGACCTCCGGCAGTTCGGCGAATGGCTTCGGAATACCGCGGAGAAAACGCTGCTGCAGGCGGGGGAGGAAGATATTTCCGCCTATTACCGCTTCCTCCGCGCTTCCGGCAAATCCCAGTCGACGGTGCAGCGATGCAGCGCGACCCTGCGTTCCTACTATGCTCATCTGCTTGAAAAACGAAAGCTGAAAGACAATCCCGCGCGGCATGTGACCATGGACCGGCAAAAGCGAAAGCTGCCGCAGATCCTGTCGAGCAGCGAGGTGGAACAGTTTTTGGAGCAGCCGGACACCCAGGAAGCCAAAGGCATCCGCGATAAGGCCATGCTGGAACTGCTCTACGCCACGGGCATCCGCGTTTCGGAGCTGATCGGCCTGGATATCGGAGACGTGAATCTGTCCGTTGGCTTTATCCGCTGCCGCGGGGAAACAAAGGAGCGCGTCATCCCCATGTATAAGGTCGCCGTCAAAGCGCTGAAGGACTATCTGGAGGATGTTCGGCCGGCCATGGTGGATGAGGTGGACGAGCCCGCGCTTTTCGTGAATCTCGGCGGCAGCCGCATGTCCCGCCAGGGTTTCTGGAAAATCGTGAAAGCCTATCAAAAAAAGGCCGGCATCGAGAAGGAGATCACGCCCCATACTCTGCGCCATTCCTTCGCAGCCCATCTTCTTGTCAACGGGGCTGATCTGAAGGACATTCAGGAGATGCTGGGCCATGCGGACCTCTCCACCACGCAGATCTACACCCAGGTCGTTCAGGATCATCTGACGGAGGTTTATCAGAAGGCCCATCCCAGAGCCTGACGGCTTGGCGAAAGCAAGGAGTCATTCGTTCCATGAGCTTATTCCGCCCCTATATCTATAAAAACAGGCCGGATCTGCTGGATAACGCGCCGGTCAAAAAGGGCTTTTTTCGTTTCTTTGAGCTGTATTTCCGAAAATTCTGGCGGTTTTTGACCCTGAATCTTTGGGTTTTCCTGCTGACGCTGCCCATGGTCCTCTATGTATTCTATACGCTGAACGGACTTTTTGCCGACCGCCTGAAGGAAATCGGCGACGGCGTGATCCTGCTGGCCGGCGTCGGTTTTATCGCTTCCTTTTTCAGCTTTGTGCCGGAGGTGCTCAATCGCCCGCTGCTGATTCTGTCCGTGCTGCTCTACGGTCCCATCACCATGGGCTTCACCTATATCCTGCGGAACTTCGCGCGGGAAGAGCATGCCTGGATGTCGGATTTCTGGAGCCGCGCCTGGAGCAATGTCAGGCAGGGGCTGTTTTTCGGCGTGGCGGACCTCCTGGTGCTCTGGATCTGCCTCAACGGCATGTTCGGCGGCATCGCGGAAGCCGGGAAAAACGTGGGCTATGCTCTGTCCGTCATTCTTTCCGTGATCTGCGGCCTTGTTCTGCTGGTGTGGCTTTTCATGCGGCACTATACCTATCTGATGGCCGTGACGGTCAATCTGAATGTCTTCCACATCCTGAAGAATGCCTGGCTGTTCGTGTTCCTGGGCTTCGGCAGGAATGTCCTCAGCAGCCTGGTGACCCTGGCCTGCATCGTGGTGACCTTCCTTCTTGCGCCGCTGCTGACCATCATCCTTCTGCCGCTGTTTTTCTTTTCCTTCAGCTGGTTCTGCACCGTTTTCACCTGTTACCCCATCATTAAGAAATACATCATCGTTCCGGCGCTGGAGGCGCAGGCGGCGGAGACTGCCGGGGAGCCAAACGCGGAAAAAGCGAACAGCGGCGGCGAACAAGTCGAGGAAACCGATTTGGAACCCGAATCGGAGGAATCACACGAAAACTAAAACAGCCGGAAGCCGGCGACATGAAATATCCCCCGTTCGTTTTCGAATGAGAACGAACGGGGGATAATCCATAAGCAAACACCGCGCAATTCGCGGCACAGATCATTCATGTCGATGATGCCGTCATGCTGACCAAAACCTCGACAATACCCAAGCATTCCCTCGGGTTTTCATCCGGCCTGGCGAAGAATCCATCTGCACGATCCGCGCTCCGGAATTGCGCGGTGCTGCCGTAAAGCGGCAGTGAGAGGTACATTCAGCTGTGCATCATCAGGTAGAGCTTTGCGGTGGCCTTGGCGTCGCACCAGGCCCGATGCGCGTCCTCCTGGGCGATACCGTGATAATCCGTAAGGTAGGTCAGCTTATAGCTGGGGAGCCCGGGCCAGACACGGCGCGCCAGCTTCACCGTGTCTACTACCGGATTCAGTATGCGGATGCCGAGCTTTTCCGCTTCCCGATAAAGGAAGGAACAGTCAAAGGACGCATTGTGGGCGATGAGGGGATCGTCGCCGAGGAAGGCAAGAAAACGGGGCAGCAGTGTGGAAAAGCGAGGCGCATCGGCTACCAGCTCGTCGGTGATGCCGTTGAGCAGCTGAACGGGGTAGGGGATATGGCAGCCGGGATTCACCAGGGAGGAGAAACGCGCGATGAATTCTCCGTGTTCCACCTTCACCGCGCCGATTTCCGTGATCCCGGCGGCGGTTCCGAATCCGGTGGTCTCCAAATCGAAGACGACGAAGCGATCAAAATCCCGTTCCATGGAAAAACGCATCAGGCAACCCTCCTTTGCCGTATCCTGTCGATTCAGAGCGTATCACAATGTTGAAAACAGGGCAAGACCGGAGTTTACAAAAGCACTTCGGCCTGATAAAATGGAAAAAACAAAATAAAAACAGGAAAGGATGGTTCACCATGCTGGAAAGCACCTGCTTCGTTGACCTTTTGAGTACCCCCTTCTCCCGCCGGGGCAGCTATCTCGCCTTTGCCAACCGCAACGACGGCGACGCCCAATTCGGCAAAAACACCCTGTATCTCACCACCTGCAAGGGCGGCGGCAGCGGCATGAGCGGCCTGAATGCCCAGAATTCCTGCCGCCAGATGTCCATGGAGCTGCTCTGCAAGGGGCAGAAGCTGCCCACAGTCATCTCTACGACCCCATCGGAAGTCATCCTCCAGTCCCTGAAGGGCAGCGCCCGTTTCTGCATCGCGGAAAAGAGCCTGATCCTCGGACGGGGCACCGACGGCCTGAGCCTTCGGATCAGCACACAGAGGGGCGCTTTCGGCAGCACGCCGCTGGAGCTTCCCAACGGCACCTGGCGCTTCACCTTCTCCGACGACACCGGGCTGCTCATCGTTTTCCGCGGCGCAGTCCAAGCCATGCCCGGCGGCGGCTTCGTGATCAACCCCGATCAGGAGGGCGTCTTTGAATTCGGCATCGAGGAATACGCGGCGGACCCCTGCGGCCGTGCGCTGGATTCCTACCCGGCCTATGACGAGGCCGTAGCGGCGGTGGAGAAGGAATTCGACGATTTCTGCACCAGCCTCTATCCCTCGCTGCCCGAGGAATTCGAGCCCATGCGCCGGCAGGCCCTCTGGACCACCTGGAGCCTGATGGTAGATCCGGACGGGGTCACGGCTTATCAGCACACCATGGTGAAGATGATGCGCATCATCTTCGAAAGCGCTTTCGGCTGGCAGCAGGCCATGCAGGCCATCTTCCTCAGCAAGGACACTCGCCTCGCCTGGGATATCCTGCGCTCCTGCTTCGATCATCAGGACGCCAACGGCCGCATCGAGGACGCGATCTCCCACAAGTCCGGCATGAGCAGCAGCATGAAGCCGCCCTTCCAGGGCGTCGCGCTGGACTGGCTCATGGAGCACTGTGACCTGAGCGCGATCCCGCTGGAGGAAAAACAGTTTGTCTATGACCGCATGGCGAAGTGGACGGAGTTTTTCTTCAAGTTCCGCGATATGGATGGGGACGGCGTATGGGAGAACCAGGGCGCCATCGAGACCGGCTGGGAGGACGCGGCTTACTTTTATGTGGGCTTCCCCCTGGCTTCCCCGGATATGAACGCCTACACGGTCCGCATGATGGACGCGCTGGCAAAGCTGGGAAGGAGCATCGGCGTGCCGGAGGCGGAGTGCGCCGCCTGGACGAAGCGGGCCGACGAGCTGACGGAGAAGCTGATCAAGATGCTCTGGAACGGGGACCGCTGGGTGGTGAAAAATATCCGCACCGGCGCCGTGGCCGATACCCTGAGCCTGCCCATCTCCGCAGCGCTGATCCTTGGCGACCGTCTGCCCAAGGAGATCATCGAGAAGACCGTGGATTTCATTTGGGCCAACGGTTTTATCACGCCCTTCGGCTTCGCCTCCGAAAGCCCGGAGAGTCCCTACTTTAACCACGGCTTCACCGCCGGCAGCGTGATCGTTCCCGCCCAGTTGATCATGTGCCTGTCTCTGGAAGCCGCCGGAAAGCCGGAGCTGGCAAAGGAAATGGGCCTGCGGTATGCCCGCACTCTGCGGGACAACGGCATGTTCCACATCCACAACGCCCTGGACGGGAAAGGGGAGCGCGGCCTGGTAGCCTTTGGCGAAAAGCAGCTCTTCTGGTCCTCCTGGGCTTCCTCCTGCTATCTCTTCCTGGCGGACCGCTACGGAAAGTAAGAACCGACACAAAACCCGCCCGGCAGCCGCCGGGCGGGTTTTATCTTGGCGTTCAGCGTTTATTTCGCTTCTTCCTCGTCCTTCTCCTTGGAGAGCATCACGTTGGCGAGGATGCCCAGGATCAGGGCGCAGGCCGTGGTACGGATGGTGACGTTGCCAAAGGAAATCATCATATTGCCGACGCCGGCAACGAGAATGATGGAAGCGACGAACAGGTTGCGGTTTTTGTTCAAGTCGACTTTCTGAAGCATCTTCAGACCGGAAACGGCAATGAAACCATAGAGCGCGAAGCAGACGCCACCCATGACGCAGTCGGGGATCGTTTCCAGAAAAGCGACCAGCGGGGAGATAAGGGAGAATACGATGCAGGCCACAGCAGCGCCCCAGATGGAGACGGTGGAGGCGTTGCGGGTGATGGCGACAGTGGCGATGGATTCGCCGTAGGTGGTGTTGGGGCAGCCGCCGAAGAAGGTGCCCACGATGGACCCGATGCCGTCGCCCAGGAGCGTGCGGGTGAGGCCGGGCTCCTCCAGAAGATCGACGCCCACGATGCTGGAGAGGTTCTTGTGGTCGGCCAGATGCTCCGCGAAGACCACGAAGCCTACAGGCACATATGCGGCAAATATGGTGAGAATGTAGGTCCCGTTGATCTGTGCCAACCCGCCCTTGCCCAGAGCGAAAGCAAAATCGGGGAGCTTGAAGACGCCGCAGCCATCAAAAGCGCTGTAGTTGATGACGATGAGGGCAGGATTGTTTGTCGCCTTGCCGATGAGGTAGAAGATGGTGGCGGCGATATAGCCCGCCAGAATGCCGATGATGAAGGGGATCAGCTTCAGGCTTCTCTTTCCGTAGGTGGCGGACAGCATGGTCACAGCCAGGGTGATCAAACCGCAGATCAGGCAAACATAAATGCTTCCTCCGGCGACGCTGCTGCTGGTAAGACCGCCCACGGCATTGCCGGACAGGCTGAGACCGATGGTTGCGACGACGGGCCCGATGATGACAGGGGGCATCAGCTTGTCGATCCATTTTACCCCGCAGAATTTAACGACGATGGCGATGATGACGTAGACGAGACCGGCCATCAGCGCGCCGATAATGATGCCCCAGTATCCCGCCTCGACGCTGAGACCGATGGCGGCGGCGCCGCTGAAAGCGGAGATGATGGAGCCGATGAAAGCGAAGGAACTGCCCAGGAACACAGGACTGCTGCTCCGGGTGCAGAGCAGGTAGATGATGCTGCCGCAGCCAGCGCCGAAGAGAGCGGCGGAGGCGGAAAGCACCGGCGACTGCAAGGCCTGATTCACGGAAGCGGGGACCGCGATGGTGGCGGCCATGATGGCCAGCAGCTGCTGGAGCGCGAAGAGCACGACCTGCCCGAATTTCGGTTTGTCCTTGATACTGTAGATCAGTTTCATATGTCCCTCCATAGTATTCCAGCCCTGCGGACAAAGAAAAATACCCTGCCGCCTGTTCGCCGGCAAGGTAACCACACGCGCTCTTCAGCGCCCCTGTGCGATTGTGCGATATCTTGTCGGCTTCACGAGCCGTCTTAAAGTTATCGTCCGTATGTTAGCATACAAGATGTAGTATGTCAACCGATTTTCCGACAAGAAGTAGCAAATCTTCGGTTATTCGAACACAAATCTTCGGCGTTTCAAACGCCGGAAAAGTTGACTTTTTCCGGCAACGGTGGTAAAAATATATGTCACATTCTATTAGGAGGCAAAATCATGAGCAAAGGGACATTTTACATCACGACCCCCATCTACTATCCGTCCGCCAATCTCCACATCGGGCACACCTACTGCACCGTGGCAACCGATGTCATGGCGCGGTATAAGCGAATGCGGGGTTTTGACGTGATGTTCCTCACTGGCACGGACGAGCACGGCCTGAAGATCGAGGAAAAGGCCAGGGAGGCCGGCGTCACGCCGCAGCAGTTCGTGGACCGCGTGGTCGCGGGCATCAAGGACCTGTGGAAGCTGATGAACATCTCCTATGACCGCTTTATCCGCACCACCGACGATTATCACGTCACCTCCATCCAGCGCATTTTCAAAATGATGTATGACAAGGGGGATATCTACAAGGGCGCTTACCGCGGCCTCTACTGCACCCCCTGCGAGAGCTTCTGGACCGAGAGCCAGTTGGTGGACGGCAAGTGCCCCGACTGCGGCAGGGAAGTGAAATACGCCGAGGAGGAAGCCTATTTCTTCCGGGCCAGCAAGTATGCCGACCGCGTGCGGGAGCTGCTCAAGACCACGGACATCCTGGAGCCCGCCAGCCGGGTCAATGAAATGATCAATAATTTCCTGGACTGCGAGGGCGGCCTGCAGGACCTCTGCGTCAGCCGCACCACCTTCAAGTGGGGCGTTCCCGTGGACTTCGATCCGGGCCACGTGGTCTATGTCTGGCTGGACGCGCTCTTTAACTATATGACCGCTCTGGGCTACTGCAACGACGCCCACCACGATCTGGAAAAATACTGGCCGGCCGACGTGCATTTCGTGGGCAAGGAGATCGTCCGTTTCCATTCCATCTACTGGCCCGCTTTCCTTATGAGCCTGGACCTGCCCCTTCCGAAAAAGGTCTACGGCCACGGCTGGCTGCTGCTGGACGGGGGCAAGATGTCCAAGAGCTTCGGCAACGTGGTGGACCCGGTGCTGCTGGCAAACCGCTATGGGGTGGACGCCCTGCGCTATTTCCTGCTGCGGGAATTCCCCTTCGGCAGCGACGGAAACTTCTCCAATGAAGCTCTGATCGCCCGCATCAACGCGGACCTGGCGAATGACCTGGGCAACCTGATCTCCCGCAGCGCCGCCATGATGGAAAAGTATTTCGACGGCGTCATTCCCGAAAAACGCGCCTCCGGCCCGGAGGATGAAGAACTCCTGGCGATGGTGAAGGCGCTGCCCGGGCGCTTTGAGGAGCAGATGGAGAAGTATGCTTTCCAGCAGGCTTTGCAGGAGGTTTTCAAGGTTCTCTCCCGCGCCAACAAGTACATCGACGAGACGGCGCCCTGGGTGCTTGCCAAGGACCCGGAAAAGGCGGAGCGCCTCGGCGGCGTGCTGTATAACCTGGCGGAGGCGGAGCGCGTCTGCGTGACCCTGCTGAAGCCCTTTATTCCCGACAGCGCAGAGAAGTTCCGGGTGATGCTGGGCGTCCCGGAGGATCGCTTCGGCTGGGACGACGCCCTGTGCTGGGGCGTGCTGACGCCCGGCACAAAGGTGAGCAAGGGCGAGAACGTCTTCCCCCGCATCGATATGCAGAAGGAACTGGCTGCGCTGGAGGCCATCCATCAGACCGCGAAGAAGGAAGCATCCCCCGCGGAAGAAAAAAAGCCGGAGGAGCCCGCTGCGGGCCTTGTTTCCATTTCCGAATTCCAAAAGCTGGATCTGCGGGTGGCAAAGGTCCTCAGCTGCGAGCCGGTGAAGAAATCCGATAAGCTCCTCTGCCTGCAGCTGCAGGTGGGCCAGGAGCAGCGGCAGGTGGTGTCCGGCATCCATGCCTGGTATCAGCCGGAGGATCTGATCGGTAAAAAGGTGCTGCTTGTTTATAACCTGACCCCGGCGAAGCTGCGGGGCGTGGAATCCTGCGGCATGATCCTCGCCGCCACGGTGGGGGATCGTGCCCAGGTGATCTTCGCGGACGACGCCATCCCCGACGGCAGCCGCCTTTCCTGAGCTTCCGGGGTAAAATCAAAACGATGATCATTGGATTTGCCGCCCACGGCCTGAAGCTGCGGGCGGTTTATTCTTGCGTTTTCAAGGAAACACCATGAGGGCCTGCCGGATGGCAGGCCCTCACAACGTCTTCGCGTCACACTTCCGCGATGGCTTCGATCTCAAACGCGCCGCCCTTGGGCAGGGCGCTCACCTGTACACAGCTGCGGGCAGGGAAGGGGGAAGTAAAATACCGGGCGTAGATTTCGTTCACGGCGGCGAACGCGCCTATATCCGTCAAAAACACCGTGGTCTTGACGACGCTGCCCGTATCCGTTCCCGCTTCCTTCAACACGGCGCTGAGGTTCTTCAGCGCCTGCTCCGCCTGCTCCGTGACGGTCGTTTTCAGGTTTCCGTCCGCCGGATCGATGCCCAGCATGCCGGACACATAGACCATGCCTCCCGCGCGGATCGCCTGGGAATAGGGACCGATGGCGGCAGGGGCTTCCTTGGATTCAATCGCTTTTTTCATATGGATTCTCCTTTATTTCCGTTTCATTCATAAACTGCCGAAAAGCCGTCGGCAGGGAATAGCGCTCCTTGATCTCCTCCGAAGAAGCCCAGATAAAGCCGTCCGCCGGGTTTTGACATTCGATCACCCATGCGGGAAGCTCCCAGAGGATATGGGTGAAAATATGCCGCTTTTCCGTGTGCCGGAGAAGCCGGATCGGGCGGCAGTTCCACGCCGCAGCGGCGTCAAGGGCGGCTTGCGCCTCCAGGTCGCCGGGCAGATTCGGGAATTCCCACAAGCCGGCCAGCAAGCCCTTCTTCGGGCGCTTCCGCAAAGCCCATGCGCCGCCGCAGCAGAGCAGAAACACGGTATGCCGCTCGACCCGGCGCTCCTTCAGCTCGCTTTTGAAGGGGATTTCTCTCCACAGTCCGGCGGAAGAAGAACACAGCTTTTGCAGAGGGCAAACGCCGCAGTCCGGCGCGCGGTTCGGCTGACACACCAGCGCGCCAAGCTCCATCAGCGCCTGGTTGAGCGCACCGCTGCTGACGCCGTCGAACAGCGGCGCCAGCGCCTGCCGGACCTCCGCCTTCGTGCGCTCCCTGCGGATATCCCCGCGGAAAGCCCTCAGTCTGGTCACGACACGCAGAACATTCCCGTCCACGACAGGGCAGGGGAGATCAAAGCAAATGGAAGCAATGGCCGCCGCCGTATAGTCGCCGATGCCGGGCAGCGCCCGGATCGCAGCGAAATCCGAAGGGAAGACCCCGCCGTATTCCCGGCAGATGATTTCCGCGCTGCGCTTCAGATTGCGGGCGCGGGAATAATAGCCCAGCCCTTCCCAGAGCTTCGAGAGCTGTTCCTCCGGGCAGACGGCCAGATCCTCGATCGTGGGCAAAGCAGTCAGGAAGCGGTGATAATACCCCTTGACGGCCTCCACGCGGGTCTGCTGACACATGACTTCGCTGAGCCAGACATGATAGGGCTCCCGGTCCGCACGCCAGGGAAGGGAGCGCTTGTTTTTTTCATACCAGGGCAGCAAAAGCCCGGCGATTTCCCGATCCAGCTCCACATCCACCCGACCTTTCGCCCTAACTCTACCATCCGGAAAGAAGAAACGCAAGGGTTATTCGGTGAAAGTGCCCGGAACGCTTGACAGAAAGCGCAGAACAGTTGTAGAATATAAACATCAAATGAATCACTTTTGGAGGTATCAACATGTTCATCGATCTGAAAGGTAAAACCGCATTCATCACCGGCGGCGCCAGCGGCATGGGCCTGGGCATCGCCAAGGCCTGCGCCCGCGAGGGCATGAATGTTGCCATCGCCGACTTCCGGCAGAGCGCCATCGACGAAGCGCTTCCCTGGTTCGAGAGCCATGGCTTCCCCGCCATGGGCGTCAATCTGGACGTCACCGATCGGGAAGGCTATGTCAAGGCTGCCGACGCTGTGGAAGCCAAGTTCGGCAATATCCATGTCCTGGTGAACAATGCCGGCATCGGCAATGCCGAGCCCCGTCTCACCACCGGCGAATTCGACTGGAAGACCATCGACCTCTGCATCGACGTCAACTATCGCGGCATCCTGAACGGCATCGGCACCATCCTGCCCCGTATCACCAAGCACGGTGAGGGTGGCTATGTGGTCTCCACCGCCTCCATGTCCGGCATCTTCCCGGTCAAGGGCTTCCCGATGTACGACTCCCTGAAGATGGGCGTCATCACTCTGATGGAAGAACTGGCCATGGAACTGGAAGGCACCAACGTCGGCTCCGCCGCGTTCTGCCCCGGCCCCTATTCCACCAACCTGGGCGTCAGCTCTCAGGAAGTCATCAAGAAGCACCTGGGCGAGGATGCCGTGCCCAAGATGCCCGCTCGCCGCGAGCCCCCGAAGGACAAGGACGGCAAGCCGCTGCCCATGCCCAAGTTCGAGCCCCCGAAGGACGAGAACGGCAATCCCATCGACTTCAGCAAGCTCTCCCGCGATCCTGACGACGCCGGCGAGCGCGTGGTCCGCGGCATCAAGCGCGGCGACAAGTTCATCTTTACCCATGTGGACTTCAAGCCCGGCTGGGAGCTGCGCATGAACGCCATCCTCCGCGCATTCCCCGACGAGAAGCCTACCCCCGGCTTCGCCACCGTCTTCCGCGGCAACGTCTATAATCCCATTTACGAGCAGCAGGAGCAGGTTCCCGCTTTTGAGTTCGTGAAGAAGGACTAAGCCTGACCCGGGAAAAACAAAACAGCGAAACAAGGCCGCCGGATAACATATCCGGCGGCCTTTCATACTATAAAATTGTTTTAATATAACTAGATAGCGTTAAATAATCACGCAGACTAAGCCTTTCACCGCGGACAAGAGGATCAAATCCGCAAGCGGCGACAGCCGCCTGAAGCTCTTCTTTGGTAAGCTTGCCCGCGAACAGGGAAGAGAGGCTGTTGACCAGCGTTTTCCTTCGCTGGGAAAAGGCAGCACGCGTGATGGAAAACAGAAAATCACGGTCTTCCGGGCTGATATCCCGCGTCTTTCTATGCAGGGTGATCACGGTCGAAGTGACCTTGGGCCTGGGATAAAAGCAATCCGGAGGAACGTCGAAACAAATGGCAGGCGAAGCATAGAATTCCGTGAAAACGGTGAAAGCTCCGTATTCCGGTGTGCCGGGTTTGGCGCAGATCCGCTGCGCGACTTCTTTTTGTATCATCACGGTGATCTGCGCAAAGCGCTCGGATTCCATGAGCAAGCGAAGCACCGGCGTCGTGATATTATAGGGGAGATTGGCGCAAACCTTGAGCGGCAGGCCGGGAAGCTGGTCGGAGAGCAGCTGCATCAGGTCGAGTTTCATGATATCGCCGCTTACGATCTCCGCATTGGAAAAAACCGCCAGTGTTTCTTGCAATACCGGTATCAGCCTGTGATCCAGTTCCACAGCCACGATTTTACCGGCGGCAGAGCAAAGCTCCTGCGTAAGGACGCCGATACCGGGACCGATCTCCAGAACGCCGTCGTCACAGGTGATGCCGGCGACCTCCAGGATTCTTCGCGGGACCCAATCCCGTATGAGAAAGTTTTGTCCCATGGATTTTGAGAAATGAAAACCGTGTTTTTCCAGCAACGGTCGGATCACGGTCAAATCATGAAGCTCCAATTGGAATTCCTCCGATAAACAGTAACCGAAAGGGGACGACAGCAGCTTCTGACAGCAGTTACTTTAACATAAACAATACTTTCAACAAAATAAAAATTTTGCGTCAAGTAGGGGGCTTTTCGCAGAGGACTGTGCCGATAAGGGCCGCATTTTTACACTTGCGTAAGGTGCGGCTGTGAAATACCGTAAACGCGGTCTTTCGGATTCAGCGGACGCCCGTGCTCCCGAAACCGCCGCGATCCGTTTCCTCCAAGGCATCGACTTCCTGAAAGCTGACCTGCGGCATTCGTTTCATGATGCGAAACTGGCAGATACGATCGTTCACTTCGATCACCGCATCGCGCGTCGCATAAACCGGCAGCTTCCAGATATCGTTGGTCCCGGCGTAGCTGTTGTCCACGACGCCGACGCTGTTGGTCTGCAGAAAGCCCCATTTTGCAAAGCTGGAGCTGCGCGGCGCGATATGCGCTTCGTAGCCCTCCGGCAGTTTCATGGAGACGCCGAGAGAAATCAGTCGGAAGTCGCCAGCTTTCAGTTCCACATGCTCGGCGGAGCGCAAATCGATCCAATCACCGATTTGGAGGCTTCGCACCCTTTCCAGCTCGGGAAGATGGTATTTGATCAATATTTCCATAGGACCGTCTCTTTCATCAAGTACCTGAACTATTCGGGGTCGCCCGATACAGTCTGCCGTTTCGCTCCGATGACCGCTGCCAGAGCTTCCTGGATATTGCGCACTTCGATCAGGCGGAGTCCTTTCGGTACATTTCGCTGAACGCCTTTCCATTTCGGCACGATGCAGCAGTCAAAGCCGAGCCTGCGGACCTCGCTCAGCCGCTGCTCCATCCCGGACACGGTTCGGATCTCCCCTGTCAGCCCCACTTCCCCGATAGCCGCCGTTGTTTCTGGTATGACGCGCTCCGTGTAGCTGGAAGCGATGGCAAGGACTGCCGCCAGGTCGGCTCCGGGTTCGTCGAGCTCCAGGCCGTTAACGACGTTGATATAAGCGTCGCAGGCGCCGAGGCGCAGACCGCCCCGTTTTTCCAGGACTGCAAGCAGCAAAGTAGAACGATTAAAATTTAACCCATTGAAGCTTCTTCTTGGAATATTGGCGCTGGATTTTGTTATCAGAGCCTGGATTTCCGCCAGAATGGGGCGGCTGCCCTCCATCACGCAGGTGACGCAGGTCCCCGCGGCGCCGACGGGCCGCCCGGCCAGGAGACTCTCCGAAGGATTCGGTATTTCTGCCAGGCCCTCGCCCCGCATCTCAAAGACGCCGATCTCATTGGTGGAGCCAAAGCGGTTCTTGACAGCCCGGAGGATGCGGTAACCGGCGCCGCCGTCACCCTCAAAATACAGGACGCAGTCCACCATATGTTCCAGCACCTTCGGACCGGCGATCGCGCCTTCTTTGTTCACGTGGCTGACGACGAAGACGGTGACGCCCTCGTCCTTGGCAAGGCGCATGAAGGCCATGGTGCAGTCCTTCACCTGGGGAACGCTGCCGGGCGAGGATTCCAGGGATGCGTGGTACATGGTTTGAATGGAATCCACGATCAGCACGTCGGGGCGGAATGCGGAGACAGACTCCAGAATCGCGTCCAGGTCGGTTTCGATCAGGACATAGAGCCTGTCCAGGTCACAGCCCAGGCGCTGCGCACGCAGCTTCAATTGACGGCCGGATTCCTCTCCGCTGATATAGAGGATCTTCTTTTCCGGCGGCAGGCTTCCGCAAAATTGCAGCAGCAGCGTGGACTTCCCTATTCCCGGAGCGCCGCCCACCAGCACGAGGGAACCGGTGACCGCACCGCCGCCCAGCACGCGGTCCAGCTCGCCGATACCGGTGGAAAACCGGACTTCCTCCTCCGATTCCATCTGCGAAAGCTTTTCCGGCATCCGGGCGGCGACGAAAGCGGAGGGACTGTTCTTTCCCGTATCTTTATGCTCGACGATGGTATTCCACGCGCCGCAGGAAGGGCACCTCCCCTGCCATTTCACCGTCTCATTTCCGCATTCCGTGCAGTAAAACACGCTTTTAGCCTTTGCCATAGTGCGCCTCCAGCTCCTGATAGTGATGGATGCAGCCGGCGGTCAGTGCAAGCGCCAGCTTGGTGCGGTATTCGTCGCTTCGCAACAGGGACAGTTCCTCCGGATTGGACAGGAAGCCGCATTCCACCAGAATGGCCGGGCAGTTTGCCTGACGCATAAGGTAAATATCCTCCGATACCGGCGCAGCCTTGCGGTGATCGCCGCATAAGAGTGCAAGATTTGCCTGCATTTCCTTTGCAAAGGCTTCGCTGCCGGAAACGCTGCTGTAAAATACCTGGGCCCCTCTGGGTCCGGAAGAAGTATAGTTGTTTTGATGGATGCTCAGCAGCACGCCGCGATCCGTGCCGCGGATCAAAGCGGCTCTGTATTCCTGGTCCGCCCGCTTGCGCTGCCGGGTGGTTTCCGCATAATCGGGATAAGCGATATCGTCGCTGTCTCTTGTCAGGCGGGTGGGGATCCCGCAAAGCCCCAGCAGCTGGTCCGTCCTGAGAGCGATCGCCAGGTTTACATCGCTTTCCTTCAGCCCGTCCGCAGCGACGGCGCCTCCGTCTTCCCCACCGTGCCCCGCGTCAATGATCATCACCACGCAATCACCCCGGTCAGTCCGGAACACACGGCGCGACAGGGGAAAGCAGAAAAACGCCCAGGCGATCAGCATGATCGCGGCAGCCAGCGTCACAAGACGAAATTTCAAGAACAGTCCCTCCCCTCCCTGCATCCTATGGGAAGGGAGACCGGCTTATGACCTGCGCGACTTCTCCTTCTTCTGCTCCTTCGGCATTTTGTAAACAAAGATATTGGCGAGATAGATGCCCCGGTATCCCAGATGATACGCGCCGGTTGCAAGGATCAGCGGCAGCAGCAGCGGCAGGAAATAGACAAACGGAAAGGAATCCTTGCATCTGGCCAGAAGCCAGGAGGCATAGAAATAAAAGACGCTGAAAATGGAACGTCCCCAATCCCGCGTGGAAGGGATCACGGCAAACAAGGCGAGAAGGAAGCCGGGGATCTGACTGCAGGCGGCAGCAATCAGAGGCTTCCATTTATTGTATGTGATATGATGGTAGAGCACCTGATTGTAGTCCCGCTGTCCGATGCGCCAGCACTGGACATAGACATAGACCAGGTAGAACAGGAGACAGGCGACGGTGACCGCCGCATTGTAAAGCCCGTCCGGCTGGTGGATGCCGATCAGCTGCAGATTGTCTACCAGGAAATAGACCACCAGCATGATCAGGATACTCATTACATGAGCATAAAAAATCCGGCAGGCAAAACGGAAGATCGTGGTCTTGCCGGAATCCTCAACTCTTCGCTTGAACATGGGGCGCCTCCTGAGCTTGTTTCTGACAAAGCTCATTATAGCATAGCCCGTTGCAAATTTCAAAAAATGTTATATAATAAAATGAAATCAACCACGATACAGAAAGGAACCTGCCGAAGATGGATATGGCCATGCTGCGCGAAGAAGCGCTCGGGATCGGATTCACCCTTGCCGAACCGATGAAGGTGGAAACCATTAAGCTTCGTGAAGAAGTGCGGGAAATGTGCGCCGTCAACAAATGCCACGCCTATAACACCAATTGGAGCTGCCCGCCGAACTGCGGAACGATCGCGGAATGCCAGGAACGGGTAAACCGATATGAGGCCGGCCTGATCGTCGAGACGACGGGTCAGTTGGAGGATGATTTCGATTTTGAGACGATGGAGGAAACGGCGAAGATACATTCGGCGCATTTTGTGGAATTCCTGAAAAAGCTTCGGAAAGAGCACAAGGAGCTGGAGGTGCTTCCGCTGGGTGCGGGTGAATGCACACATTGTCAGAAATGCACCTTTCCCGACGCGCCATGCCGCTTCCCCGATCTCATGAGCAGCCCCATGGAAGGATACGGTATGGTCATCAGCGACGTGTGCAAGGACAACAACATCCTGTATAACCACGGACGGGGCACGCTTACTTATGTGGGCTGCTACCTGTTCCGGGAGGTGACGAAATGAAGGTAACGTTTTTGCCCTCCGGTCTTGTTTTTGAAGCCAGCGCCGGCATGTCCATCATGGACGCCATCCGCGCGTGCGACCTCAAGCTGGACGCGCCCTGCGGCGGCAACGGGACCTGCAAGAAGTGCAAGGTCATGGTCACGGATGACGGCGGCGAGCGTGAGGTCCTGGCCTGCATGACCAAAATCACGGGAGATATCACGGTGGATATTTCCCGCAAGGACGAGGGACACCGCATCCTCATGGGCGGCATCACGCGGGAAGTCGCGCCTACGCCCGCCGTCAGGGTCTACACGCTGGAGATCCCGAAGCCCAGCACCGCCGATCTTCGGGATTCCTGGCTGCGGCTGACGGACGCGCTTTCCGAAGCTGCGCGTGTTGAAAAGGGCTTTTTCAAGCCCAATCTTCGCGTTATTTCCAAGCTCTACAACACGCTGGAGGAAAACGCCTATCGCGTGGATGCGATCGTCTGCGCCGATGAGATCCTGGATGTGGTGAGCGTCGGCTCCCCGGTGCTTGGCCTGGCTTACGATATCGGCACGACGACGGTCGCCTGCTATTTTGCCGATCTGCGCAGCGGCGAACAGATCGCACAGGCCAGCCTGCTGAATCCGCAGACGACCTATGGCGGTGACGTGATCATGCGGGTCAAATACTGCGTTGAGAACGGAATGGAGGGTCCCACCGGGGATATCCGCAAGGCGCTGAACCAGCTTGCGGCCAATTGCGCCGCTTCCGCAAAGCAGAAGATGAAAAACATCTATCTGATCACCGTCGTCGGCAATACCTGTATGCATCACCTGTTTTTGGGCATTTCTCCCGCTTCCCTGGCTTATGCGCCCTACACGCCTGCCGCAGCGGAGCCTATGCAGCTTGCGGCTTCCGAATTCGGCTTCACGGTGAATCCCTCTGCGAAGCTCTATATGCTGCCCAATATTGCCGGCTTTGTCGGCGCGGATACCGTCGGCGCGGCCCTGGCCGCTTCCATGGACGAGAAGAAGCAGATCACGCTGCTGATCGATATCGGCACCAACGGCGAAATGGTCCTGGGGACGGAAAAACGCCTCATTGCCTGCAGCACGGCAGCCGGCCCCGCTTTTGAAGGCGCGCTCATCACCTGCGGCATGCGCGGCGCGGAGGGCGCCATCGACCACGTGAGTCTGAAAGACGGAAAATATACCTACAGCGTGATCGGCGGCGGAAAACCGATCGGCATCTGCGGCAGCGGCCTGATCGACCTGATGAGCGAGCTTGTACGCGCCGGACTGGTGGAATCCGCCGGACGGCTGCTTCCCCCCGAGGAGATCGAAACCCCGGAGGGGCTGCTGCTGAAGGACAGGATCACCGAATATGAGGGACAGCGCGCGTTCCTCCTGGCAGACGCGGCTTCCTCCGGCACCGGGGAGGCGCTTGTCTTCACGCAGAAGGATGTGCGGGAAGTGCAGCTGGCCAAAGGCGCTATGGCCGCGGGCATCCAGATGATGTGCAGCCGCTTGGGCATCGTCACCGGCGACATTCAGAGTGTGATGATCGCCGGCGCTTTCGGCAGCTACATGTCCCCTGCCAGCGCCTGCGGCATCGGCCTGATCCCGCCTGAGCTGGAGGAGAAGGTCATGGCCATCGGCAATGCCGCCGGGCAGGGCGCCAGGCTCTGTGTGCTGAGCATCGACGAGTACCGGCGGGCGGCTGTGCTGGCGAAAAGGATCGAATATCTGGAACTGGCGGCCGATCCCCAATTCCAGGACGTCTTTGTGGACGAGCTGGAATTCCCCGGAGAGGACGAATAAGGAAAAGAGGCTGCCTTTCGGCAGCCTCTCCGGCAGACGTCAGGTCTGCGCCCCCTGCGCCGCCGCTTCCCGATAGGTCTCGCAGTTCTGCAGAGTATCGGGCGGGAAGAATTCGTCCACGGGAAAGCGTATCCGTTTGAACAGCTCATAGGGATCGTCTCCGGTTCCGGCGGTGCAGCCCTTTTCCGGCAGACAGTAATCGTAAGCCGGGATCAGTATCTGGGAATCCCGCTCCAGCCGGATCATGCTGAACTGCCCCAGGGTCACATAGACCCGTTTCGTGTCGCCTGTGAAGCACAAACCATCCGGAAATGCGCCTTTGATGAAATCCGGTATCTCCTTCTGGTCGAATTCCCCCGTATGCGCTTCGCTTACATCCGCCAAACGGATGTTGAGGATGATGGGGTCCACCGCGTCCACGACGGCGACCGGCAGACGCACGCAGTTGAGCTGCGCGCAGGAATCGGAGGAGAACACCTTGGCGTTCCCTTCGCTTCCGAACAGCAGCACCCGCTTATCACAGACGCAGAGGCCGGTAATGGCGCTGCTCCCGGCGGTGATGCTGTAGGCTTCGCCCCGGATGCGGTAGAAGAAGCGAACGTCTACGGTATAGTATCCGCGGTTGAAAGCCGCTTCCTCCACCGCGATGCCTGCATGCAGCAGCTCCACGGATTTTGCCCGGATGCCGATGGCCGCGGCGATGGCCGCCTGGGACGAGACGTCGGGATACAGGCGCAGGTCCTCCAGGCAATCCTTATCACGGCAGGAATCATAGATTTTCTTTGTATGGACGCTCACGGCTTCCCGGATCGCGGCTGCGTGATCGACAGGTCCCGGTTTTACTCTGTCCGCCATAGACATACCTCCTGACAGGATGATTTCAATATCAGTCTATGCCGGTAGGTCCCGTTTGTGACGGTTTGGGCGGACGATAACGAATCAGAGGTGATCAGTGTGGATAATTACGGATTCATCAGGCAGAAAATCGACATCAAGGTCCTTATCCTCTATATCCTGAAAAGGCTTCCCGCTCCTGTGTCGCAGAATATGCTCACGGAGCTTACCCTGATTGACAACGCCACCAATTACTTTGACTACATCGAGTGCCTGACGGAGCTGGAGGAAAACGACCTGATCATCCTTGCGCAGGACAAGTACAGCATCACCCCCAAGGGCATCCGTACCGCATCCGAGATGGAGAGCAGTCTCCCCTACACCGTCCGGATCAAAGCAGCCTCCGGCGCGGAACGGGCGGCCAAGATACTGGCGCGTGAAGCCATGATCAAGACCTCCCATCGTGAAAAACCGGAGGGTGGGTTTACCGTCAGCCTCTCCCTTTCGGACGGGCTGGGAGAAATGCTGCATCTGGATATCCTGGCCGGCAGCGACCAACAGGCCTCGGAAATGGAAAACCGCTTCCGCAAAAACGCGGAATCCCTCTATCTCCGCATTGCAGGGATACTGACCGGGGAGCCGGAGGCGTAATACCTGGTATTTCCAATTATAAATCAGCTCCCGCTTCGATGACCGAAGCGGGAGCTGTTCATCTCGGATCAGGCTTCAGCGATCCGTGCCCCTCACTCTTTTACACCAGGTAGGGGCAGGGATCCGTAAAAAAATGCTCGTCAACCTCTTCCGGAGAAGCGTATTTACCGATCATGACGAAGATTTCGCTGTCCTTGCCTTCGTGGGTGGCGGTGCCGTAGCCGCGGCCGACGCTGTACATCCGGTTCCAGTTGTCCAGGAAGCAGAGGGTATCGCTGCGGAAGCCCATCTTGTCGCCCAGGATTTTCTCCATGTTCTGCTCGGTGCAGCTCACGAGATACATGCCTTCCTTGATCTTCACATAGAAGCAGGGTTCATCGGGACCGGGCAGCAGATTGGTGACGGCGTTGTTGAGATTCTCCGTGGACACCGGCTCCTCGGGCTTGGATTTGTCGCGCGGATAGGTGATCCGATACCAGTTGGAGCTGTAATAGACATGAACGGTGGCGAGCTTGTGACCGTAGGTCCACTTGACGCAGGTGCCGGTCACATCGTCGGTGAAGCCGTGGCGGCGGCGGTCCGTGTGCTCCTTCCCTTCCTCGAAGATATAGCCGAAGGTCCAGTGGCTTTCGATCAGGTAGGGGTAATAGGGATTCTCGCCCAGGGGGCAGCGCAGGAAGGTCACCAGGCCCTGCTCCTTGTCGATGACAAACGTGTGGTTCTCTCTGGGGTCCTGCAGGCAGTAGGTCACGAGATAGGTCCAGTCGTCGCTCTTGCGGCATTCATAGTTGGCCTCGCCGCTGCGCTTGCCGTTCTGAACGCTGAACTGCACCTTGGTCTCATCCACGAAGTTCAGAACGATATCGCCGGTCTCCTCGCCGGTGTCCATGATAAAGCGGAACTCTTTTCCCGCAAGCTCAAAGCAGCGGGGCGGGCAATACTGGCCGATGGAAAGGCCGGCTGCAATGGAATCGTACTTTTCGGAAAGGTTCATGGATACTCCTCCTTTTTTCATTTTTTCTGATTCAAGATTACCTTATTACAAAGAGAAAGTCAATGCAATCTTCCCTTTCCCCCGCCAAAATTTCAATAGCTAGATATGTAGTATGCGCTTGATTTCAACCTGTATGCTTGATATAATAATGAAAACCAAATCATCAAAGAATCAATATTAAAGGATTAAGCGTCATGAGCAATGAAGAACGGCTTCTGCGGGCAGCCGAGCGCAGAGACCTGACCCAGGGGCCGATTACAAAGAAGATACTTCTTTTTTCCCTTCCCATCATTTTCGGCAATCTGTTTCAGCAGCTTTATAATGTAGTCGACTCCGTTGTCGTAGGCAATTTCGCTGCCGACGGCACCCATTGCCTTGCGGCCGTCAATGCCAGCTTCGCCATCATGATGGTATTCAACGCCCTGTATATGGGCGTCAGTATGGGCGCCAACATCGTCATTTCCCAGTATAAAGGCGCCAAGGACGCCAAGAAGCTGGAAGAATCCATGACCACCACTTTCCTGATCAGTATGCTGGCGGGCCTTTTTATCACGGTGGTCGGTTTTATCTGCGCAAAGCCCATGCTGCGGATGCTGGGTACGCCGGCGGATATACTGGACGACGCGGCGCTGTATATTCGCATCATTTTCGCCGGGACCTGCGGAAACGTGGTCTACAACAATATGAACGGCATGGTTCAGGGCCTGGGTGACGCCAAATGGCCCATGTATGCCCTGATCATCTCCAGCATCGCCAACATTCTGCTGGACCTGCTCTTTGTATGCGCGTTCCATTGGGATGTGGCTGGCGTCGCCTTGGCTACCATCCTCGCCCACATCCTCAGCGGCTGCCTGATGCTCCGCCGTCAGTCTACCGGCGTTTACGGCGCGAAGATCAATTTCCGGCATCTGCGGATCGACGGCGGCATTGCCAAGCATATCCTTCGTCTGGGTCTCCCCTCCGCGCTGCAGAACATGTGCTTTGCCGGCGGCAGCCTCATTATCCAGACCTTTTCCAACCGTTTCGGAACGGAATTCATCGCGGCGAATTCCATGCTGATGAAGATCGACGGATTTGTGCTGCTGCCCATGATGGGTTTCGGAACGGCCATCACCACCTTCGTCGGGCAGAACATCGGCGCCGGGGATGTGGAGCGCACCAACAAGGGGATCCATTCCGCGCTGCTGTTATCCGCGGGCGTAACGGTTTTCCTCTCCGTCATCCTTTATTTTACCTGTTCGTCCATCACCCTGATCTTCGGCGCGAATGCGAATTCCCGCCATATGGCTGCGCAGGGCATTCGGTTCGTGTGTTTCTTCTATGTCTTTTATTCGTTTCAGAATACGCTTTCCGGCGCTCTCCGCGGCGCAGGAGCCGCCCTTACCAGCGCCCTCTGCTCCATCGGATCCACGTTGGTCCGCGTGCCCCTCAGCTGGCTCCTGGCCGCGCTGCCTCTGAACCGGGCGTTGGACGCCGCCGTAGCGGCGGGGCAATTCGCGGACCGTGCTGCCGCAGAGGCCGCCAAGGTGGGCTTTGAACACTATATCGGTATCTTTCAGACCTGGGGATGGTCCATGCTGGCGGGCTTGCTGCTCATTCTTCCCTGCTATCTGTTCGGACGATGGCGTGAGAAGGGCGTGACGGAACAGGCAAAAAGCATCGGAAAGTAAAACATGTATCAGAAAGTAACCAAGGGGCCTGCCGGCGGGCAGGCCCCTCTTTCAATGAAATTCTTAAATCAATAGAGCTTGGCGTCCTTCTTGTCGATCGTCTTCGGCTCGGAAGGCTTGTAATCGTAGCAATCCACGCGAGCCGTGACGATATAGATCTCGTCTCTCGGATAGTTGTTGGCGTCCACATCCATCTTGGAAATGGCGACGATGTCGTCCATCCCGGAGATGACCTTCCCAAAGGCGGCGTAGTAACCGTCCATGGTTTCCTTCGGCTCCAGCATAATGAAAAACTGACTGCTGGCGGTATCAAAGAACTTCTTCGACTCGTTTTCGTCGCTGAGACGGGCCATTCCCACGATCCCTTTGGCAAAGGTCAGATCGCCCTTGGCGTAGTTGTTGGCGGTAAACTCCCCTTTGATGTAGTAACCCGCGTCCGTCGCATCGCTGTCGGCGGGCATTCCCATCTGAACGAGCACATATTCCATGATCCTGTGAACGGTGCTTCCGTCATAAAACCCGGAATTGCAGAGCTTGATAAAGTTGTTCACCGTGTTGGGGCATTTATCGGGATACAGGCGGATGCGCACCTCGCTGCCGTTGGAAAAAACGATGGTACAGATCGGTTTTCGCTCGCCGATCACGACGCAGCCGCCGAATGCAGCCGTCATCATGGCAGCGAGGAGCAAAAGGGCTGCCAGCCTCAGAAATGTTTTTTTCATCATTGCGGAACCTCCGGGGAAATCTGCGTTCTTTCTGCTCAAACTTATACCATAACGCCGCAGAAAAAGCAACTTTTGAAATGCAAAATCACTATTGCTATTGGCGCGCGTTTTGATATAATATATTGAATTGGACAGAACTCAAATGTCTGAAAGGAGCAAATACCCTATGCTGAAGTACATCGAATCCCTGGGGATCATCGCCCCCAAAGCGGTTTATTACCAGCCCTCCCCTGCCGTGCTGACGGAAAAAGCGGTGGAACGGGGCGAAGGCACCCTGAGCGAAACCGGCGCTCTGGTCGTCAACACCGGCAAATACACCGGCCGCAGCCCGGACGACCGCTATGTGGTGGACGTGCCCTGCATTCATAACGACGTGGACTGGGGCAAGATCAATGTACCGATTTCCGCTGAAAAGTTTGATTCCATCTATCAGAAGCTGACCGCCTATCTGCAGGGGCGGGACATTTTTGTGTTCGACGGCTTCGCAGGCGCCGATCCTGCCTATCATCTGCCCGTTCGCGTCGTCAATGAGCTGGCCAGCCAGAATCTCTTCATCCATCAGCTGCTTGTCCGCCCCACGGAAGAAGAACTGAAGGATTTTGCGCCCGGCTTCACCGTCATCGCCGCGCCCGGCTTTAAGTGCATCCCGGAAGTGGACGGCGTCCACTCTGAAGCTGCGATCCTCCTGAATTTCGAGAAGAAGATCGTGCTGATTGCCGGCAGCCAGTATGCGGGCGAGATCAAAAAGAGCATTTTCTCCGTGATGAACTATTTCCTGCCCAAGCAGGGCGTTTTCTCCATGCACTGCTCCGCGAACATCGGCAAGGATGGCGACACGGCTATCTTCTTCGGCCTCAGCGGCACCGGAAAGACGACACTCTCCGCCGATCCCAACCGCCAGCTCATCGGCGACGACGAGCATGGCTGGAGCGACAAGGGCGTTTTCAATATCGAAGGAGGCTGCTATGCCAAGTGCATCCGCCTCAGCAAGGAAAATGAGCCGCAGATCTGGAACGCCGTCCGCTTCGGGACGCTGGTAGAGAACGTCATCATGGACCCCGACACCCGTATCCTCGATTTTGACGACGCTTCCCTGACGGAGAATACCCGCGCCGGATACCCGGTGACGTTTATCCCCAACTGCGCGATCCCCGGCGTCGGCGGCCATCCCAAGACGGTGATCTTCCTCACGGCGGACGCTTTCGGCGTACTGCCGCCCATCAGCAAGCTCAGCAAGGAACAGGCTATGTATCACTATGTCAGCGGCTATACCGCCAAGGTCGCCGGAACCGAACGCGGCGTCACGGAGCCGCAGGCCACTTTCTCCACCTGCTTTGGCGCTCCCTTCCTGCCCCTGCATCCCTCCGTGTATGCGGAAATGCTGGGCAAGAAAATCGAGGAGCATGAAACGAACGTCTATCTGGTCAATACGGGTTGGGCAGGCGGCCGATACGGCATGGAGCGCTGCTTCCGCATGAAGCTGCCTTATACGCGCGCCATGGTCACGGCGGCCCTCAACGGCGAACTGGAAAAGAGCGAATTCGAGAAGGACCCGATTTTCGGCCTCTCCGTTCCCAAGACCTGCCCCGGCGTGCCCAGCGAATTCCTGAGCCAGAAGGCGCTGTGGCAGAATGACCAGGCCTACGAAGCCGCCGCGAAGGAGCTGGCCCAGAGCTTTATCAAGAACTTCAAGAAATACACCAATATGCCGGATACCATCGTCAACGCCGGACCGAAGGCAGAGTAAGACAGAGAACAACATTCGATATTTCGGGGGAAAAGATGAGCGGGAACAAGAAGCCAAACAAAGTGAATGAAGACGCCAACATCGTATCGTGGGTCGTGACTGCGGTGCTGTTGGCTGTCAACGCTTTCCCGGTCGGTCTCTTTTTCCTGATTATGAAGCTGACCGGTAACGATGTGCTGGGCAGGCTTTTCATGTCGCTTCAGGAGGGATTTCGGAATAACGGCACTCCCGACGCGACGAGGGCTTCCTCCAGCCGTGCGGGACAGAAATATGCATCCAATTCCTCCTCCCGCTCCCGCGCTGCCAGAGAGGGAGAGCCGGTGGTCGTGCATGAGCCCGTCCCCACCGTGCACCATCCCATGGGGCCGCAGCAGCAACAGACACAGCAGCCCGCGCAGCCGCAGCCGGTCCCGCAGCAGCCCGTGCAGCCCAAACCGCAGCCGCAGCAAAGACCGGCCCAGGCACAGCAGAAGCCGGCCCAGACTCAGGAAAAGGACAAGCCGGACGATGGGATACAGCATATCTCCAAGGGAAAGAAAGCGCTGTTTACCCTGGGGTGGGTGTTCCTGGCCCTCGGCGTTTTCGGCAGCATCTATGCCATTGCCGGTTCCGGGGTTCTTTGGAAAATCCTTCAGTGGATCGCAGTCGCCCTGGGCGGCGGCGGGATGCTCTTTGCAGCCCATTCCAAGGATAAGAAGGAGCGGCTTTACCAGAACATCGTGAAGATCATCGGGGATAAAGCCTACGTGGACCTGAAGTCTCTGGCCTCCGCCGCAGGCGTGAAAGAAAAAACGCTGATCCGCGAGCTGGATGAAATGGTCGAACGGGGTTACCTGCCGGGTTCCGCTTATTTTGACAAGGCCAAGGGAGTACTGATTCTGGACCAGACCAAGGCGGAGGATCAGATCGTTTCTCAGGTATCGGATGAACCTGGACGGGAAGAAGACAAATATGACCTGCTGCTGAAAGAGATGGAGCGGGCCTGCGGCCGTATCCGCGACAGGGACATGCTGGAAAAAGCGGTTCAGATCCGAGGACTGGCAGCCGCCATCTTCAATGCGGTCCGACAGGACCCGGAAAAACAGCCGCAGATCAGCAGTTTCCTCAACTACTACTTCCCCACGACCCTCAAGCTGCTGGACAGCTATGCGGATTTTGAGGAAAAGGGCTTTCAGGGCGATAAGCTTTCCCAGACGAAAGAGCGGATCGAAGCTACCATGGATACCATTATTTCCGCCTACCGCAAACAGCTGGACAACCTGTATCTGCACGACACGCTGGACGTGGACACGGATATTGACGTGCTGGAAACCATGCTGAAACGGGATGGGCTTTCCGAAAGCGACTTTGCAAGTATCGAGCAGGAGGGTTTCCCCGGCGTCATGAACGAGGGTACGCCCGGAACGATGAACTGAACACATACGCGGCCGTCTTTTGCGAGACGGCCGCGTAATTCTATGAAGATGAAGCGTTGGGCGGCAAGGACATGGTCCTTGCCGCCGGTTTATTCTTCCGCAGACACTTCCGCCTCCGGCGTCAGCACCGTGACGGATTCGGCGTCCACGCGGGCAAAACCGCCGCGGACGCGGGCGGAAAAGACGAGCTTTCCCTCTGTGAGCACCCGGATCGGCCCATCCTCCGCAAGAGCAATGACCGCCGGGAGATGGCCGCGGCGAATGCCGATGCCGCCTCCGCCCCAGCCCTCCGCAGGGTCCTTTTCAAAAAGATTTACCGTATCGCAGGTACAGGAGACGACCTCCTTCATGGGCGTCAGCAGCTGGAAGCGAAGTTCGCCTGCCATCAGCTTTGCTCCTTTGCGGCGGCGAAGACGTCTTCGATAGTGCCGGCCATCAGGAAGGGCTGTTCAGGCAGGCTGTCGCATTCGCCGCCGAGGATCGCTTCAAAGCCCTTGATCGTATCCTCCAGATGGACAAAACGTCCCGCAAGACCCGTAAAACCCTCCGCGACATGGAAGGGCTGGCTCATGAAACGCTGCGCTTTTCTTGCGCGCCGAACGATCTGCTTATCCTCCGGAGAGAGCTCATCCATGCCCAGGATGGCGATGATGTCGTGCAGCTCATTGTAGCGCTGGAGCAGCCGCTGGACCTCCCGGGCAACGCGATAATGACGGTCGCCGACGATGTCCGGCGACAGCATCCGCGAGCTGGATTCCAAGGGGCTGACGGCAGGATAGATCCCCTGTTCCACAATGGCGCGGGACAGGACGGTGGTAGCGTCCAGATGGGAGAATGTAGTGGCGGGAGCCGGGTCCGTCAAATCGTCTGCAGGGACGTAAATAGCCTGCACCGAGGTGATGGAGCCGTTCACCGTGCTCACGATGCGTTCCTGCAGCTGCCCCATTTCCGACGCCAGGGTGGGCTGATAACCCACCGCAGAGGGCATGCGCCCCAGCAGGGCGGATACCTCAGAGCCCGCCTGGGTGAAGCGGAACATATTATCGATGAACAGCAGCACATCCTTGTGCGCGTTTTCCCGGAAATACTCCGCAAGGGTCAGGCCGCTCAGGGGCACGCGGAGACGGGCCCCGGCCGGCTCGTTCATCTGGCCGAAAACCAGCGCGGTCTTGTTCAGAACGCCGGACTGCTTCATTTCCTGCCAGAGATCGTTTCCCTCGCGTGAACGCTCGCCCACGCCCGCAAAGACGGAAAACCCGTCGTGCTCAAAGGCAATATTGCGGATCAGCTCCATGATGAGCACCGTTTTGCCCACGCCGGCGCCGCCGAACAGGCCGATCTTGCCGCCCTTGGTGTAGGGCGTCATCAGGTCGATGACCTTGATCCCTGTCTCCAGCAGATCACCGCCCGGAACGATTTCCGTAAAAGGCGGCGCGCTTCGATGAATGGGCCAGCGCAAGGCCGTCGGAACGTCCCCTTCCCGGTCGATGGGATCGCCGTTGACGTTCAGCATCCGGCCGAGGGTCTCTTCGCCGACGGGGATGGTGATGGGGTTCCCCGTATCCGTGGCAAACATCCCGCGGGAGAGCCCGTCCGTGGCATGCATGGAAATACAGCGCACGCTGCCGTTGCCCAGCTGCTGCAGGACCTCCAGCACCAGCTTGCCGTTTCCGGTCTCCACCTCCAGAGAATTGAAGAGCTCCGGCGTTTCCTCCGCCTGCTGGAAGGTCACGTCCACGACCGGCCCGCTGATGCGGGTGATCAATCCTTTATTACCGGCGGACATGCTTATCCCTCCCCTTCCAGCCACAGGCCGCTTGAAGTTTCGATAACGCTGGCGGTGACCTTGGTCTGCCGCAGTCGATTGATTTCCCGCTCCAGCTCCGCTGCGGAATCCATTCCGTTGTCATAAGCGGAGCGCATGGAACTCAGCGTCGCTCCCTGAACGCCCATGGCGCTTTTCAGCAGAAGATAGTACACCTGCGCACGAAGGCAGAATTCCGCCAGTCCCTCGCAGACCGTCGCAGGATCGGGAAGCCAGAGAATATCCTGTGCTGCTCCCGAACCTTCGCCGGGAAGCAGCTCCAGACATTTGGGCTTCTGACTCATGGCGTTCACCGCTTCGCTGTAAACGAAAAGAACGCGGTTCACCCTGCCGGATAGATACAGTGAAAGGATGCGCTCCGTCAGCGCTTCCGCTTCCGCATATTCCGGCACGTCGGAAATCGGGAATTCTTCCAGAACGGGTATTCCGCGCTCTTTCAGATGGGCGGCAGCTTTGTTGCCGCCGGTGATGAACCAGGTTTCTGCGGAAATGGAAAGCGAATGAAAATAGGAGAACAGTTCATTATGATAGCTACCGCATAAACCGCGGTTGCCGGAGAGCAGCACCGCGAGCGTCCGTCCCTCTGCGCCGGGGATCACGGGGATCGCCGCCCCGGAAGCCTCCATCAATTCCCTGCAGCCCTGCGCATAGGGCGAAAAAGCATATACTGCGCTGTTCAGCCGCGCGAGCTTTGCGGAGGATACGCTGCGCATGGCTCCGGCCAGCTGACAGATGGTCTGAACGCCGCGGAGACGTTTCCGGAGGTCAACCAAGGTCGCCATAGCTGTTGTCCTCCTTCCGGAACCGGGTCAGCGCGTCCTTAACGCTGGAAATCAAAGCCGCATCCATTTTCTTGCCGCTTTTCAGCTTCTGCACCAGTTCCGGCTCCCTTCCCTCCATGTGGAAATAGAGCCTGTCCTCGAATTCCTCCATGTTTTCAGGATCAACGTCGTCAGCGAAGCCCTCGGAGACGGCAAAGAGCAGCAGCGCCTGTTTCCAGTCCTCCAGCGGCGCGTACCGCCGCTGCCGGAGGGCGGCCATCATCCGCTCGCCGGAATTCAGGACCTTCCGCGTATCGTCGTCAAGATCGGAGCCGAACTGGGCGAAGGTGGAGAGCTCCCGGTATTGGGCAAGCTCCATACGCAGCCTGGAGGAAACCTGCTTCATGAGAGGCGTCTGCGCGGCGGAGCCCACACGGGAGACGGAAAGCCCCACGTTGATAGCGGGCCGCTGGCCGGAATTGAAAAGGTCTGTCTCCAGGAAGATCTGACCGTCCGTGATGGAGATCACGTTGGTGGGGATATAGGCGGAGATATCGCCCATTTGCGTCTCTATGACGGGCAGGGCGGTCACGCTGCCGCCGCCCGCTTCCTCCGACAGCCTGGCGGCACGCTCCAGAAGCCGTGAATGGAGATAGAACACGTCGCCGGGATAGGCTTCCCGTCCGGAGGGGCGGTGGAGCAGCAGGGACAACTCACGGTAAGCCACGGCGTGCTTGGACAGATCGTCGTAAATGATCAGGCAGTCCCGCCCGGAATAGAGGAAATACTCGCTCATGGCCGCGCCGGCAAAGGGCGCGATATACTGCAGGGAAGCGGAACTGGAGGCCGGGGCGCTGACGATCGTGGTGTAGGACATGGCACCGTATTTTACCAGCTTATCCCGGAATTCCGCCACGGAGGTCTCCTTCTGACCGATCGCTACATAGATACAGGCTACGTTTTTCCCCCGCTGATTGATGATGGCGTCCAGCAGCAGCGCGGTTTTCCCGGTCTGACGGTCGCCGATGATCAGCTCGCGCTGTCCCCTGCCGATGGGCACCAGCGCGTCCACCGCCTTGACGCCGGTATGGAGCGGAACGGATATGGATTTCCGGTCCGGGATGCCCGGCGCGGGGTTTTCTATGGGCCGTTTCAGTTCGGTGCGGATGCGGCCTTTTCCGTCGATGGCGCGCCCCAGGGGGTCCACCACACGACCAAGCAGAGCTTCGCCCACCGGTACGCTGGCGATCCGCCCGACGCGGCGGACACGGCTGCCGCTTTCGATCATTTCATAGCTGCCGAAGACCACGCAGCCGATGCGCTGGGGATCGATCTCCAGGATCATGCCCCGCTCGCCGCAATCGAACTCCACCACCTCGCCGTACATGATATCTGCAAGGCCGTCCAGCCAGCAGATGCCGTCGGAAACGCTGATGACCCGGCCCAGCTGGAAGGTGTCCAGCTTCGGCTGCGCCTCCTCTATGCCCTCCATCAGGTCCTGCAGGATGCTTTCCTTGTCCAGCAGCTTGTCGATCGGCCGTTTCGTCAGGTCCTTTTCCAGATGATAGAGCCGGTTTTCCACCGTCATATCATACACGGTATCACCGATGCGCAGACGAATGCCGCCCATGAGGTCCGGATCGACCTTGACCCAGTAGGAGGGCTTGCCGCCGACTTCCCGCAGGAGTGCTGTGGTACGTTTTCCGATCAGCTCGACCAGATCATCCGGGAGCGGGAACGCGGAGGTAAGGGTGACATAAAGCACATCGTGATGCATCAGGTAGCACATATCGCCGGGCGTGATGGAGATATTCTCCAGAATGCGCTCGGCGAACAGCGGTTCCAGCGCGCGGATGCGTGACAACTGCGGTTCCTGCGTCAAATGGGCCCCAAGCTCCAGCACGAGGGACCTGACCGCCTGATCTCTGGCGTTGCCCATGGCTTCGCGCTGCAGGTCCTCCAGCTCCTGTCGGTGCAGCTCCTCCGCCTGCTGTTCTTCCTCTGAGATGGAGCGGCGCAGTATCTCCATATCCGCATCCGCTATCGGTCCTTCAAGCGTATCCTCCGGCTGCGGTTCATCGATTTCGGAAGACGGCAAAACCGCAGCGGCCTCCAGAGCCTCTGCTTCGTCCAATTCGCGGCCTATGCGTTCCCGTCGTTCGGCAAAACGCCTGAGGACCGTTTTCCTTCCTACGATCCAAAGCCCCACAGCAAGGATGAGGAAGTTGATCAAGGCATAAATAAGCTGCATTCAGCGTTCTCCGAAAGCCATCAGCTTATCCGTAAAAGTATCCACGTGATCCTTCAGGGAGACGGCCAGCTGCGGAACGAGCGCGGCGGCTTCCGCCTCCGCTTCTTCACGACGCGCCTGTGTTTCCTGCCGGAATCGCCTGTCTCTCGCTTCCCTTTCCAGCCGGCTTTCCTCCCGCAGGGACTGGACTGCCTGCTTCCGTTCTTCCGATCTGCGATGCGCCTCCGCCAGGGCCAGAGCTTCCGCCTGCGCGCGAAGCTCCGCTCGCTCCGACGACTTGTCCAGACTGCGGGCATGGGCGATTTTCGCATTCCTGGCGTCCATAAAGGTCAAAAGCGGTTTCAGCAGCAGACGCCAGAGGATCAGCATGAAAGCGCAGAAGCAGATGACAGTCCAGATCAGAATATTGAGCTGAATGGTCATCGTCCCGATCAGCCGATCTTACCCACCAGCATGAACGCGATGAGCAGACCGTAGATGGTGAGGGCTTCCATCAGCGCCAGGGACAGAAGAAGCGCGCTGCGGATATCCTTGGCGGCGTCCGGCTGACGGGCGATACCCTCCAGCGCGGCGCGGGCCGCTTTGCCCTGCGCAAGGGCGGGGAAGATGGTGGACACTGCGATGCAGAAGGCCGCGGCAAGGGCGATAATGGCGGAATCGGTCATAGGGGATTCTCCTTTCTGTGAAAAGGCTTATTCTTCTATGAACTCCTGAAGATAGGAGGCTGTGAGCATGGTGTAGACGATGGCCTGAATGGCGCAGAACAAGAGGCTGAGCACCATCATGATGATCGGAGCGCCGATGGGAAGCAGATGATAGAGGTTTTCCATCACGGTTTCCTCGCCGAAGATATTGCCGAACAGACGAAGGGCCAGGGAGGCGGGCTTGATGAGCTCATCCAGCAGCAGCAGCGGGACCACCGGGGTCAGAAAATGCTTGAGATAATGTTTTGCGCCGGCATGGACGCCCGCCGCCTGCAGGAAAATAAAGGTAACGATGCCCAGCCCCAGGGTGACGGAAAGGGACGAAGTGGGCGCTTTGATATATTTGCTGAGCCCGACGCCGGGCACAAGTCCGGAATAATTGGAAAGCAGGATAAAGCAAAACAGCGGACCGAGGAAAAAAAGGTAGCGCCGTCCGTTTTCCGGACCCAGTATGCCCGCGAAGAAATTATCCAGGGCTTCCACAGCGATCTCCAGCAGGTTCTGCAGCTTTCCCGGCCGTTCCTTCAGCCGCCGGGTGACTGCGAGGGATATCACCGCCGCCACAGCCAGGAATACCCACATGGCGATCACTTCCCCGGTCACATCCAGAATGCCGAAAATGCGGATGACCGGCTCGGAGGCTTCACCCATTCATCATCACTCCTTTCCCTGCCCGTTCATTTTCCCCGTAAGGAGAATCGTGAAGAGCAGCAGCGTCACGGTCAGTCCCAGGGCGCCGCCCACCAGCAGCGCGGTGAGATTGAGCTCCGTATGCTTGCCGACATAGTACAGAATCAGGAGGTAGGCGGCGCTCATAAGCATGCGCAAGGGAGAGGCAAGGCCGATTCCCGTCTCTCCTTTCGCCTTCATGAGCGCCCGAAGAAGAAGGAAATTCACCCAGGAAACAAGCGCTCCGCCGGCAAATGCCGCAAGGGCGGTCAGGATCGATTCCGCGGGACTCCCCTCCTTCCCCATGCATTTTTGTACGTAAGGCAGGCCATACCAGCATGGCCTGCCTTACGGTCACTCTCATGAATCAAACGGATGATGCAGACGGGGATACGGTCAGCCGGCAAATTCCCTGAAGTCCGTCTCGATCAGCTGCTGAAGAGCCAGCACAGCCGCTTCTTCATCGGGACCTTCCGCGCCGATGGAAATATCCGTACCCTTGACAATGCCGAGAGAGAGTACACCGAGAAGGCTTTTGGCGTTAACCTTGCGCTCCTCTTTTTCGATCCAGATGGAGCTTTTGAATTCGTTGGCTTTCTGGATGAAAAAAGTCGCAGGTCTGGCATGGAGTCCCACCTGATTGTTGACGGTAATCGTCTTCATGTACATACGGCGTCACGACCTTTACATTGTTTTTCCCTGTGTGTCACTTTTACACTAAAACATTCTAGCAAGGAATCCTTCATCCGTCAATAGTCAAAGTGCCGATAAACGACGGCGGAATCTGCCGGCAAATGTCGTTTGCAGATAATTCTCTTTGCCGGGAAAACGCAGCGTCCGACTGTGTGAGAACACCGGCATCATATTTTCAGTTCCGCGATGGTGACGCCGTCTTCCCCTTCTCCGTAACGTCCCAGCCGGAAGCTTTTGACACCGGGATCGCGGCGGAGATAATCCTGAACGGCTTTGCGCAGAGCGCCGGTACCCTTGCCGTGGATGATGCGCACGCTGGGCAGCTTCGCCGTCCTCGCGGAATCCAGATACCGTTCCAGCATCAGCAGCGCTTCGTCCGTCATGCTGCCCCGCAGGTCCACCTCCGGGCTGACCGCCAGCCTGTGGATCTGCGCGTCCGTTTTTTTCTTGAATTTGAGCTTGACCTTTTCGGCCTCCTCCACGAGGCGAACTTCCTCCTGCTTGGCTGTGATGCGAAGGATGCCTGCCTGCAGGGTCAGGGTACCGTCCGCGCCGGCGGAGATCACGCTGGCCTGGGTGCCCAGCTTCAGCAGCAGAACCGTGTCGCCGGCCCTGGCCGGGCGTGTGGGCTTCTGCGAAAGCTCCTCCTCGTCATGGGAAACGCCCAGACTGTCCTGCGCGTCGTTCAGCTTCTTCATGAGACTGACGCGTTCTTCGTTGATCTGCTGGGCGTTCTCCGCCCGAACAGCCTTCTTGCGCATCTCGTTCAGCTCGTCGAACACTTCATCGGAGACGCGCTTTGCCTCCCGCAGCAGACGGTCCGCTTCCCGTCTGGCGCCGGCGCCGGCCTTCTGCCGTTCCTCCTCCGCCGCTTTTCGCTGTTCGGCGGCCGCTCTGGCGTCTTCCTCCGCCTGGAGACGAAGTTTTTCCGCCTCCAGCTTTGCCTGCTCCATCTTCTGCTGTTCCTTCTGCAGCAGGGACACCACCTGTTCAAAGTCCGTCTGCTCCGAGGCCATCCGCCCCTTGGCGTCGTCGATGATGCTCTCGTCCAGGCCGAGCCGGCGAGAGATCTCAAAGGCGTTGGATTTTCCGGGAATACCCATGAGCAGACGGTAGGTGGGGCGAAGGGTCTCCACATCGAACTCGCAGGAGGCGTTCATGACGCCGGCGGTGGCGGTTGCGTAGACCTTCAACTCCGCATAATGGGTCGTGGCGGCGATCCTGGCCCCCTGGCTGCGGGCATATTCAATAATGGCGATGGCAAGCGCCGCGCCTTCCGCCGGATCGGTGCCCGCTCCCAGCTCGTCAAAGAGGATCAGCGTGTCTTCATCCGCTTCTTTCAGCATTCCGACGATGTTGCTCATATGGGAGGAAAAGGTGGACAGGGACTGTTCGATGCTTTGCTCATCCCCCACGTCGGCCAGCACCTTTTTCAGTACCGGCACGGCGCTGCCGCTGTCTGCGGGGATATGGAGGCCGCAGGCGGCCATGAGACAGCAGACCCCCAGCGTTTTCAGGCTGACGGTCTTCCCGCCGGTGTTGGGGCCGGTGATCACCAGGGTGTCGAACTGCCCGCCCACGGAGATATCGATGGGGACCGCTTTTTTGGGGTCGATGAGGGGGTGCCGGGCGCGTTTCAGGCTGATGCAGCCGTCTTCACTGAGCCTCGGCGCATCTGCCCGCATCCGGTAGCTGAGCTTTGCCTTTGCAAAAACGAGGTCGAGACGCACCAGAACATGCTGATCGCACAGGATGTCCTCCTCAAAGGAGGCGGCGTCATTGCTCAGCTCCATCAGGATGCGTTCGATCTCCTTCTTCTCCTTCGCCTGGAGCTCCCGAATCTCGTTGTTCGCCTGCACCACCTGCATGGGCTCGATAAAAATCGTCTGCCCGCTGGAGGATACGTCGTGCACCAGCCCGCCCAAAGCGCCCTTGTGCTCCGCTTTTACGGGGATCACATAGCGGTCGGAGCGCATGGTGATGATGGGTTCCTGCAGGACCTTGGCATAGGAGGGCGAAGTGATGATCTTATTCAGCACGTCCCGGATGCGGGCGTTGGCCGCCCGCATGTGGCGGCGGATGGAGGCCAGCTCGCTGCTGGCCGCATCGGCGATTTCTTCCTCCCCCACGATGGAGAGGGTGATCTTCTCCTCCAGGAATTTGTTGGCGATCAGGGCGCCGAAAAGGCCGGTCAGGCTCCCGGCTTCGTCGGAGGTCCAGCTTTTCATCTGCCTTGCTGCCCGAAGGACGCCGGCGATATCCAGAAGCTCCCTTGTATTGAGCATGCCGCCCAGGCGGGCCCGGGAGAGGCTGCCGGTCACTTCCCGGATATCGGATAGAGGGGGCGTTCCCTTCAGGGAAATGAGCCTCTTTGCGTCCGAGGTCTCCTGCAGCTTTTCGCTGACCTCCGTCCGGATATCCGCAGGCCGCAGCTTCAGGGCTTCGTCTTTGGCCGCTTCACAGACCGCCTCCTCCTGAAGGAGCTTCAGGATCTGCGGCAGCTCCAGTGTTCGCATGGATTTTTCATAGAATTCTTCTCTTGTAATCATATCTATTCACCGTTACAGACTTTTATAATAGTCCAGCGTTCGGAAGGAACGCTCCAGCTGTTCCTTGACATAGCCTTCCGCCACATCGGAAAGCCGGCGTAGTCCGCTGTCGCTGATGCGGAAGGAAAAAACGCTCTTTCTCGGCGCGGAAACGATGTGGCGGATCGCCAGAAGGGAGGGCTCGTCCAGCGTCATTGGCCGCTCGGCCAGCGCCTTCAGGGCACAGTCGCGGCAATACAGCGCGCCGCCCCGCAGGTCCAGCGCCGGAACATCCGGCTTCGCTTTGCCGCAGGCGGCGCACTGCTCCGTTTCCGGCTGATAGCCCAGCAGCGTCATAAGGCGCAGCTCAAAGGCGCTTTTCACCAGCTGCGGCTCTTTTTTGCCCTCAGATAGCAGCCATAGCGCGTTGAGGCCCAGGGTGAGCGCTTCCGGCTCCTCCACGGTCTCCGGGCAGGAGGCGTCCAGAAGCTCCAGAAAATAGCATCCCAGTGCGTAATTTTTCAGATCAGCGGTGAGGCCGGAAAACGTTTCCAGGGTGGAAGCTTCCTTCAGATAATACCGTTCCTTAGTCTCCGAAAGGGTCATTTCCGAGAAAACCAGGGGCTGACATGCGGCGCTGATGCGGCTTTTGAGACGGGTCGCGCCGCGGGCAGAGACGCTGATCTTTCCCAGAGCGTCTGTCAGCACCGTGAGCATCTTGCTGCTTTCCTTGTAATCCGCGCTTCGCAGCACCAGCCCTTTGAGCACGATCTCACTCATGATAGCCGAAGTTGCGCAGCATAGCGTCCTGATCCCGCCAGTTTTCCTTCACCTTGACCCAGCTTTTGAAGTAGACCTTGGTGCCCATATAGCGCTCCACGTCTTTTCTGGCCAGCTCGCCGATGCGCTTGAGCATGCTGCCGCCCCGCCCGATGATGATGCTCTTGTGGCTGGCTTTTTCGCAGTAGATCGTCACCTCAAGGTCGATGATCCCGTCGTCCCGCTCGCTGAAGCGCTCCACCTCCACGGCAGTGCCGTGGGGTATCTCATGCTCCAGGCAGTACAGCAGCTTTTCCCGCACGATCTCCGCCACGATCTGCCGGTCCGGCTGATCCGTCACCATATCGTCGGGGAAAAGCTGCGGACCCTCGGCGGCATAGCCCCGAAGGATCGTCAGCAGCTCCTCCACGCCCTCTCCGGTTTTTGCGGAGATGGGGATGATCTCGGCAAAATCCCCCGCTTCGGCATAAGCGCTCATCACCGCCAAAAGCTCCGGCTTGTTCACCGTGTCGCACTTGTTGATGGCCAGAACGGCGGGAGAACCGGAGCCGCGGATCATTTTGATCAGCGCCTGCTCCTGCTTGCCCACGTTGGCAATCGGCTCCACCATCAGCACCACGGCGTCCATATTGTCCGCCACGCTGCTCTCCACGATCCTGTCCAGATAGCTGTCCAGGGCGTTCTTCGGCTTGTGATAACCCGGCGTATCCAGAAAGACGAGCTGCGCGTCCTCCCGCTGGCAAATGGCGCTGATGCGGCTGCGGGTGGTCTGCGGTTTGTGGGAGACGATGGCGATCTTCTCCCCCGCGATATAGTTGGCCAGCGTGCTTTTTCCCACATTGGGGCGCCCCGCGATGGTGAATACTCCGGTTTTTGTGATTTTCATAGTCTCATCGTCCTCATGATCGCCCGTTCTCTCGCGCGCATCCGCCGCTTTTCCTCTCCCTCGTCCATGTGGTCGTAGCCCAGAAGGTGGAGAACGCTGTGCACGGTCAGATAGGCGGTCTCGTGTTTTTCTCCGGTGCCGTATTCCTTTCCCTGCAGCCGGATGCGGTCCAGATTCAGGGCCATGTCGCCCAGAGGCAGCAGCGCGGTTTCCGGGTCGAATTCTCCGTCCGATGGGTCGAAGGCCTCCGGCGTGAAGTTGAAAGCCGGGAAAGAAAGCACGTCCGTCGCCTTATCCACATCCCGCAGATCCCGGTTCAGCGCGCGGATGCCGGCGTCGTCCGTAAACAAAACGTTGATTTCGCAGGGAACGCGTACGCCCTCCAGCCGCAGGACCGTGCGGATGCAGCGCCCTGCCAGCCGGGCAGCCCAGCGGGGATAGGGAACTTCCCCGCTCATCAGTATGGAATGACGTGCCATCAGCTTTGCCTTCTTCTCCGGGCCGCCGTCGCCGCAGTATCCCGCGGGTGGCCCTTTTCGTATTTTTCATAGGCTTCGATGATTTTCTGCACCAGCGCGTGACGCACGACGTCGTCTCCGGTCAGGCGGCAGATTTCGATGTCGTCGATGTCCCGCAGCACGTTGACGACCTCCTTGAGGCCGCTGACCTTGTCCCGCGGGAGATCGATCTGGGTAACGTCGCCGGTGATGACCGCCTTGCTTCCGAAGCCGATGCGGGTCAGGAACATCTTCATCTGTTCCCGCGATGTGTTCTGCGCTTCATCCAGGATGATGAAGGAATCGTCCAGAGTCCGCCCGCGCATATAGGCCAGAGGCGCAACCTCGATATTCCCCTTTTCCAGGTAATTCTGATAGGTTTCGGCCCCCAGCATGTCGAAAAGCGCATCGTAGAGCGGGCGCAGATAGGGGTCGACCTTGTTCTGCAGATCGCCGGGCAGGAAGCCCAGCTTCTCCCCCGCTTCTACCGCGGGCCGGGTGAGAATGATGCGGTTGACTTCCTTGGCACGGAAAGCCGTCACCGCGCAGGCGACGGCCAGATATGTCTTGCCGGTGCCTGCCGGACCGATCGCCAGGGTCACCGTGTTATTGCGGATCGCCTCGATATAGCTGCGCTGTCCCAGGGTCTTCGCCTTGATGGGTTTGCCCTTGGCGGTGATGCAGACGACGTCGTCCGCCAGCTGGGAGATCCGATCCGCCCGCCCGTCCATCGTCAGCTTCAGGGCGTAGCGCACATTCTGCGTGGTGACCGGTTCGCCGCGGGAGGCAAGGGCTAAAAGTCCGGTCAACGCCTGTTCCGCATAGCTGACCGGCTCCTCCTCCCCGACGATATGCAGCTCGGAATCCCGGTCGGTGATGTGTACGCCGAGTTCGCTTTCCAGAATATGAAGGTTTTCATCGAAGGAGCCGAATACGCTAACCAGGTTTTCGATCCGGTCGATGCCGATGGTTTTTTCCGCCATAGTTTCCTCTCTCTTTTGTTCAGTTTCTTATGTTCCGCTGATATCCCGCTCCTCGCCGATATTCTCCCGGCACTGGGCCAGCATCGTCACGCGGAGCACGCCCCCTCTCCGCTCCCGCTGGAAGCCGGTTTCCAGGACCTCCGCTTCCGGCGCTTCCAGGCTGAGCCGGTAAAGCAGGCGATCCTCCAGAAGCTGAGCGCCTTCTTCTTCGCCGAGCTCCCGCGAAGAGAGCGCATAGGCGCGGCAGCGGGTCCTGATAAAGCGCAGGGGCAGCGCCAGTCCGAAAGCGGACAGGCGTTTGCTTTCCTGTATTCTATCATAGCAATCCCCGGAAATGCTACAGTCATTGTAAAAATTCAGCCGCAAATCGCCGATTTCCAGGCTGCACAGCGCCCTTTCTTCGCCGGTGTACGTCTTTTCCCATATTTCCAGCGGCATTTCCGCGCTCAGTATATACCAAGTCCTGGCAAAAACGCGTCCCATGGCGTGAACGCGCCGGGTCTGACCCTGCCGGTCGGTCAGAACGCCGGTGATCAGCGTCTGGCCGCGAAGCACCGTATCCCCCTTCTTCACCAGCGCCCTGCCTTCCAGGATGTTCATGCTTTCTATGGTGCCGGTCTTTCCGGCCGCGACCTCCCGCGGAAGATGATCGTCCACGATCTCCGGCGGCAGCCGCCGCTCCCGCACGACCACCAGTGCCCTGCTGCCGTGGACCTGCACCGTGCACCAGCTGAGCTTTTCCAGGGCCTCCTGCATCCGGCTGCGTATCTGCGCGTTGTCCAGATGAAGACCACTGACGCCGGGATAGACCCCCACTGCCTCCAGAGCGGAGAGGATATCCCCGTGGCTGACGGTCAGGTTCCCGCTGACTTCGATTTCCCATAGGCAGGTGGAAAGCCACAGGAAGCACAGGAGGAACGGAAGCGGGATCAGCAGAAGATAAGCCCGTTTTCGGAAGCGGCGCAGAAAATGGAGAAAGCCTGCCCTGCGGAGCACGGAAATCTCCGCGCCGGTCCGGCTCCCGATCGCCTGCGCCCGGTCTGCGGCGTACGCCGGGATATCGAAGCGGTATCGGTTCTCCCCCATGCAGCGGAAATCGGAAGCGTCGATCCCTGCAAGACAGAACGCCGTCATCAGCTCTGCCGGATCCCGGCAGAGGGCCTGCATCCGCACCCCTTCCGTCAGCCACAGCTCAGAGCGCATGTTCGGCAACAAGTTCAACGGCGCTGAAAGCGCCCTGCAGGCGAAGCTCCCGCCAGGTCATTCGTTTCATCACGATATCCTTTCCCCGAATATGGATCAGCCCGCCGCCGGTCTCCACCAGCACACTTTCCTCCGCAAAGGAGCGCAGGCCCCGATGCGGTTCGATCACCAGGCTGCGCATGGCGTCGATCCGGATTTCCGGAAGACCTCCGTCGAAGCTGAGCGGGATATCCGCCGGGCCTGTCAGTTTTCGGAGCGCAAGTGTTATCCCCTTCAAGAAAGATCGCCTCCCTGTCCGCATAGGTTTATATCACCTATTCTATCTTTGCGGGGGTCGGGATATGCGGAGACGGTCTTTGAAGAATCTCACGCTCTTTCTGCCGGTTACGGCGGCGTTTCTCCTGCTGGTCCTTCACGCGGACGCCGCCTCCGCGGCGGCAAAGGCGGGTCTGGAAGTTTGCCTCCGGAGCGTGATCCCTTCGCTGTTCCCCTTTCTGATCCTGACGAATCTTTTGCTGCGGCTGGAGCTTCCGGATATCCTGACGGATATACCGGGAAGACTTTTCGAGCGGGTATTCCACATACGGCGGAGCGCATTTCCCGCGCTTCTGGCCGGTCTCATGGGCGGTTTTCCTGTGGGTGCGGAAGCTGCGGCAGCCTGCTGCCGGCTGGGTAAGTGTTCGCCGGAGGAGGCCGGCCGGCTGGCGGTGTTTTCCGATAATTGCAGTCCCGGCTTCCTGTTCGGCCTTGTCGGCAGCATACTGCCTGGCGGAAACCGTCAGGCGTTTCTCCTCCTTGTGCTGCAATGGGCGGTTTCCCTGGGAATGGGCGTGATTCTCGGGATCGGTCGTCAGCCGTCGGAAGGCGCATCCGGCCCGGAGGCCGCATCGTCGGATCCCGTATTCGGAAAAATCACCGCCTCCTTTCTCGGCGGCGGGCGTTCCGTGCTGCTGATCTGCGCCTACGTCGTCTTTTTCCGGGTGCTCAGCGCATTTCTTCCGGAAGACGCGCTTCTGCGGGGCATGTTCGAGTTGACCGGCGGCATCCTGCTGCTGTCCGGTCCCCGGGCGGCGGCAGTCGCCGCGTTTCTGATCGGCTGGGGCGGACTTTCCGCCGCCTTTCAGGTGTTTTCTTCGCTGGAGGGTAGCGAAGTTTCCGTGGTGCGCTATATTCCCCTGCGGCTGCTTCACGGCGGTATGATGGCTGTCTGCGTTCTGCTCCTGCCATATAGCGCGGCGTTTCCCGTCCTTTTTGCCGCCTTGCTTTTCACCGCCGCGTTTTTTGTGAAAAGAGGTAGAAAAAAGGCGGTTTCTGAGCTATAATGCCGGTGAGGTGATCCGCTGTGCTGTTCCGCAGTAAAATCGAACCCTCCTGCTCCTATTGCCGGCATGGCCGCCCCGGTCAGGATGATGAAGTGCTCTGTATCCATCACGGGGTCATGCAGCCTTGGGACAAGTGCCGCCGTTTCGACTATGATCCTCTGCGCCGTGTTCCGGAATCGGAACCCGTTCCGCTTACGGACGTCGATCCCGCTTCCTTTGAGCTTTGATATTAGAGCGTGTTCACACTACCGCTCAACGACCGGATTTTGGCCTGTTTTCCGCCATGCTGCGTTGCATTCCCTTGAAATACACAGAGTATTTCTGCGGAAATGCGCCTTGCCTGACGAAAAACAGACGCAAAACCAGCTCATCTCCGGTAGTGTGAACACGCTCTAGCCTCTTGGGCAGGAATCGAGAAAACGGGGCTTGCTATTTCCGAGCGGACGGCTTATGATACGCGTAAGAGAATAACATGACCGCCGCTTTCGAGCGGCGGAAGAATCGGAGGCTGCTATGAATTCCATTTTTGCCGAAGCCGCAGCGCTTTGCAGGGCGGGAACGCCCTTCGTCTGGGCTTCCATCATTTCACAGGACGGTTCCACGCCCCGCGGCGCCGGGAGCCGGATGCTGGTGCTTGAGGGCAGCATTGTCGGCACCATCGGCGGCGGCGGCATGGAGGCCGGCGTCATGTCCATGGCCAGAAACAGCGTTTTGAAAGACGGGAAGCCCCGCATCATGCATTACGATATGAGCGGGACCGAGGCTGCCACCGCAGGGCTGATCTGCGGCGGTGTGTGCGACGTCCTTCTGGCCTATATGGAACCGCAGTATGCCGATGTGCTGGAGGCTGCGGCACAGGCGGAGAGCGACGGCACGCCCGCCTGGATTTTCTATATTCTCGACGAGAGAGAGGACAGCGAGCTCCCCTTCCAGCTCTGCCTGAATGTGGGCGGCGAACGGCTGGTGGGTTCCTTCCGCGGCAATCAGAATTTTGTCCGTCAGATGCTCCTGAATCCGATCCGGGTCGCCATCCACGGCGATATGGCCGATGGGATGCGCTTCATCGCCCAGGATGTGGGTTCCGCCCCCAGAATGTATCTTTTCGGCGCGGGCCACGTCTCCTGCGAGGTGGCAAAGATCGCCGTGAACTGCGGCTTCCATGTGACCGCCATTGACGATCGGGCGGATTTCTGCAACACTGATCGCTTCCCCGGCTGCAGCTGCGTTGTGATCGACAGCTTTGAGCGCATGCCCGATTTTCCCGTCGACGGGGCCAGCTACGTCGTCATCATGACCCGGGGACATTCCTACGACAAGGAAGTGCTCCGCTGGGCGCTGGGGAAAAAACCCTCTTATCTGGGCATGATCGGCAGCAAATCCAAGCGGGACACGCTCTACCGGAAGCTTCATGAGGAAGAAGGCTTTCCCATGGAGCAGCTGCAGGCCGTCTGCTGCCCCATCGGTCTCAGCATCTCGGCCGAAACGCCGGAGGAGATCGCCGTCAGCGTCATGGCGGAGGTCATCCGGCATCGCCGGGCGTCCATGAGCGGCAAATAATCCTTGCAATCTCAGGGGAATATGCTATAATGCCTCTTGCCCCTCATGGGGCAAGAGGTTTCTGCACGTCAAGCCCACGTAGCTCAGCAGGATAGAGCGGCCGCCTCCTAAGCGGCAGGCCAGAGGTTCGAATCCTCCCGTGGGTGCCAAAAAGGAAGCTGGATTTCCAGCTTCCTTTTTTATTGGGTTCGACATAGGTTCGATCAGGAATCCCGCTCAAGCCGGCGAGAGATTCAGATCTTTTTTCTTCTTTTTGCCCAGCCAGTCGGCTGCGGTTCCGCGCGTCCGGTCCGGATCGGAGGCTGCGGCAGTCTCACTGTTCGTCGGCGGGACGTTGGCTCGTTTGCGCTTCGCATATGTATAACGAATTGTCCAACTCCGCACTGCCTCGGCAGGCTGTTATGATCAATTATAACCCATGCGCTCGCGCGCGGCCTTGAAGCTCTCCATCGCCTCGCGGATCGCTGCTTCATCGCCGCTCCCCTGCAGACTTTTCACCTTGTCATACTGGCGGCGGGCGATGACCGCCATCTGCGTGGGATCGCTGGAGGTGGGGTCGGGGGTGTATCTGGGATCGTTTGCCAGCTTGGCGATCTCGGGGCTGCGGTAACTCAGCGTCTCCTCGCTGCCTTCCCCGACGGGGCCTTGCGCCGTCGCCGTGTCGGCTGCGGCAGGCGCACCGCCGCCCCTGAGCCGGCCTGCCAGGCCAAGGAAGTTAAGAATGCCTCTCGAGCCGCTCAGATCCTCAAAGTCTTCCGCGGCAGTTCCCATCTTCGACGCGTCAGCGCCCTCCATGTTCTGGTTGATGCCTCTCTGAAGCGATTTGGATAGTTTGACCAGCTGCTTCTTCTTTTGGGGATCCGTTTCACCCACCGATCTCATGGTGCCGTGCGGCGCAGCGGCGCGCAGCATGAAGTTGCTCATGAGCATCTGGTCCTGATCCGCCTCGTTCGCGTAATGCACGGAGCCCTGGAACGCCCCTCTCGCGCCGGTGATCATGTGGGTCAGGTGCTTGTCGCCCTCTACGGCGGCGGTGAGCATATCCGAAGCCTGGTCTACCCGCTCCATGCCTGTCAGACCGCCGGTTGCGTCCTCGATCTTTGACATGTGGGGATCGACAAGGCGCCTGAGCATTTCATTATAGGTCCTGTTGGCGTCGCCGACGCCCGCTGATTTTCTCCACGTCTCCGAGAAAGCGACTTGCTTGGACGAGTCGTTGTACTTCTGCAGTTCTCCGCTCATCTCGGCGTTGAAATCCCTGAGCACGCGGTCCTGCACGTCCTGCCGCTGGAGGTCCTTCAGCTTTGCTCCGCGGATCATTTCAGGCGTGAGCTTTTCGGCGTTGACCAGCTTCTTGGAGCCCTTCGACGCCTGCATCGGCCCGGCGGCGCTCGTCGCCGAGACGTTCGACATCGCCGCCGTCGGCGCGGCGTAGACCTGCTGGCCTGATGCGGCCATCGCGCCCTCACGGTCGGCGCGGGCCTCGAGCATGGAATCGTTCAGAAATCCGCCGCCGCTTACCTCGCCGCGCTGCTGCGAAACCACATGGCTGATCTCATGGCCCAGCAGCGCCTGTCCGCTGTAGCTGGTAAAGTCCAGCACGCCGGGCGCAAAGGCGATGCTGCTGCCCTGGGCGACGGCGTTGGCGCCCGCGTCGGCCACGGTCTGGCTCTCATAGAGCCTGACGGCGGAGAGGTCGGCCCCGAAGGACGCCTCCATCTTCGCGCGGATGGCGTCGGGCAGATCGACGCGGTGGCCTATCTGTTCCTGACTCGGCGCGGCGCCTGCGCGCAGGGCTTCCAGACTCGGACCCGAAACGGCGGCTTCCGTCTGGGCCGCCTGCTTCACGGCGCTTTTTTTCTTATCGGCATATGCAGAAATCCCCATGGCGATCTCCTCTTAAACCCAAATATTCTCATTTTTTAGTATTATAAAAATACGTCGGTCTCCTTGTCAAGACCACGGTATGAAAAACATCGTGAACCGGTATTTACTAAAATTCATATTGACGAAGCTGATGTGGCAGTGAAATGACGCCAATCGCCGCGCGTCAGCTAACCTCATTTTCTTCTGATTTGTGTGCGCTTCCCGCTGCCGTCGCCCTGCTTTGCATGAAAGGAGACGCGACGCTCAGCTTTCCTGTGTATTTACATTCCGCAGATAATCTGATAAAATTAACCGAATAATGGAGCAGAAGGTACCGTTTCTATGAGCTATCCCAGTTTATTGTTTACCGAAAAAGCGGCCGGACGGCGGATCGCCGCGCATGTCTTCGAGGATGTGAAGCTGACCGCCTTTTTCTCGGAGGAATCCATCGGCGCGATGCGGGCTCTTTGCCGTCCGGAGGACATTCCCGTCCGGCAGGACCTGCTGCGCTATCTGGACGGGAATCCTTCCGTGCGGCAGTCCCTGCAGGAGCTGTCCGATATCACGGTGGAGCTGATGCGCCTTCACGCCGCTTTGCAGGATGTGAAGTGCGAGAATGAGCGGCACTATGTCTTCGTCGGGCTGATGGCGGCGGCAGCGGATTTCGCGCTGGTAGCCGCCTCCCTTCCCGACGCCGGCGGTCCCCTGCTGCAGCGCTTCGGGAACCGCTTCCGCGCAGACTGCGGGGACGCTGCGCGCAGCGCGCAGATCGAAAAAGCGCGGGAGCTTCGCAAGATGGCGGACGAGGCCCGGCGGGAGACCTTCCGCATGTCCGGGGATAACCTCTGGATGCGTCCGGATTTCCGGGAGAGCTATGTGGAGCGGCTGAAACGCTGCGCGGACGAGCTGGGACTCCCGCCCTATCGGGGCAGCCGGGATGTTTCCCTGCGCCTTGACGCCAGGATGGTGAACGCGCTGGCCCGGCTGCACCCGGAAGCATTCCTGGCATTTCGGGAATTCTACACCAGCTGCGCCGGGAGCTTTGACGAATCCATCCTCAGCTACCGTTTCGAGCTGGACTTTTATCTGGAAGCGCTGAAGCTGATGGACCGCATCCGCGCTGCCGGCCTCCCTCTGTGCTGGCCGGTGATTTCCCATGAAAAGGTGATCGAACTCCGCGAGCTCTATGATATCTCCCTGCTGCTCAAGGAGGGCGTCACCATCATTCCCAACGACGCCCATTTCAGCGCCAGCGAACCCTTCTTCTTCCTGACCGGCGCAAACGGCGGCGGCAAAACGACCTATCTCCGCGCGCTGGCCAACGCCGTGGTGCTTTGCCTCTCCGGCTGCCCCGTCTGCGCCAGGGAAGCGGTCATCTCCCCGCTGGACAATGTGTTCACCCACTTTCCCCAGGACGAACGCTTTGAGGCAGACGGCCGCTATGCCGACGAACAGAGGCGTGTCGGCGAGATCCTCGATGCCCACAACGGCAACAGCCTGATCCTCCTGAACGAGACCTACTCCACCACCAACGAGGAGCTGGCCGTCAGCAGCACCCTGGAGCTGACGGAAAAGCTGAAAGGAAGCGGCAGCTTTACCCTCTATATCACCCACCAGCACGGGCTGGAATCGGCGAACGTACCCTTCCTCAGCGTCATCGTGGATCAGGACGACCAGAACCGGAGGACCTACCGCATCGCCCGGCGGCTGGAGGCGGAGGGGTCCTACGCCGCCGATATCCTCCGGCGCTATGGCCTGGATGAGGAATCCCTGCTTCGGCGCTTCGGCGGGAACGGAGGTGCGCAAGCATGAAATTCAGTCTGCTCTACAAGAACTATGAGGAAATGCGGCAGTTCACCGCCGATCCCATGCGGGAGGCCATGGAGGAGACGCTGTATGACCTCAGCGTAGATAAAGCCGTCATGGAGCTCTGCGCCTCCGGGGAAACCGGAAGCTATACCTTGGAAGTACTGAAAAAGCCCCTGAAGAACGCCGCGGAAATCGAATACCGGCAGGCGATCCTGATGGATTTCGTCAGCAGTCCACGCCTGCTGGAGGAATTGCAGGATATCTTCAAGAACTATGACACCCTGCAGAGCGACTGGCGGGAGATGCAGGCCGGCATCTATACTTACGGGGTGCCCCAGACCTCCGGCGGCGTGCTGGACGCCACCTACGAAGCGCTGAAGCTCACCGCATCCTTTGCCAGAAAGACCGTCAGCTATTTCCGTACGGTCTATGAGACCGTCGGCCGCTACGAGGTCCGCAGCGAGGGGCTGACGGGCATCCGGGAATACTGCCGTGAGATGACGGAAAACCGCTCGCTGGACGAGATCGCCGAGATTTCTTCTCTGTTCCAGCGGGAAACGGTGGACGCCTATCGGTTCAAGGTCCGCTCGGAAACGGACGACACCCTGCGCATCACCTCCGCCAGCCTGACGGAGGTGCTGGAGACGGAGGACACCAGCCTCAGCGAACGGATGAAGCGCCTGGCGGCCCGCCTCACCCGCACGGCCCCTCCCCCCGACGAAACGCCGGAGGTGGACATGGGCGAATTCCACCTGGAGACTGCCCGCAGCATCCTCAATGAGGGCCTTTATGAGCTCTACACCGTCCTGGGCAGCATTGCCGGAAGCATCTATGAATTCTTCCGGGGCATCAGCGGCGAGCTGGGCTTTTATGACACCGGCCTGCGCTTTGTCCGCCGCCTGCTGAAGGAGGGCGCGCCCATGTGCATGCCGAAGATGCTGCCCATGGAGGCGGACGCTTTCCGCACGAAGAATCTCTATGACCTGCATCTGCTGCTGGAGGGTATGCCCATCACGAAGATCGTCCGCAACGATGTGGTGATCGAAAACTGCGACGGGACGCTCATCCGCGGCGCCAACTCCACCGGAAAGACCTGCACCATCCGGTCCATCGGCGCGGCCATCCTCTTTGCGCAGGCAGGGCTGCCGGTCTGCGCGGAGAACGCGGAGATCAGCCTGCGGGACATGCTTTTCTGCCAGTTCTCCTCCGCGGAAAAGGATTTCGACGCTTCCGACGCTGCCGGCCGCTTTGAGGGCGAGGTCAAGGAAGTCGCCGCCATTCTGGAAAAGATCACCCCCTGGTCCCTGGTGCTGTTCAACGAAACCTTCCAGACCACCTCCTATGCGGAGGGTGCCAAGGGCATGCAGCACATCCTGGAAGCCCTGACGCGTTCGGGATGCCGCTATGTTTTCGTGACCCACATGCCCATCTTTGACCGGATGACCTCTCCCCGCGTCCTGAAGCTGGATTTCGGCAGGGACTATCGCATTACGAGGCTTTGAGATGCTGAACCGGGAATACCGCACTTCACTCATCCGCAAATATGCCAGAAGTCCGGAGGATGACGCGCTGCTGGCGCGGCTGCTGGACAAGGCGGATATCCATGACCGCAGCGGCCTGATGCAGCACAGCCGTTTCCTCAGCGAGCGTGACAGGCTCTGCTGCGAGCCGGTGCTGCGGGAGCTGGGCAAGGAAGCTGTGTTCTGGGGCGGTTATGCCGAGGCGGAGCGCACGGTGCTGATCCTGCCCGCCCTATGGCAGGATGCGGAGAGCGTCTGCCGGGGCGAAGCTTCCCCGGTCAGCGTGCTGCGGGCTTCCTTCCGGGCGGAGGAACGCCTGAGCCATCGGGATTTTCTCGGCGCGCTCATGGGCCTGGGCATCGAACGGGATCTGGTGGGCGATATCCTTCCGAAGGAAGGAAGCTGCGATATCGTGCTTCTCCGCGAGATCGCTCCCTATGTGCAGCAAAACCTTCTCTCCGCGGGCCGCGCTTCCCTTTCCCTTGCGGAAATACCGGAGGCGGAAGCCGGGGAAGCGGAATTCCGCCTGATCCTGGATACGGTGGCCAGCGTGCGGCTGGATGCGGTGGTGGGCTGCGGGTTCCATCTGTCCCGCGAAAAGGCGGCTGACGCCATTCGAAGCGGCAAGGTGTTCCTCAGCGGAATGGAATGCCTCAAGCCGGACAAGCCGGTAGAGGCGGGAAGCCGCATTTCTCTGCGGGGCCTGGGGAAGATCGAACTCAGCGAGATCGGCGGCTTCAGCCGAAAAGGACGGACGCAGATCGTCATCAAACGATTCCTCTGAGCGGACGCAAGGACGAAGAACGTTAGGCGGCAGCGTCAGGCTGATAACCCGAACCGGCGATAAAGAAAAGCACAGAGACTGCGGCGAATCAACGCGCCGCAGTCTCTGTTATCTGTCTTTTTATGGCTCGTAACCCAGCCACGCTGCCAGCCGGTCCGGGAGGCCGTCGTCTCTGTCCCGAATGGAAATCATACCGATGGGAGGGTACGCCTGCTCGTCCAGGTTTTCGAGCCAGTTGGCATATTCCGATTCAATGACGCGGTATTCTTCCTGCGTGACGTCCTCTCCGTTGATCCTCCAGCTGATTTCCTGCTCGTGATCGTCCTTCTCAAGTTCCGTGTCAATCAGCTGCTCGCAGGCGAGATACCCATTGCGGTCCGCGCCAAAGCGGAACCACCGCCCCCGGCTGTCCCGGTTGCTTCCGTTAAAGGAATTGAGCACCCAGAACCCCTGCGCCTCGTCATAGCGGAAGGCGGCTGTCCGGGGAACAGAGACGTCGGGGTTAGCCCAGAAGCAGGACTCCACCGCGTTTTTCGCCAAAGGCAGGCCGAAGGTACATGCAGCGTTGAAGGCCCGCACTTCCCCTTCCTCAAAGGTGAACACGGCGGCGGCAGCGCTCTTTCCCCCGCCGGGCAGATAGCAGATCAGCTCCGGGACTGGTTCGCCCCGCAGGGTCGCCAGGGCCAGATGGGTCACCGGTCCGCTTACTGCGTCAAGGTATTCCGTATGGGGTAAAATCTCACCCACGATCAGTTCCCAATAGGCCTTTTTCCACAGCGTATATTCCTGGCGCTGCGCTGCGCTGCCTCTGCCGAAGGAGGTGTAGGTCGTTACATCTTCCCAGGGAACCTCGCAGATAAATACCGCTGCTTCGTTTCCTCCGACGCTGATGATGTTGCCGAAATTCAGGCCGGTGACCCGTTTTTCCGCATCCAAACCCATGCCGCCGGACCATCCAACACGGCGCTCGTCCTCCGGTATATAAACCACGTTATATAAGTAGACCGGTACGATTACCCCTTCCTCGTTCTCCATGACGAAGGCTGATTTTTCCAGGCGCGTAAAAGCGTACCCCGTCATGCGGCATGCCCCGGTGGGCGTATAGCTGTCAATAAAGCCTTGCGCCTGGTTTTTCAGGAACGATCCGTATTTCTCCCAGGCCTCCTGTTCGATGACCGGCTCCTGGCGGTAACAGTCCCGGACCAGCGCATAGAGTCCATGATCCTCCACCCAGACGGCGGCGGGTATGGTCGTCTTTCCATCGTAATAGGACACCTTCACCAGGTCTTCCGCCAGCCCGGCCTGAAGCTCAAAATGACGGTGCAGAGCGGTATAACCGTAGGGGCTTGCTTCCGAGTAATATGCTTCCAGCTGCCAAAAGAGATATTCGGAATCCTCCGGCAGAGGGAAGTTTTTCTGATGGGCAGCCGCAGCGTTCATAGCTGCGGCCAGGGTCTCCGCATCCGGCGCGGAATATCCGCGGGTAGTCACATAGATATCTTCCGGCTGCAGGGCTGCCATATGCGCCAGTGGGTCCTCCGGGATTTCAGGCTGATCCACATAGTGGATATTCTCATAAAAGTCGATGGTCAGAGAGCGGGAATAATACGCTCCGATCTCCAGACGCAGCGTCAGCGTTGCCGTGTCGTCACCCCAGGCGGCCAGCACATAGTCTGTCGGCTCAGAGCTGTTCACGGCATTACCGTCTCTGTCATAGCTCGTTTCATGCCGGTCATAATGTCCGTTCAGTTCTTCCTTCAGGGGAAGCCCCAGCTGCTGCGTGAGGGCGGAGCGGAGCAGGGCATACAGAACGGCGGCGTGATCCTCGCCCTCGTTGGGCAGGAAGGTGAGAGTGATATCGGCCAGAATCTCTGCGTCAGAACCGCCGGATACCAGGTTCCGGTCATAAAGCTGCCCGGAGATGTCGCCCGTGAACAGACGGCCGTATCCCAGGTTCAGGTCAAAAAGCTGCCCCGCGTAGATGCCCGTGACCGGGTGATCGGAGCCTTCCTCCGCCGTATGCAGGATGATCTGCGGCCTTTGCATCTGCTGCTCCCCGATGTTGCTGTGGTAGGTGTATCCAAAGAGCGCCAGCCGCGTTTCCGGGATACTCAGGCCGGGGCGGAGCGCGCCGTCGGAGAGGATGGACGGGTCGCCGGGAGAAAGCACATTATCCTCCGGGCGGAGACTGACGTCGGTAAAGGGGGCAAAGTCGATCAAGTCCTGATTGGTTTTCCCCTCCCTGCCCCGCAAAGTCAGGCTGCCGTCTGAGAAAGCGAAGAACACGGTATCGTCTTTTGTGTCCGCGGCGATGTCAGGGATCGGGAGCTTCGGCTCGTCAGAAGTTTCAAACTCCAGGGTATCCAGCCAGGAGTACAGGAATTCGAAGGGCGGGGAGCCGCTTTGAATCACCCATTCGGGAGAAGGGTCGCCCTCCGGAATGGGGTAGCGGGCTCTGGCAGCGTCGTCCATGGCAATGGCGATCACTCCCCCGTTATAGCTAAGCTTTAAGGTCCCGTCAGCGGTGGTCAGCTTCACATAACGATTCGCAGGGCCGCCCCGGCCGGGTACGACCTCCTCCGGCAGCAGAACACCCAGGCGGCTCACCAGCTCCCGCAGCTGCTCTTTGGAAAGGGTATGCTCCCGGGTCTCCGGCCAGCTTTCCCCCCAAGCCGCTTCCGTAATTGCTTCGGAGCGGAGAGAATGAAACCACATCCATGGCGAGTTTTGAATATCCTCGCTCTCGAATCCCTTCGCCCGCATCGCAGTCCCCATCTTCCCAAAGCGCTTGATCATGGTTCCGTTCACGGTGAGGATGCGGGGCGTTCCGTCCTCCAGATAAACAAGAAACTTCTTGTAAGCGGAGCCATCTTCCCTGCTGCCTGCGTACAGATAACTGCCGCCTGTGATGGCCTGGCCTTCGATCTGATAGTTGCTTATAGCATAGTTCAGCACCGCGTCGTCATCCTCCAGCCAGCCGGAAGAAGGATTCGCCGTGCAGGCGGCGATGGCCGCGAGGCAGAGGAGCACTGCCAAAACCGTCACCCACAGCTTCGGCCTGCGCCAGCGGAGAGCATTTTTGATGCGGCTGGCGACGTCGCTCTCCCCGAAGCCCAGAGGCGCGGGGGCCGGAAAGCGCTTCCCCGCCGCAAAGCTGAGGAGGGTGCGGCTGTAGTCCTTCGCCTCTCCGCTAAGATCGGAAAGCACCCGCTCGTCGCAGCTCATTTCCATATCCCTGCTCATGAGATAGAAAGCCAGCCAAACCAGGGGATTGAACCAATGGAGAGACAGCAAAAGATAACCCAGAAGCTTCACCCAGTGGTCAAAGCGCCGAAGATGGGTGCGCTCATGTCGGAGGACGTAGTCCAGCTCCTTTTCTTCCAGTCCGGCGGGGACAAAGATACGGGCGGGCAGCAATCCCAGAAGGAAGGGCGTCGTGATGGCGTCCGAGGCAAAAACGCCCTTGTCCAGCCGGACCGCATCCGCCAGCAGCCGCTTCATGCGCGCATAGCGCACGAACCCTATGATCAGCATGACCGCGACGCCGGCGAGCCACAGGTACGTCCCCACGGTCAGAAGCAGCTGCAGCGGGTCGATGGCGGCAGCCTGAACAGGCGGCGCAGCCGTCGCGACCGGGACGGGGACGCCGGTCACCGGGACTGGCGGCTGGCTTACCCGCACCATGGGGGTGACGGCCCGGGGGATGTAGCTCAGTTCCGCCGCAGCCGCAGGCGCAGTTGCAGAGGCGGCGGGAGGCCGCAGCCGGAAGATGCTGAAAGCAGCCCGGAAGCTCACGGGGCAGGCCAGACGGAAAGCCGCTGCGCTCCACAGGAGGTAACGCCATTTCTTCGGTGCGCCGCGCAGGACGAAACGCAGCGTCGCCACCACCGTGATCACAACGGCGGCGGAAACGCTCATATCCATCACCCGCAGAAAAACACTCTCCATCTCAGCCCTCCTTGTGCTCGTCGATGAGCTTTTTCAGCTCCTCCGCCTCCTCCGCCGAAATGGTCTTGCCCCCCAGAAAGGAGACAAGAAAACCCGGCAAAGAACCGGAAAAGGTCTGCTCCACCACATACTTGCTTTCGGCGGCCTGGACTTCTCCCCGGCTCAGCAGGGCCGTCACAACGGCATCCTCATTTTTCACATAACCCTTCTCTGCAAGGAGGCGCAGCCGGGTATAGGTGGTGGATTTCTTCCAGCCCAGCTTCTCCCGGCAAAGCTCCACCAGCTGCCCGGAGGGCACCGGCTCATGGTCCCAGATCAAATCCAGAAATCTTGCTTCTCCATAGGAAAGACGTTTGGATTCCACAGTTGTTCCCTCCTGGTCTAACTTATTAAACCCAAATGAAGTTTAATACATTAGACCGAATTTGTCAATGGGGAAATCCGGATAAAAAAACACAGGACGGAGCGAAGTCCGTCCTGTGAGAGGGAATGCTGTTTACTTGGCGTATTCCACGGCTCTGGTCTCCCGCAGGAGATTGACCTTGATCTGGCCGGGGTATTCCAGATCGCTTTCGATCTTCTTGGCGATATCCCGCGCCAGAAGTACCATCTGGTCCTCCCCCACTTCCTCGGGCTTGACCATGATGCGGATCTCGCGGCCCGCCTGGATGGCGAAGGAGCTGGCGACGCCGGGGAAGGAATTGGTGAGTTCCTCCAGCTTTTCCAGTCGCTTGATATAGTTCTCGATGTTCTCGCGCCGTGCGCCGGGGCGGGCGGCGGAGATGGTGTCGGCCGCCTGCACGATGCAGGCGATCAGGGTCTGGGGCTCCACATCCCCGTGGTGGGCCTGGATCGCGTGGACCACCTGCTCGTTTTCCTTGTATCGCCGGGCAAGCTCCACGCCGATGGCGACGTGGCTGCCCTCCACCTCATGGTCGATGGATTTGCCGATGTCGTGAAGCAGGCCGGCGCGCTTGGCCAGCGCCACGTCCACGCCCAGCTCGGCGGCCAGCAGGCCCGCGATATGGGAGACTTCGATGGAGTGCTTCAGAACATTCTGCCCGTAGCTGGTGCGGTATTTCTGCCTTCCCAGGAGCTTGATCAGCTCCGGATTCAGGCCGTGGACGCCGGTCTCGAAGGTGGCGCGTTCGCCCTCCGCCTTGACGGTGGCCTCCACTTCCTTTTTCGCCTTTTCCACCGTTTCCTCGATCCTCGCCGGGTGGATGCGCCCGTCGGTGATCAGTTTTTCCAGGGCTACGCGGGCGATCTCCCGCCGGTAGGGGTCAAAGCTGGAAAGGGTGATGGCTTCCGGTGTGTCGTCGATGATGAGATCGACGCCGGTCAGGGTCTCAATGGTGCGGATGTTGCGGCCTTCCCGGCCGATCACGCGGCCCTTCATTTCGTCATTGGGCAGGGGAACCACACTGACGGTCGCTTCGGCGACGTGATCTGCCGCGCAGCGCTGGATGGCGAGAGTGATGTACTCCCGGGCCTTCTCGTCGGCCTCCTCCTTGAACCTGGCTTCCAGTTCCTTGATCTTCATGGCCTTTTCATGGGTCACTTCGGATTCGATCTCCTGGATCAGGTATTCCTTGGCTTCTTCCTGGGTGTAGCCGGAGAGCTTTTCCAGCATTTCCAGCTGGCTGCGCTTGATGAGCTTCACTTCCTCGCGGATGGAATCCGCCTCCGCAAGCTTTTTGTTCAGCTGTTCGCTTTTCTTTTCGATATTGTCGGTTTTCTTGTCGAGGTTTTCCTCTTTGGATTGGAGCCTGCGCTCCTGCTTCTGCAGTTCGCTGCGGCGCTCCTTCACCTCCCGCTCGTATTCCGTGCGTTCCTTATGGATGGATTCCTTTGCTTCCAGCAGGGCTTCCCGCTGCTTGCTTTCGCCGGTCTTGATGGCCTCATTGATGATGCGCCTGGCCTCCTCCTCGGCGCTGGAAATCTCCCTTTCGGATACTTTTTTGCGGTAGGTAATACCGGAGAAAAACGCGACGGCGGAAAACACGACAACCAGGATGACTGTTAACCACCA
>JAEETX010000121.1 GCA_016286665.1 Oscillospiraceae bacterium
TCCATCAGCTTGCCGATGTTGGGGTCTTCGCAGCGGGCCATGGCCTGCAGGGAATCCCAGGTGGTACAGTAGAGGTCGTGGCCCACCTGCAGGTCTTCCTGGACGAAAGCGGCGCTGAGCCTGCAGCCGGCCTCGTCATTGATGAGGATCAGCAGGTCCAGGTCCGACCAGGGGTGGGTCCGACCGGCGGCGAAGGAACCGTAGACCCCGATCAGGGCCAGGGAGCCGGGGCAGACCTTTTCCGCGCGGCGGACGACCGCGCCGACGATCTTCCGGCAGCGTTCTTCCTGCTTTTTCATTTCCTCCGTCATAAGTTCATCTCTCCCCGCTCTCCTGCCCGCCGGTCTCCGTTCGCTTTTTCGCGCAGAAGCGATACAGCGGATCGCCGTTTTCTTCTGCGCCGTACCGGACCATCCCGCCCTTTTCCATGGCCCGCCGGGAAGCGATATTGTCCTTATCGCAGCCCCCGTGGACGCTTGGAAGCGAGAAGTCCTCTGCCGCGATCCGCAGGAGTTCCTTTACGCATTGGGTCCCATACCCTTTGCCGCGATGGTCTTCGTCCAGCAGAAGGAATATCTCCGGTTCCCCGGGGTCCCTCCGGCCGTCCAAACCGCACCATCCCAGAATGGTGCGGGGATCCTCCGCCCTGCATACCGCAAGGCACAGATGCGCAACGCGCCCTACGGTATTTCTCCCATAGTTTTCCCGCATCCGGGCGATCACGCCCCGCGCAGCCTCTTCGGAGATGGGGCGGCGCTCGGAAGGCCAGGTCCGGGCGACTTCGGCCAGATCCGCCTCCGTCACCCCGTGCAGGATCAGCTCCTCTGTTTTGTAATCCACGGGTATCCCTCCTCCGCCGCTCCCGGCGCAAAGGCCGGTTTATTTTAGCACTCTATCATACCGGGCCGCCCATGGCAAGCCGCAGCGCCCGAAGCCCTTGTCCCCGCGCGGCAGTTCCGCTATAATGACCGCAGCATCCGCGGAAGCTCGGCCCCTCAGGGAAATGAGGGACAGGAAACGAACGAAAGCCGCCGGAGCCGGGGATGCAAGGCGCTTGACAGCGGGCGGCGCGCCCGATATGATGTTTTCGGGCACAGGAAGGAGGTTTTCGACATGGCATACCGGGCACTGGAACAGATGCGGGAAAGGAATGCTTTGCTCTTCGGCCTGGCTTCCGCCCCGCTTCCGCCGGCGGCGCATTTTGAAGAAGGGGACAAGAGCCTGAAGGCCATGGCCCTCCGCTTCCTCCACCGGCGCTGCGAGGACCTTCGCTTCGACCCGGTCAAGGTCCGCCGGGAGGCGGAAGAGGGCCGGTATCTGGGCGCAGGCTTCCGCCCCGGCCAGATCCCCTACGACATGCAGATGGACCTGGACCGCCTCTGCCTGGAGCGGGAGCTGGAACGGTTCATCGACTCCGGGGCGGCGGAGGACGCCTACACCGTCTATTACTGCTATCTGGAGATGTTCTTCGGTCACTACGGCAAATCCAAGAAGATGGTGGAGCTGCTCAGCGAATTTGAGTCCAACGGCAGCTCTCTTCTCATGAAGCATCGGGACCACTATTCCCACTCCGTCTATGTCTTTGCCCTGGGCCTGGCTGTCTACGAGGGCTGCGAGCCCTTCCGCCGGGCCTTCCGGCGCTTCTACGGCTTCGGCGGGGAGGCGGAGGGCGAGGCGGCCTGCCGCTTTCTGGAATACTGGGGGCTCACGGCCCTCTTCCACGACATCGGCTACCCCTTCGAGCTGCCCTTCGAGCAGGTACTGTCCTATTTCGAGGTGACGGGCGAGGCCCGGGGCAAGGGCAGCCTCTACCTGGCCTACCGGGATCTGGACGCCCTGACGAAGCTGGGGGAGGAGGCCAAAGCCCGCTTCCGGGAGCTCTATGGCCGCAGCTTCGACACCACCGAGGAACTCTTCGCCCGCGAGATCACGGAAAAACTGGGCAAGACCTACCATTTTACGGAGGATTACATCCTGGGAAAGATCCACCGAAAGCCCCTGGAGCCCAACGCCTTCGGCTATTTCATGGACCACGCCTATTTCAGCGCGGCGAGGCTCTATCGGGAGGTCGAGCGCGCCCTGGGCCCCGGCGGGATCACGGAGAAGCACGTGGACGCCCTGACGGCGATCCTGCTGCACAACAGCCTTTTCAAATTCGCCGTCTCCTTCTACAAGGACGAGGAAAAGCACGGGCCGCCCCTGCCCATGGCCCTCCATCCCCTGGCCTGGCTGCTGATGCTCTGCGACGAGCTGCAGTGCTGGGACCGGACCGCCTACGGGCGCAATTCCCGGACGGAGCTGCACCCCATGGCGGCGGAATTTGAATTTGACAGCGGCGCCATCCGGGCGACCTACTATTACGACCGGGAGGAGCAGGAGAAGATCGACGACTTCCGCGCGGCCTACCAGGCCTGGGAGGCGGGCGGCGAAAGAGGCAGGGCTCCCCGGCTGAAGGCCTACAGCGACATGGCGGAGAAGGAGCAGCGCTTCCTGGCCGACATCGAAAAGATCGTGGACGTTTCGGAGATCTCCCTGACGGTGACCCCCGGCGTCCGGGAGGCGGACCGCCGGAGCAAGCACACCTATCTCTCCCGCAGCAGCTTCCTCCATCTCTATGACTTCGCCATCGCCCTCAACTCCCGCTATTCCTACCAGGGCCGGGAGAAGGAGATCCCGGCGGAGACCCTGGAAAAGGAATTTGAGGAGCTGTCCCTGGAATACCAGCTCTCCAACCTGAATCAGGCGAAAAGCTTCTCCCGCTATCTGGACAAGCTGGGCTGCTTCTACACGGACCGGCCCGTGGACTACCGGATGATCACGGCCTTCACGCCGGAGCAGGCGGCGGTCATCGCCCCCATGGAGCATGCGCGCTGGGTGTACGAACACATCGCCATGGGATGGCAGCAGGGCGATCTCTATGAGACTGCGCCCCTGCCGCCGGCGCTGATCCGGCAATTCGGCGACGAGAAGGAAGCCCGGAGAGCCCTGCGGGAGCAGCTGCGCATGCACAAGCTGACCATGGACGGCGACCCCACGGAGGCGGAGATCTTCGCCCATTACGAGACCCTGCCGGAGGAAGAACAGGAAAAGGACAGCGCGCCCTTCAACAGCATGCTGAAGCTGGTGCGGAAATACGAGGGGCTGCGGATCTACGCCCTGGACTGAGCGCCCGCAGCCGGAAAGGAAGGAACCAGGCTTATGATCACAAGGGAACTCTGCGCAAAGGTGCTGGAGGCCGCCGCCTCCACCGGGGCGGACTACGCCGAGATCTTTGCGGAGAACAGCAAAAATCACACGATCAACATGGTGTCCGGCAAGGTGGACGCCATCAGCGACGGCGTGGTCTTCGGCGCTGCGGTGCGGGTCTACAAGGGCCTGCGCAGCGTCATGGCCACCACGGTGGACGTCTCCGAGGAAGGGCTGGTGCGCTGCGCGAAGCAGGCGGCCCAGGCCCTGGGAGAGGGCAAGGCGGCGCTGGACGTCGTCCTGCGGGACCGGATGTTTACCAACATCCACCCGATAAACGTCGTCCCCTCCTCCGTGCCCAACCGGGACAAGGTGGAGATCCTGCGCACCGCCTGCCGGAGCGCTTACGACTATGACAAGCGGATCCGCCAGGTCACGGGGACCTTCCTGGACGTGGATCAGAACATCCTGATCGCCAGCACGGAGGGGACCTATGCTTCCGACCGCCGGGTGCGCACCCGCATCGCCGTGACCGCCCTGGCGGAGGCCAAGGAGGGCGGCACCCAGACCGGCTCCTGCTCCCCCGGGCGGCGCATGGGCATGGAGATGTTTGAAAAGGAAGTGGACGCGGAGGCCGTGGGGCGGGAGGCCGCCCGGCAGGCGGTGGTCATGTCCGAGGCGGGCTACTGCCCCGCCGGGGTGATGCCCGCCGCCATCGGCAACGGCTTCGGCGGCGTCATCTTCCACGAGGCCTGCGGCCACAGCCTGGAGGCCAGCAGCGTGGCCTTCGGGCTCAGCCAGTTCACCGGCAAGCTGGGTCAGAAGATCGCCGGAGAGAAGGTGACCGCCTACGACGACGGCACCATCCCCAATGCCTGGGGCTCCCTGAACTTCGACGACGAGGGCACCCCCACCCGGCGCAGCGTGCTGATTGAAAACGGCGTGCTGAAAAACTATATGATCGACAAATTCAACAGCCGGCGCATGGGCATGGACCCCACCGGCTCCTCCCGGCGGGAGAGCTTCGCCTACACCCCCACCTCCCGCATGACCAACACCTTCATCGGGGAGGGTCCGGACGACAACGACGCCATCATCGCCTCCATCGACAACGGCCTTTACGCGGCGGCCATGGGCGGCGGCAGCGTCAACCCCACCACCGGGGAGTTCAACTTCGCCGTGCGGGAGGGCTATATGGTCCGCAAGGGCAAGATCTGCGAGCCGGTGCGGGGCGCTTCCCTGGTGGGAAAGGGGTCCGACGTCATTCTGAACATCGACATGGTGGGCAAGGACCTGCTGCTGGCCGAGGGCATGTGCGGCTCCTCCAGCGGCTCCATCCCCACCTGCGTGGGCCAGCCCATGATCCGGGTGTCGTCCATCACCGTGGGCGGAAGATAAGGAGGAAAACAATGGATTTCAAGGAATTTAAAGCGCTGGTGACCGCCCGGGCCGAAAAGGCCGGGCTGGCGGACTACGAGCTTTACTATACGTCCCAGGAGAGCACCGAGGTGAGCATGTTCAACGGAGCGCTGGACAGCTTCACCTCCTCCCTCACCGGCGGCGCGGCCTTCCGCTGCATCGTGGACGGGCACATGGGCGCGGCCTATTCCCAGGAGCTGAGCGAAGAGGCGGCGGAAAGCCTGGTGCTGCGGGCCAGGGAAAACGCCCTGACCCTGGAAAAGGAGGAGGAAGCCTTCTTCGCCCGGGGCGGCGCGGAATACCCGGATGTGAAGCCGGTGGAATATCCCGTCCTGACGGCGGAGGCGCTCATCCAGGCGGCGCAGGACGCCTGCAGCGCCCTGAAGACCTCCCATGAAAAGATCACGGACCGCTGCAGCGCGGAGACCCTCACGGAGCAGACCAGGACCAGCCTGATCAATTCCCATGGGGTGGACCTGAGCTGGACTAACTCCGTGGACGCGGTGATCCTGTCTGCGGTGGTGTCCGACGGGAAAGAGGACAACGACGATTACGAGATCAAGGTGGGCGTCCCCGCTTCCCTGGACCTGAAGGCCATCGCCAAAACCACGGCGGCGCGGGCTGCTGATATGCTGGGAGCCGGCGTCGCCCCCACCGCCGCCTGCCCGGTGATCTTCTCCCCCAAGGCCATGTACAGCATGATCACCACCTTTG
>JAEETX010000037.1 GCA_016286665.1 Oscillospiraceae bacterium
AATGTAAGGCGGAAGAAAGAGAGAACAGAGCAACGTCCGCCCAGAACCAAACCGAGACCCAATGAAATGGTCGCGGTTTGGAGAGGAGGAGCCGGGGGAATCTTTCAGGTATTCACGCTTGCGTGGATACCTGACATTCACCCGCGCGACGGGAACGAGCAATGTAAGGCGGAAGAAAGAGAGAACAGAGCAACGTCCGCCCAGAACCAAACCGAGACCCAATGAAATGGTCACGGTTTGGAGAGGAGGAGCCGGGGGAATCTATCAGGTATTCACGCTTGCGTGGATACCTGACATTCCCCCGCGCGACGACGAAGAGCCGCTTCGATGAATCCCAAAAACAACGGATGGGGCTTGTTGGGGCGGCTCTTGAATTCCGGGTGGAACTGGACCCCCAGGAAGAAGGGGTGACCGGAGACCTCCACCGTCTCCACGATGTTCCCGTCGGGGCTGAGGCCGCTGAGGGTGAGGCCCGCCCCGGCCAGGGCTTCCCGGAATTCATTGTTGAATTCATAGCGGTGGCGGTGCCGCTCGGAAATCAGCGTTTCCCCGTAGCACTTCTCCATCAGGGTGCCCGGCACGATCCTGCAGGGGTAAGCCCCCAGGCGCAGGGTGCCCCCCTTGTCCACGCTTTCGTTCTGGTCCGGCAGAAAGTCGATCACCCTGTGCTTCGAAGAAGGATTGAACTCCCCGGAATCCGCATCTTCCCAGCGGCAGACGTGGCGGGCAAATTCGATTACCGCGATCTGCATCCCCAGGCAGAGGCCCAGATAGGGCACGCCCTTCTCCCGGGCGTACTGCGAAGCGAGGATCATGCCCTCGATGCCCCGCGGTCCGAAGCCCCCGGGGACCAGGATGCCGCCGCAGCCGCCCAGGAGGGCCTCTGCCGTCTCCGGCGTCACCTCCGCGCTGTCGATCCAGCGGATCTCCACCTCGGTCCCCAGGGCGTAGCCCGCGTGGCGCAGGGCCTCCGCCACGCTGAGATAGGCGTCGTGCAGCTGGACGTATTTGCCCACGAGGGCGACGGTGACATGCTTGTCCGCCGACTTCAGGCGAAGCACCATAGCTTCCCAGTCTCCCAGCTGCGGAGGCGGCGCAAGCAGTCCCAGCTCCCGGCAGACGATGCCGCTGAAGCCCTGCTTTTCCAGCATCAGGGGCGCTTCATAGAGGGTGGGCAGGGTGCGGTTTTCGATGACGCAGTCAGGGCGCACGTTGCAGAACATGGCGATCTTGCGCATGAGGGCTTCCTCCAGAGGCTCGTTGCAGCGCAGCACGATGACGTCCGGGTGGATGCCCATACCCTGCAGCTCCTTCACGGAGTGCTGGGTGGGTTTGGATTTGTGCTCCCCGGAGCCGTGGAGATAGGGCACCAGGGTCACATGGATGTAGAGGCTGTTTCCCCGGCCCTGCTCCAGCCCCACCTGGCGGATGGCCTCCAGGAAGGGCTGGCTCTCGATGTCGCCGGTGGTGCCGCCGATCTCGGTGATGACCACGTCGGCCCCCGTTTTCCTGCTCACGGCGTAGATGAAGTCCTTGATCTCGCCCGTGATGTGGGGGATCACCTGCACCGTCTCTCCCAGGTATTCTCCCCGGCGCTCCTTGTTCAGTACGTTCCAGTAGACCTTGCCGGTGGTGAGATTGGAGAATTTGTTCAGGTCCTCGTCGATGAAGCGCTCATAGTGGCCCAGGTCCAGGTCCGTTTCCGCCCCGTCCTCGGTGACGTAGACTTCCCCGTGCTGATAGGGGCTCATGGTGCCGGGGTCCACGTTGATGTAGGGGTCCAGCTTCTGGGCCGCCACCTTCAAGCCCCGGGCCTTCAGCAGCCGCCCCAGGGAGGCGGCGGTGATGCCCTTTCCCAGGCCGGAGACCACGCCGCCGGTCACAAAGATATATTTGCTCATGTCCAAACCACCTTCCGAAACAAAAAGAGAGACAGCGGCGCGCAGAAACTCTGCGAGACGCCGTTGTCTCTCAATAAAACAAGTTTACGCCCGCCGGGGAAAAATGTCAATCCGAAAAAGCCGGATTTCCCAAAATCCCTTGCAGAATCGGACCACAAAGGATAGAATACCAAACAAACAGATACAGCCGAAGGAGGGCTCACCCCATGAATTATACGCCGGATGAGGTCATGGAATATATCTCGGAGGAGGACGTGAAGTTCGTGCGCATGGCCTTCTGCGATATTTACGGACGCCAGCGCAACGTGGCCGTCATGGCCGGGGAGCTGCCCCGGGCCTTCGAGCACGGCATCGCCTTCGACGCCAGCGCCGTGGCGGGCTTTGAGATGGACGTCCGCTCGGACCTGTTCCTGCAGCCCGACCCCACCACCCTCAAGGAGCTGCCCTGGCGGCCCCAGCACGGGCGGGTGGCCCATATGTTCTGCGACGTGGTCCATCCGGACGGCACGCCCTGCCCTTCGGACCTGCGGCAGCTCCTGCGCCGGACGGCGGCGGAGGCCGGGAAAAAGGGCTATGAATTCCGCTTCGGCACGGAGATGGAATTCTATCTCTTCAAGCTGGACGAGCGGGGAGAACCCACCCGCGAGCCCTTCGACCGGGCGGGATATATGGAGGTCGCCCCGGAGGACAAGGGGGAAAACGTCCGCCGGGAAATCTGCCTCACCCTGGAACGCATGGGCATCTATCCCGAAAGCTCCCATCATGAGAGCGGCCCGGGACAGAACGAGATCGATTTCCGCTATGCCGAGCCCGTCACGGCGGCGGACAACGCCGTCATGTTCCGCAGCGTGGTGAAGGCCATCGCCGCGCAGAACGGCCTTTGGGCGGATTTCTCCCCCCGGCCCCTGCCGGACCATGACGGCAGCGGCATGCACATCAACATCTCCGCCCGGTATCAGGGGGAGGAGCTGTCCCCCCTGAAGCTGGCGCCGGGTCTCCTGCACCGCGTCCGGGAGATGACCTTTTTCCTCAACCCCGCGGCGGCGTCCTACGCCCGCCTGGGCCGGGACAAGGCCCCGGCCTTCGTCTCCTGGTCGGCGGAGAACCGCTCGCAGCTCCTGCGCCTGCCCGCAGCGGACGGGCAGTATCGGCGGTTGGAGCTCCGCAGCCCCGACAGCGCTGCCAACCCCTATCTGGCCTTCACGCTGATCATCCGGGCCTGTCTGGAGGGCGTCGAAAAGGCGCTGCCCCTGCCGCAGGCCGCCGAGCTGGATCTGCTGCGCGCCTCCAGGCAGGAGCAGGCGAAGTATGAAGCGCTGCCGGCCTCCCTGGCGGAAGCCGCCGCCCTGGCGGAAACGAGCGATTTCATCCGCAAGACCGTCCCCGCCCCGGTCCTGGCGGCCTACATGGGCGGCGTGGGCTGAGGAAACGCCGCGGATCGGCGCCCGGAGCGAACGGGTCCGATCCGGTGAGAAGGAAAGAGCCGGCTTCTTCTGACGAAAAGGGGGTGAAGCGTTACGGTTTTTCAGAATGACACCTACAGCGTGCTGCTGGTTTCCGCATCCGAGAAATTCAATACCGTGACGCTTCCGCTGCTGCCAGTCACGGATTTCTGGCCCGTCACCATCGCCTCCAGCGTGGCGGAGGCCCGGCGGCGGATGGTGAACGCCGCCTTTGACCTGATCCTGATCAATTCCCCCCTGCCCGACGACGTGGGGGTGGATTTCGCGGAGGAGGTCTGCGCCGGCTCCGACGCGGGGGTGCTCCTCCTGATCCGCAGCGAGCTGTATGAGGAGACCTATTACAAGGTGCTGCCCGCCGGTGTGATCGCCCTGCCCAAGCCGACGAACCGGCAGATGATCTCCCAGAGTCTCCGGGTCCTGTGCGCCATCCGGGAGCGGCTGCGCTCCATGCGCAGGAAGCAGGCCACGGTGGAGGAGAAGATCGAGGAGCTGCGGCTGGTGAACCGGGCCAAGTGGCTGCTGATCGAATGCCTCCACATGACGGAGGCGGACGCCCAGCGCTACATCACCCGCCAGGCCATGGAGCAGCGCACCGGCAAGCGGGAGATCGCCGAAAGCGTCATCCGCACCTATCAGTAAAAATAGTGTTTCGAACCGCCGGGTTTGTTACGTTTGCGTTCGCTTCCGGGGGTAAAATGTCCGCGTATCCCCGAAAAACGCAGACCACACCTTCACGTTCACAGGAGGCAAAAGCATGTCGAATCCGAAGGATCAGAAAAAACCGGTCCCGCCGCAAAACTGGGCGGCGCAGCACAGCGGAAGGAGCTCCTGAAGGAGCTGGGCGAGAGCGAAAACGGCAGCTTGCTAAGGGCCTGTCTCTGGACATGGACGCCCGCCGGGAAGCACAGGAAAATGCCGGCCGCCGCGAAGAAGGAGGAGGATTTCTCCGAGCAGATCCGGCAGAACCGGGATAAGATCGAAGCGGCCCGGAAAGAAATGCTGGATAAGCAGCGGGAGATCAGAGAAGCCGCGGAGGGGAGAGAGCGGGATTTCCGCATCGACCTGGAATGGCGGGAAAAGGAACTGGAAAAGAAGCTGGCGGAAATGGGCTCCGACGAGTACAAGCTTACGCCCTATGACCCGGAGAAGGCCAGAGCCGTCTTTGCCGAAGCACTGGCCGTCAGGGAGATGCGCGACCGCCGGGCCAAAGGGGAGAAGCCCGGTCCCGTCGACCTTCGGACGCGGATGCAGGAGCTGGGAAAGGACGCCGCGGTAGCCCGGCGGCGACCCTCCCCGGCGACGCGTCCTTCCGCGCCCTGCTCGCCCAGCGCCCGGAGAAGAATGCCTCCAAGCTGCCCGCCGTGACCGAGGTCCTGGAAAAGGCCCGTCAAAGCTTCGCAAAGGGCAGGCAGCTGTCGGAGTGCTATATGGAGCAGCGGGAGAATGTCCGAAAGCTGGCCGGCGGTGTCGGGGGAGAGAAGCTCACCCCGCAGCAGGCCGCCCGCCTGGTGGCGAACCTGATCGCCGTCCGCGAGCTGGACAAGGATGCGCCCGTGGATGAAAAGCGCCTGGAGCAGCGTATCCGGGAGCTGGAGCAGGAGCCGGTCGTCGTCAAGACGGGGGAGGATCTCCCTTCCTCCAGGAATCAGGCTTTTTTGAAGAAAATGTCAGCCCGCAGACAGGACCCGGAGCGTTTCATTGCCGCTACTCTCTTTTCCGCATTTCAGAAGCGGCATCCGGATAAGGTGCGGCTGCCCGCTGCCGGGGAGCTGAAGCAGCCTCCGCAGGAGGAGATCCAACCGTCCGGCGAAGTCCGGGAGGCGGAGGGCGGGGTCCCCGTACTGTGATCACTGCCCGCCATCCGAAGTCGGACCAAATTATGCACAAATTGTAAATTTTGAGGGATTTGGAAAACGGAAGTTGATTTTTCGGGGGCCCCTGTGTATAATTTCAGAGATTCATAATGTGGCATCATGGGCAGTTAGGCGCTTTTCAGGATGATACTGTTGTAAAAACATCGCACATCTTGTGATTGTTTGCGGCGACTATCCCAGATGTCCGCATCCGGCAATACAGCGGCCCCCGCCGGCCTGGCTGGCGGAGCGGCGGAAAGTACGCCATCTTTGGAGCGGCGGTCACGGAGCCGCCGGGTCTGCATGAACGGCGCTCCGCCGGGACCATGCACCGCCGTCAATGAAAATCGCCGGGTAGCGTTCCCTGCCGGGGGAGCGCGCCGGCCTGGAGGATTCGCCTATGGGCAAGATCGTGTGGAAAAAGCTGCGTTCCCGCAAAGGTGCTTCGATCACCTTTGCGCTGCTTGCGTTTTTGGTGTGCGCCGTGATCAGCGCGGTGCTGCTGGCCTCCGCTTCGGCTGCGGCGGGCCGCGTCAGCGGCCTTGCGGAGTCGGACCAGCGCTACTATGCCGTCACCTCCGCCGCCCAGCTGTTCTGCGATGGCTTGCAGAATCAGGAAATCACCATCGAGCGGCTGCATGAGACCAAGGAAACGAAAGCGAGAGTCTTCTGGAGGGCGGCAGTTTTATGCCCGGTGGCAGCTATACCTATGAGCCAGATGCCAAAGCATACAATTATGATAACTATTCTCTTTGGGTAAATTCGGAGAAACAGGGCTATCCAATGGGTGAAAAAAACCTGGCGAAAGACCTGGCCTTGTATTATGCGTTTGGAAACAATCTCAAGAATAATGTTGAAGAAGGTAAACTCGACAAGGAATTGAATGATCTTCTGGAGAATACTTTCAATTTTCATCTGAGCACGGAAGCTGAGTTCGATTTGATCATAAGGGTGCCTACCGAAAGAAGGCAAGGTTAATGAATATCTGTTTTTGGAATTAATGATTCTCAAAAGCCGGAATATATCTTGAACTGAAGAAAAGAATCTGTTACAATTAAGGGTAGATTACTGCGCCTTTACTGCCGGCGCGGGATTGTCCAGAGAAATGATCGCCCGGCCGCTCTGCCCGGCGGCCGGCGTGTGGTCGCGCCGGATGGCGCGGAGATATGGGAAAAAGAGGATGAAAGCATTGACGGGAAAAACCATGGGGAAGCTGCGGTCCCGCCGCGGCGCTTCGCTTTTGGCTGCGCTGTTTGTGTTCCTGGTATGCAGCGTCATCGGCATCGTGGTGGTGACGGCGGCCACCGCGGCGGCCGGCCGGGCCAGCAAGCTTGCGGAGAACGACCAGCGCTATTTCAGCGTCGCCTCCGCCGCGGAGCTGCTGACGCAGGAGCTCAGCGGCAAGCCGGTGACCATCCAGCGGGTAAAAACGACGGAAGAAATCGTCAACACGGATTACACACTGGAGGGCAGTGAATTCCAGCGGGGGACGCCCACCTATGCCGACGGTTATCCGACCACACAGTATTTGACCGTTGTCTCAACGAAAAACAGCGAAGGAGAAGGAGCGGAGTGGGATGTCGGAGTAGACTGTTACACCTTTCCGGACCATGCCACGCTGCCTCGCAGCTTTTTGACCGAACTCGCCATCCGACTGCTTTTCGGCGCGCCGGACGCCCATGGGGAGATCGCCTGCAACACGGAGGAAGCATTTGCCCTTGGCCTTGCTGCCCGGGGTTCGGGGGCTGAAGCGGATAAGGGAGAATTCGATCTGAGCCACAGCGTCACGGAATTGGGCATCGCAGAAAAACTGAAAATCAAGGGAAGCTATTCGCTGCACAGCGACGGGACGCTGATCCTCACCCTCTGGAATGACGACGGAGACGACGACATTTTCTCTCTGGTGCTCACGATGCAGCCTGAGTTTCAGGAGACGGAGAGCACCGATGTGACCGCGGGGCTGATGGGAAGGACATGGCACAATCTTTTCGAGGCCAATCCGTATTATACGGAGACTGAGAAAACCACGACCATAGTGACCAAGACCGCCACCGTCACCTGGAAGGTCATCGGCATCGGGGAGAGCAGCGACGTCGCCCCAGCCGGCGCTTTGACGCCGGAGGGAAGCGACCTGACGCCCGGCGGCGGAGAAAGCGAGGGAACCTGATGGAGCATAAAGCACTGAAAAAACTGGAAAGCCAGGGGGGCGAGACCATCGCTGAGCTCCTGGTCGCGCTGCTGATCGCCGCTTTGGCTCTGACCATGCTGGCTTCGATGATCTCCTCCTCCAGCAAGGTCATCCTGAGAAGCATGGACAGCATGGAAAAGTATGTGGCGGCGGAGAATCAGATTTCCGCCCACGAAAAGAAAAGCGGCGACGATAACGTAAGAGAGCTGGAGGGCGACTTCACGGTCACGCTGCACGTCAACGGCAACGGCGACGCTTGGGCGCTGACGGATGACCGCCTGGAGGAGCCGCTCAAGGTGACCTATTATGTGGCGGATGCTATCAAAGGGAAGCCCGTCGTCTCCTATGCGGTGAAGTGATATGCGGAAGAAACTGAAATCGAAGCTTCTAAGCCGGAGAGGCTTTACCATCGGGGAAGTGCTGGTGTCGGTCCTGATCCTCATGATGGTCTTCTCCATCGTCGCGGCGGGAATTCCCACGGCGGCCAACGCCTATTATAAAGTAGTGGACAGCGCCAACGCCCAGATGCTCCTTTCCACTACGCTGACGCGGCTGCGCGCCGAGCTGAGCACGGCCACCGAAGTGAAGTGTTCGGATACGACCGTTTCCTACCGCAGCGCGGCGGGGCGCAAGTCGGAAATCTCCCTGGAGCAGCCGGCGTCCGGCGAAGCCGGAGGAAACAATGCGGGCATTTACCTGGAGATCATCGGCCTCGCCCAGAAGCAGCCGCTGGTTTCCGAGCAGGCGGCAAGCGGGCTGTATATGACCTACAGCGGGGTCATTTATGACAAAGAAAAAGGTGTGATCACCTTTCAGAATCTTATTGTCAAAAAGGGCGATCAGACGCTCGCCTCGGCGGAAGACTTCCGGGTACGGGTGCTCCTGAAGGAAACGGTAGAAGAAAACGATGAAGATTCGGATGGAACCGATCTTGGAACTTGACCAGGGATGGAACGGTGGTGCAAAAATGTCTAAGCTGAAGAAACGGCGTGGATTCTCCGTGGGCGAACTGCTGGCCGTCGTGGCGATCATGGCGGTCTTGGCAGCCGTGGGCGTCATCGCCATCGTGAGCTATCTGCGCTCCATGGCAAAGCTGGAGTATGACGAAAATGCCAAGGAGCTGTTCATCGCGGCGCAGAATCATATGTCCATGGCGGAGAGCCAGGGATATCTGGGACGCGAGGAGGAAGGCTTTGGTCTGGCGGAAAGCAGCTTTCACGGCGAAGGCTTTACGCCGGAAGAAGGCGTTTATGTTTTCGTCGTCCAAAAGGGCGATACGTTTGCCGATACCGGCTCCATCCTGAATCTAATACTGCCTCCCTCGTCGCTGGATGAGACCGTTCGCTCCGGCGGCTGCTATATCCTCCGCTATCACAGGGATTCCGGAAAAGTGCTGGATGTGTTCTATTGGGAGGAGGATGATGATACTCGAAATTCCCATCCCCGATATGCCCATCAGTACAAAGCAGAAGATTATACGAAGCTGATGTCGGATACCAGCAAGAAGACCCTCAAGAACTATGGAGACGACAAGGCCGTGATCGGTTATTACGGCGGCGCGGAAGCGGAATCGATCCCGAAAGGGAAGCCCCTGGCTCCGCCCTCGATCCAGCTGATCAACGCCGAACAGCTCAAGGTCATCGTTACGGATACCAATGTGGGCACGGACTATCAAAATGCGCTGCTGAATCTGGAAATCATCGGCAAGACCAGCGGCGCCGTCAAGGTGGTGACCCTCAAGCCGAAAGATAGCGACTTCAATGTCGAGGACGATCAAACCGATGTGAGCAAGGTCGTTTATACGGTAATCCTGGACGACATCACCCAGACCGGGTCCCATTTCTGCGAGCTGTTCGACGGCATGATCCCCGGCGAGGATATCACCGTTCAGGCTGTAGCATTCAACAACGTGGAGCTTACCAACATCGCCTACAGTCCGCAGCTGCGGGGCAACAGCCTTTTCGGCAACGGCTCGACGGTCAGCAATGCGGGCAAGGCGGAGGTCGCCAACTTCCGCCATCTGGAGAATCTGGATTCCGGCGTCTCCGGCGTGAATGTAAGCGCTATTGAGAAGGCCGATAAGGCCCGGTTCACGGAGGCGCAGCAGACCCAGGACCTGAGCTGGGGCGGGTTTTGGGAGGATAAATCCATCTACATCAGTACCGGCGGCAGTACGCCGGAGGGGTACTATCAGCCCGTTCTGCCCGTGAACGACGGCACTTTTGCGTATGACGGCAAAGGCCACAGCATTTCCGCGGTGAAAGTCAATGCCGGCAGCGGCGGCGCCGGGCTTTTCGACTCGCTTTCCGGCGGCAGCGTGAAAAACCTGAAGCTGGTGGATTTCGAAGTTTCCGGCGCGGATGCGGGCGCCCTGGCCGGCAGCGTCAGCGGTACGGAGGTCGAGAATGTGCTGGCGCTGAACGGAACGACGACCATGGAGACCACCATCACCGGCAGCGGCAGCGTGGGCGGCCTCATCGGCGAGGCGAGCGGCGCGAAGGTCACGAAGTGCGCCGCAGCGCTGATCGTCAGTTCTGCAGGCGGCGCAGCCGGCGGCCTGATCGGCACGGCGGCCAACACGGAGCTGCGCGCCTCCTATTCCGCCGGACACACGGTAAACGGCGACTATGCCGCATACAACGTGAGTATTGTCGACGGGGACGGCAATCTGGCAGGTACGGCGGGCGGTCTTGTTGGCAGCGCCACGAATTCCGAATTCCAATACTGCTATTCCACCTGTTCCGCTTCCGGCGCTTCCGCGGGCGGCCTGGTGGGCTCAGTCAGCGGCGGCAGCTTCGCCGACTGCTATGCCGCCGGCCTCGTCAGCGGCACCTCCGAGGGCGCCTTTGCCGGCTCCTCCTGCACGGCGGAGCGCTGCTGGTATTTCGAGATCGTCAACGAGCGCCCTGCGGATGCGGGTGATCTCAAGAAGGGCTACACCTATCTGCCTCCGACGCCCGGCACATCCGCGGGGATCGCCCCTCTGGACGCCGACACCGTTCCGGGTGATGAGGGCTTCGATACTTATTACAATACCTTTGTGGGCGCCGGCAGCGCCTGGAAAAATGCCATGCCCTATGACGTGAAGCTCAGTCAGTATTACAACAGGGATGGCTATATGAAGTATCCGCTGAAAACCGTGACGCAATTGATGGGCGGTCTGAGTACCGTCACTGAAACCGATTTCGTCGCCGTTCATTACGGCGACTGGCCCGCGCCGGAGCTCTGGGTCAGGGAAGACTGACCCGGAACCGTAAACGCAATGTGAAGACCATGGACCAAGGAGGTCTGTTTCCATGAAGAATAGCCGTAAGAGAATACTGTCGCTCCTGTTTGCGGTGATCCTGATGCTCACCAATGTGGGCGATCTGCAGCTGTTTGCCTCCGCCGCCGGAGACCGTGCCGCGGCGGAAGTGCGCGCAGACGCCGGAGAAGCCTATCGCATCGTCGGCAAAGCCGACGAGATCCACCGCAGGACCTATGTGTTCTATGTACCGCAGGATAATAACCACCTGAACGATTATGGAACCTACAGACCGTATGGATTTTCCACCGGCCTGAAGCCCGTCGAGCTGGACGACAGCAGCATCGTCGTCGAACAGACCGTCGCCGGCGACAGGAACGGCGAAAACCCCGGCATGCCCGTGCTGCCCCGGCTGAGCGCCGCGGCGGAACAGATCTTCGACGGATGGTATGCGGGTGAGGACGACGGCGGGACCTGGGCCGTGGATGAATCGAACCCCTACGATTTCGGCGGAAAGATCGAAGAAAAACACGAGATCGTCTATCTTTTCGCCAGATATCATCCGTTTGCCTATGTCGTGTTTCATGACAGCGCGGAGGAGGATTCCCCCATCGCCTATATCCGGCGCGTGGAGCTGAATTCCGTGGGGGATATCCTGCAGGGCACGCTGGAGATCGACGAGGAACTGAGCGTCGACTACAGAGGGCGATACCGGCTTGTCGGCTGGAAACAGCTCGGCACGACGGACACCCCCACGACGATCACCGTCGGCCCCGGCCGGACGGATCTGTATCCGGTTTTCCAGCGCTTCGCCTGGCTGGACTTCGTCACCACAGCGGCAGGCACCGGCGCGACCTATGTCCCCTCCCAGGCCGTCTCCGGCAGCGGTATCCAGGGCCCGCTCCCGGTCCCGGCGTACAGCGGCTATGATTTCACCGGCTGGTATGCCGGCACCACCCAGGTTACAAACGCCCAGGGCGAGCTGGTGGGGACGGGCGATTCCGAAAACTTCCTGATCGCCGGAAACACGCTGGTTCCTAACAACGATCTCACGCTCTATGCCCATTGGAGCCGGAAGACCACGGCAGATTATCTGGTCGTGGTCTGGACCCAGAAGACGACGGACGCCCAGGGGCTGGACTATGATTACTATGAAAGCAGGACGCTCCATGGCCAGGTCGGCCAGCAGGGCAGCGGGCAAACGAGCTTCACCGAATACAGGCAGCAGCTGAAGGACGCGATGAATGCATCGGGATTCGACGGGGATCACCCCCACATCGATGCAGCAAGCATTGCCGCCGACGGCAGCACCGTGGTGAACGTCTACTATGACTGCAAGGAATTCTACGACGCCCCGGCCGGAACCTATACCCTCAGCTTTGCGGATTCCGCCGCGCCGGCGACCTTCGACGCCGCGCTTGTTCCGCCGGCGGAGGGACTGGCATACGGAGAGAGCATCCTTGCGATTTTGAATAATACGACGCCGCCCGCGCGGGAGGGCTATACCTTCACGGGCTGGTATGTGGACCCTGCGTGCAGGATCCTTGCGAAGCCCGCTGCCGGGGAAGGGCAGCTTTCCGCCAACCTCACCGCCATGCCGGGCCGGGATCTGACCCTCTATGCCGGCTGGGAACTGGAATGGTATCTTGTTCAGATCGACCCGAACTACGGCGCTCTGTATTCCTATGATTACGCCGCGGACGGGAGCTATCTCCTGGACGGCGACGGAAACAGGAAAATGAGCGGCACCGGTTCCACCTGGATGTGGAAGACTCGGGAATCCGACCTCCTCCAGGAGTACACCCACGTGACCCGCGACTTTGTGGAATCCAGCACCGGCGAATGGTATTATGTAAACCACAACTATGCGTATTACGGCGACAATCCGCCCTCCGACGCGGACCGGAAGACATACTATACCATGGACGCCTCGGAGGCTACCTCCTTTGAAACCTATGAGAAGGCCCCCTCCGTCTACAGCTATGCCGACTGGTATGAGGTCCTGCCGGACGGCACGGAGACGCCCTACGATTTCACCCGGCATGTTACCCGGGACATGACCCTGCGCCTCCACTGGAAAGAAGCCGGAAACTACTATATCGAATACAGACCCGAGGTCGTGCAGGATGGGGTCACCCTGCAGGGCACGCTGGACAGCGGCGGCACCAGCGAAGCGCTGTTCCGGGAGCTGGAGCAGGCGAAGTATGCCGACAACGCGGAAGTGCTCGTGCTTCGCTGTGCCGAAGCGCCGCACAATTCCGGCTATATTTTCAAGGGCTGGAGCATCGGCGGCGATAAGAGCAAGCTCTACGGCCCCGGCGATGTTTTCTCCCTGCATTCCGATCTTGCGGTGCGTGTCAACGGGAAGAATACCGTCTATCTGGATGCGGTCTATGACGTCCTTCCCGCGGCGAAGATCGTCTATGACGCCGGCGGCGGCACAGTGAGCGAGCCGGAGGGAGACGACGGCTATGGTCTCTGGGGCGGCTATTCCCTCAGCGCCTACGTCTCTGCCGATAACTTCCCCTCCACGCCGGTCCGGGAGCATGACGAAACTTCCGCCACCCTTTCCAATCTGGTGAACAACAGCGTCGTCACCCTGAGCATGGGCGAAGGCTTCACGGGGAAGGACGGCGCGGCGCTCGTCGGCTGGTGCGCCAGCCCGAACTATGACCCGGATGACGCTGCATATCCCCTCTATGGCAAGGGTGAGGATTTCATCGTCGACAGCGACGGCGAAGAACCGACGACCCTCTATGCCGTCTGGGGTGTGAATGTGACCTATCGTCTGCTGGAAGCCGGAGCGACGGCGGCGTGGGACACGTCGGTCTATGTTCCCGGAGCAAACAACAGCTATACCCAGGCGGCTTTTGCGGGGAGCGTCCTCGCCGAGCCGGAACCTGTTCCCGAATCCAACGACCCCAGCAAGGTGTTTTACTGCTGGACGACGGAGGCGGGGAACCTAAATAAAGCTTTTGATTTTTCGCAGCCGATCCCGGGTGCGCTGGAGCTTTATGCCTATTGGGCCGCACCGGGGACGGTCCCCGTGCGGGCGGCGTGGAAAAATGCCGACGGCGTCAAATGCTTTGATGGGCCGTCCTCCCTCCCCACCATTCAGGCCGGGACGAATGAGGTCACGCCGGCGTCCCAACTGAGCTTCGTGCAGGGAGAATACAGGGTCGAAGAATCGACCTACGGCTATGATATTGCCGTAATCGGCACGGAAGAACAGCTGGCATATGTCACGGAGGAGGATGCGGTCCAATCCGTCTATTACGACAGAGAATCGGAAAAGGTTTGGGTGCGTTTTGCGGACCCGGGCCGTGAGGATGTGCCCCTGAAAGCGGGAGAATGCCTCTGGTTCCTGTTCTATAAGAAAAAAACCCTGGATATCGCCTATGTCGGCGCGAGCGTCGACGGCGGTCTGACGCCCGTCTATGAACCGCAGGCATCGGAACTGATGAGGACGTCCGAGCTTGGGGAGTTTGACGCCTCGGCGTTTGCGCTGCCGTCCGTCAATAGTGAATGGGGATATTTCAGCTTCGCCCTCGGCCCGGCGTATGTCGCGGAAGGAGAAGGGAAAACTGCGATTTCCGACCTGCAGCTGTTCTCGGCGCCGGTTCCCACTACCGGCGGCCAGGCCCGGTTCTGGGTCCGCAATTCCTGGCAGGGAATCCAGTGCTCCATGGATGAAGAAAACTGGATCAGCTGCGGTTATCAGCCTCAGCTGTATGTGGTCTGGTTCCAATACCAGCCGACCCTGATCCGCCTTTGGGAGACCACCTATGCGACCCGCGAACTGATCGGGAAGACGGCCTTTGAATACAGCGCCGAGATCGGAAATCCGGACGGATCGGCGGGGCAGAGCTTCTCCTTCACCCTGAAAAGCGGCGAATCCAAGACCATCATCGCCTATCACTGGACCGACGACAGCGGAAGACATGCCCAGACCGTCAATGTAACGCAGTCTTTGAAGGACGAATTCGTTACGAGGCTGACGGGGGGCGGAACGTCGGAGCAGACCTTCACCTTTACCGCCAGCGACGGCGTCTGGACGAAGACCGGCTCCTTCTCGAATTATCACCGGTCCCAGACGGTGGAGGTCCACGTGGCTGTGATGGCTGACGGCGAGGTCAGCCTCCGCGACGGTCTGCGCGGGGATGACTATACGCTGACCGTGCCCCTGGCGGCGTTGGCGGACAGCGGCGGTAAGGATGTGGCGTTCCTTGATGAGCTGGCTCCGAAACGCCTGATCGGCGATGCTGCGGCGGCTGCCGATTATACCTTCAGCGCGGTCGTCTATGGCGACGCCGACGACGAGGGCAGGGTCGCGGTGGAGAGCCTGGATGTATCCTCCGTCTCCTATGCCCGGCGGGAGCGGACGAATGTCTATGAACTGCTGCTGAAGGACGGCGCGGGAGCGGAGCTGGCCGAGCTGGGCAGCAGTAAGGTGTTCTATCTCTATTTCAAAATGCCCGCCATCCGCTATATGAAGGACGACGGCAGCGGGACCCTCAGCGAGATCGGCAATGCCGGCGGGATCATCACGAACCGGGGCCAGACCGTCACGCTGAACGGTATGAAGGTCGTCAAAAACCAGATCGTTCCCGTTTCCGGCGCCGGTCTGCTGATCAGCCAGGAGCCCGGCAGCGCCAATTTCCATTTGCCGCAGGAACTGGATGATTTCCAAGACGGCCATCTCTACCAGCGTTATCTGCGCCTCGACCGCGTGGGCGTGGGCAGCGGCGATGGGGCGGAACTCCGCTGCAGCGATGACCTGACCCTGCGCCTGCGGATCGCGTCCGGCAGGCTGCAGTACCGCCTGAACGGCGGCGACTGGACGGATATGACCGAAACGCCGGCGATCTATGCCATCTATACCGTGCAGGGCTACGAGCTGGCCGTGACGAAAACGGTGGATATGGAGGAGTCCGGCGAGGACGCGGCGTTCACCGACGCCGACTTCACCCTCACCGTCCGTTCCGAACAGCTGCAGGATGGAAAAGAATACGCCGTGGAGGGCGGCTACGCGGACAGCGTGAAGGCTGCCGGCGGCAGCCTCGTCCTGCGCATCCGGCACGGCGATACCGTGCGGATCAAGGGACTTGCCCACGGCAGCTATACGATCAGCGAAAGCGACAACGAGAGCTACACGGCGCAGATCAAGGTGAAGGAGAATGCGATCCCCCTCGGCGCGGAGGGCTACCCGCTTATGCTGGACAGCCCGATGAAGGCCGCGATTTTCAATAAGCCGGCGCCCATCTGCGAGATCGTGGACGCCGGTGGGATCGCGCATTCCTTCTATACCCTGAAAAGTGCGGTGGCCTATGCCAAAACGTCGTCGGCAGCCGGCGCCGAGGTCACCATCACGATGCTCACAGATTACGTGATGCCCGCGGCGGACGCGCCGGTCATCGACGCCGGCCTCAACATCGTTCTGACGGGGAATAAGACCATCACCCGCGGCGCCGGTCTGGACGGGGCCATGTTTACCAACCGGGGCAGCCTGACCCTCCGCAGCCTGATCCTGGATGGCGCGAAGCGTCTTAGCTCCGGCCCCATGATCCTCCAGACTGCCGGGTCGCTGACCGTCGGAGACGGCGCTGTGCTGAAGGGCGCAGCCAGCAGCGGCAACGGCGGCGCGATCCGCGCAGAGCGCGGCGACGTCACCGTCACCGCCGGCGCGCTGATCGGCGGCGAACGGACGGAGGAAGAACCGGTCAACCGGGCGGCTAACGGCGGCGCGATCGCCTTCGGCGGCAGCGGGACCCTCGCGGTCAGCGGCGGCGCGATCAAGGGCAACGACGCTTCCGGGGACGGCGGCGCCATCTGGGCCACCGGCGGCACGATCAGCATTTCCAACGCCTCCCTCAGCGACAACCGGGCCGCCGGCAACGGCGGCGCGATTTACGGCGGCGGCAGCGGCGGCACCGCCATCGTCAGTGTGGGAGAGAACGCGGTGATTTCCGACAACCGGGCAGCCAACGGCAGCGCCGTCTTTGTGAACGCCGGCAGCGCAAGCTTTTTCGGCGAAAACAACGGAGCGTCGGTCACCGGCAATACGACTGCCGGGGAGGGCGGCGCCGTAGCTGTGGGCAGCGACACGGTGCAGCTGTCTTTCAAAGGAAAAGCAAATATCAAAAACAACAAAAAGGGCGACGGCGCGGAAGCCAACGTCTGGCTGGACCGGGACTCCGACATGGTCATTTTCGACAACGGTGTAAAGAGCGGCGCGGAAATCGGCATCTATGTGCCGGATACGGAGGTCCTGGACAGCACCGGTAACGAGGTCACTCTGTTCAGCCTGCGAGGAAATGTGGGTACCTACTTCGGCTCTTATGCCGGAAGCGGCGGCGCTAACGTAGGGTGCTTCAAGAATGACCGCCAGGATGTGACGGCAGTTAAGGACGAAAAAAAGGAAAAAATCCTTTGGGGCAAGGCGGTCCAGGTGGAAGTGCGGCTGCTCAAGCTTGACACGGCGTATCCGGATAAGCCGATATCTGAGAAGTCGATCAAAACATTCAATACGGTCTATCCGCAATCCGGTTGGGCGATGTCGCAACTGGCGGAAGACCTGTACACAAGGTACCAAAACGATTTGAAAACCCTGCCCGTCAACTCTGCTTTTGCCTATGCGTTTAAGGATGGACTTGCCGACGCCTATGGGGACTACCTCACGGAAATGAAATGGGAGGATGACCAGTGGAAGGTCAAAAAGCGCAACGGAGAATGGATATCCCTGAAGACCGGCAATAAACAGAAAAAGCTGATCCTCTATTTCGCGGAACCGGCGCGAATCACCGTCGAAAACAATACCGACTGGCTTTTGGAGATCAGCGGGTTCATCGCAGGCAGGCGGAATGTGGTCAACGTTCCCGGAGGAGAAAACGGCAGCGCCGGAACGACAGGATACGGTCAGGTCATCGCCATCAACGGCACCATCCAGACGGTGAGGCCTGTGGAAAGCAGCAGCCTCCCCGATGAGGCGGGCAGCTCCGTGTTTGTGAACGAAGCCGGAACGCTCTGCATTCGTCCGCATACCACTTTCCAGCTTTGGATCCCCAACCTGTTCGGCCTGGATTACGCGTTTGCTTACAGCTTTCCGTCTGTGGACGGCACGGTGAGACTGCTGCGCACCGGAGACACGGAAGAACAGTCGGTTTCCACGAACGGCAGCCTTTCCGGCAGCCTGCTGAACGACCCCACGCAGAACTATGAAATCAAATTCGGCGGCAATCGGGATATCTGCCGCATCACCACGAAGAACGACGAAAAGCATACCTATCCCAGCATCCTTGCGGCCATTCAGAACGCCATGGCAGCCGCCGAAGACGGAGGTTTGGCGGAAAAGGTGACCGATGCTTCCACCGGCCGGAAGGTGTTCACCGTTGAAATGCTGACGGACTATATGATTCCCGCCAGCGATACGTCGACGACGGCTTTGGATATCACGGGCTGCGACATTACCCTGACCACGGCTCCGGAGCTGGGCCGCCGCGCCACCATCAGCCGCGACCAGGGCAACCCGAATTCCTTCCTCAACCTCAAGGGAAAGGCAAGCACCGCGGCGGCGGAACGGACGAGCCTGACGATCACGGACCTGAATTTCGACGGAAAGAACCTCCGTGGCAGCACCAACGGCGGCGGCATCGTGACGGAGGATATCCATTTCTGTATCCGCAACTGCGATTTCACCAGGTTCGTAGCCAACAGCGGCGGCGCGCTGTTTGCCATGTACACCCCCAATTTCGCCGGTTATAACAGCGCAGACGATACCCTCTGCGTGATGGAAGTCTATGATTCGACCTTCAGCAATTGCATCTCAAAAACCGTCAATTCCAGTTCCTTTAGTCTGCATGGAAAGTTTACCGCCCGCCAGGGCGGCGGTGCGATCTGGGCGGAAGCGCGGAAGCTGGTACTGTCCGGCTGCAGCTTTGACAACTGTAAGGCAGAAGCAGACACCCTGAACGGCGGCGCGCAGGGCGGCGCTGTCTTCCACAGGATCGACGGCGAAGGAGCAGACGTCATGCTGAAGCATGTCTACTATGCGGTCTCGGAAAGCGATCTTTCCTTCTGCACCTTCACCAACTGCGAGGCGGAAGCCGGCGGCGGCCTGGAACTGGACGCCTATAACGCCGTTGTGACCGGGTGCACGGTCTCTTCCTGTACCTCTACGAAGCGCAACGGCGGCGGCATGAACTACTGGATCGAAACGGGGGGAAATGGCTGCACGGGCGGGAAGCTGACCGTTAAGGGCTGTCTCTTTGAAAACTGCAAGGCGAGCAAAGGTCAATCCAACGGAGGCGCGATCCGCAGCACCGCCCTGACCAACGAAATCTCCGACTGCGTGATCCGGGATTCCGAATGCAGCAACACCGGCGGCGGCGTGTCCCTGACCAACACAAACAGGAACGCCCTTTCCACCCTCACCCACGTCAGCATTTCCGGCTGCAAAGCAAAATATGACGGCGGCGGTATCTACAGTGTTGGCAAGCTGACATTGGTTGGCGGCGGGGCGACCTTCGAACCAACCGACGGGAGCTATCCTGCGGAGGTCTGTAGCCTGCCCTACGGAAGCTTCATCACCGGGAACGAGGCGACGGACAGGCGCGGCGGCGGCGTCTATGCAGCGAAGGACGTGATCCTTAGCGACGGTGTGATGATCACGGGGAACCGCCTCGGTTTGGGAGGCTCCGCGGATGTGAATAACGCCGCAGGGCTCTATTTCGGCGGATCGAAGCTGACCGTGGGCAGGATCGCGGACGGCGACAACAACCTGCCGGACGCCACCACCATCGACGAAAACTATACCAGTGCCGGCGTCCGCTCCAATCTGCGGCTGCCGGAGAGCGAAGGCGAGAACAGTAACTGCGTCACCGTCAACCGCAGCCTCAGCGGAAAGATCTATGTGGTCAACGCGAAGGCCAGGGATACCCAATTCGGCACCGGCAGCCGGGCGTATGCCGGCCTCAACGACATGAACCCGGCCTTCCGGGCGGACGACGGCAGCCTCTGGGGCATTATTCAGCTTACGGATACTGCCGGGACCAATCTGATCTGGGCCGGACCGCATCTTTGCAAGATCACGGATGAAAACAACAATCTGCTCTTCTTCAAGATCGGCGACAGCAGCGTTCCCTGTCCGGCGGTATTCGACGTCCTGGATGACGGCAGCAACAGCCCCGGTTATACCAGCGCTTTTGCTCTCCTGCGATTCAGCAAAACGGATTGCAAGTTCTGTTATAAGGACGGCAATCCCTATCGCACGACCGATCAGGCGAAGTCCGTCTTCAAGGTGAAAATGCTGACGGACAGCTGCGCCCTCACAACGCCCATCGAAACGGCTGTGGACAACGCTGCCTGGCAGCAGATCTGGCTCACAACGGAGACCGAGCGCAAAGCCAGGGAAGAGGATCCCTTCCCCTACCACGGCGAGGAGGGCATCCCCCTCTGCACGATCTCCAAGAGCGGCAGCGGCTGCGAAAGACTCATCAAGGTCCACCTGGGCATGCGCCTGGAGAACATCGTGCTGGACGGAATGAATTATTCAACGGGGTCCGTGGGCGCGCTCTGCCTCGTTGAGAATTCCGAAGCCGCCCTGCTGGTCCTTGGGCAAAATGCCGTCCTGCAAAACGGGATGACGACGAACGAAGGCGGCGGCGTCTATGTAAGGCAGGGAAAGCTCAGCATCGTTGACGGCGGCGTCATCCGCAATTGCACGGCTACTAAGGACGGCGGCGGCGTCTACATCAAATATGGAACGGACGATGCAACAGACAACTACTCTAAAGCAAAGCTGGAACTCAGCTACGGCTCGATCAACGACTGCAAGGCCAGCGGCAAAGGCGGCGGCGTCCATGTGGAATATGGCTCCTTCGTTATGACCGGAGGCATGATTCAGGGCTGCACCTCCGTCGATATCGGCGGCGGCGTCATGGTCAACAATAAATCCTCCATGACTATGACCGGCGGCAGCATCCGCGGGAACCGATCCACCGGGAAGCCGGCAGAACAAGCCGGCGGCGGCGTCTCCCTGGGTTCGCTCGACGGGCGGCTGTATTTCTCCGGTAAGCCCATCATTTCCGGCAATATGGATAGTGCAGGCACGACCGCCAATGTGGTGCTGAATTATGATTCCAACGCCATCATCAATGTCAGCGGCAGCGGCCTGGTCAGCGGCGCGCGTGTTGGCGTGTATGTCCCTGACATCGACGAGAATGAAATCAATATATACGATAAGCACGGGAAGAAGAATTGCCCCTTCGGCACCCATGAGACGACGGTCAACACCAAGTATCTCTATGGCTTCGTCAACGATCGCAACGGTTACCGGGGCGGCAAGAAAAAGGATGTTACCGACGAACTGATCTACTGGGTGGAGGTTTACGCCCTGGAGGTCGCCAAAGAGGTCAGCGGATTGCCGGAATACGAAGAAGGGGCGGCGAGGACCGGCCCGGCGAACCTGGATTTCCGCTTCCGGGTGCGGATGTACGACTATGGGACTCTGGGTAACGATGAAAATGCACTGAATGTACTGAGAGAAAATATCCTGGGGGACGTTGACCCCGCCAATGTGACGATCACGAAAGATAACAATTCGACAGTGCTGGAGTTCGCTCTGAAACATGACCAGTCGATCATGATCATGAACCTCCCGAAGGGAATATCGTATGTGGTGGAGGAGCTCACCGACACCGAGACCGCGGACGGAAAGATCCAGTATGCCCCCCAACAGGCCAGCATATCCGGCGTCATCGGCGGCAAGGATGGAACCCGTATGATCTCCACTGTCCGCGTTGTGAACACCCAGTATGTGTGCAAGGTCACGGACGGTTCCCGTCTGCTCTATGAATCCGGCGGGACCAAGGGCCGCCCGGCAGTTTACACGCGGCTGGTCGACGCGCTGGACGCCCTGGGCTCTCTGAAAACGGAAGCAAATAAGGATGATCCGGAAAGCGCTCCGTATTCCGGCTCCTATCACATCGAAATGCTGGTTCCGGAGTACACCGTGGAGGAAGCCGAGGTCACAGAGGTCACGATCGTGGGCGGGAAGGAAGTATCCCGGACGAGACTTTTGACCGACGACGTTGAGGACGAGGTCACCCTGACCACGGCGTCCGTCTTCGCGGAGGACGGCTATCCCTATCGGGGCGAAGCATCCTCCCCGGCGGTCATCTTCCGCGGTTATGACGGCGGCTCCCTGCTCACTGTGGAAACGGGGGCCAAGCTGACCCTGACGAACATCATCCTGGACGGCAATTCGGAAATCCATACTGCCGACGCCGACGGCGGCCTGGTGTGCGTCCATGCCAAGGGCACGCTGAACATTCGTGACGGCGCGACGCTGCGCAACTCCGCTGCCGGCGGCAATGGCGGGGCTGTCGCTGCCGAAAGCGGCGGGCTCGGCGGGATGATCGTCGGCATTGTGGAAATGAGCGGCGGCACGGTCACGAACTGCAGCGGCGAGGACGGCGGCGCGTTCTATCTGGCGGGCGGCAGCAAACTCTGGCTGAGCGGCGGCACGGTGACGGGCAACAGCGCTTCCGGCGACGGCGGCGCGGTCTCCCTGGCAGAGGGCGGCTCGACCGCAGGGACAAAGACCGATCTCTTGGTCACCGACGGCGCGATCCGGGATAACACGGCCTCCGGCGACGGCGGCGCGTTCTACCTTGCGGCGAACACCACGCTCAGCCTCAGCGGCGGCGAGCTCGTGAATAACAGCGGCGCCAAGGGCGGCGCGGTCTACAGCGCGGGCAGCGTCGCCATGAGCGGCGGGAAGATCACAAACAACCACAGCACGGCTGACGGCGGCGCGTTCTATCTGAACGCCGGCAGCAGCCTGACCCTGACCGCCGGCGAGATCAGCAGCAATATAAGCGGCAGGGACGGCGGCGCGGTTTATCTGGCAGCGGGCGTTTCCGCAGAGATAAGCGGCGGCACGGTGAAGAACAACACCGCATCCGTCGACGGCGGCGCGTTCTATCTGGCGCCGGGCAGCAGTCTCAGTCTGAGCGGCGGCGAAGCCAGCGGCAACGGCGCTGCCAACGGCGGCGCGGTCTACAACAAGGGCAGCGTCACCATGAGCGGCGGGAAGATCACGAACAACCGCAGCACGTTCGACGGCGGCGCGGTCTATCTGAATGCCGGCAGCAGCCTGACCCTGACCGACGGTGAGATCAGCGACAACGGCGGCGGTCGGAACGGCGGCGCGGTGTTCAGCAAGGGCAATGTCACCCTCAGCGGCGATGCTTCGAAGCGCGGTTCGCTGAAAAATAATCTCGCCACCGGCGACGGCGGCGCGGCTTACCTGGCGTCGGGCAGCTTTACCCTGACCGCGGGCGAAGTCAGCGGCAACAGAGCCGTGAACGGCGGCGCGGTCTATGTGTCGGCAGGCGTCTCTGTGGAAATGACCACGGGTGAAATCAAGAGCAATACGGCCACCGGCGACGGCGGGGCCTTCTACCTTGCCGCCGGCAGCGGCGATGCCAAAGCCACCCTCAGCCTCAGCGGCGGCGAAGTCAGCGGCAATAGCGCTTCCGGCAGCGGCGGCGCGGTCTACAGCCTGGGCAGCGTCACCCTGGGCGGCAGCGAAGAGGCGCACGCGGCCATCACGGGCAGCCGCGCCGAGGTTGACGGCGGTGCGGTCTATGTGGCGGCGGGCAGCTTTATCATGAACGCCGGCGAGATCAGCAACAATGTAAGCGGCAGGGACGGCGGCGCGGTTTACCTGGCAGCGGGCATCTCTGTGGAAATGACCACGGGCGCGGTGACGGACAACACCGCCGGGGCTGACGGCGGGGCTTTCGCCCTGGCGGCGGCCGACGGCGACGCCAAGGCTTCCCTGACCCTCAGCGGCGGCACGGTGACGGGCAACAGCGCTTCCGGCAACGGCGGCGCGGTCTCCCTGGCGTCGGGCAGCACCCTGACCCTCAGCGGCGGCACGGTGACGGGCAACAGCGCTTCCGGCAACG
>JAEETX010000122.1 GCA_016286665.1 Oscillospiraceae bacterium
CCGCCATGCTGCGTTGCATTCCCTTGAAATACACAGAGTATTTCTGCGGAAATGCGCCTTGCCTGACGAAAAACAGACGCAAAACCAGCTCGTCTCCGGTAGTGTGAACACGCTCCAGAGAATCGGAATCGGTCGTGCGCAGAAAGAGACGCCGCGCGATTCGGCATGCGCAGAATGCGCAGCGGAATCGCGCGGTATTTTCATGGTGTAGTATCGCGGGAAATCTGGCTATGGCTTCTCCGCTTTTTGTCCCCTGCGCCGGTAGCAGTCGTTTTCCAGGCTGCATCCGCCGCATTCCGTGCAGCCCGGCTGCTTCCGGTAATCCAATTGGTACTTATGGAGCAGGCCGCCCAGATGCTCCGCCATTTCCAGCAGCTCCTCCGGCTTGCAGCGCTCCAGCCCGTAATACACGCAGTCGTCCATGGGCCGGAAGGGCATGACGGTGGGGAAGACCCCCTCGGAAGCCATGAGGGCGCATTCCTTCATGATGTCCTCCTTGGGCTGGATGCCGCCGATGAGGACGCTGGAGACCATGCCCCAGCCGAACACCTTCACCGCCTCCCGGAAGGCCTCGTGATAGTGCGCATAGGAGATGTGGCTCTTTCCGGGGCAGATCTCCTTTCGCAGGACCGGGTCCGCGATCTCCAGATTCATGATGGCCACGTTGACGCCCGCTTCCTTCATTTCCCGCAAAAGCCCCAGGTCCGAGGGCGGCGCGAATTCCACGGTGATGCTCACGTCGCTGAACGCCCGTATCTTCCGGGCAAGGTCGATCCAGTAGCGCACCATCCAGTCCGGGTCGCGATAGGTCCCGCCGCTGAAATTCAGGATATACTCCTTCGGCACCTTCGCCAGCAGGATGCGCAGGGCGTCGCTCAGCTCCGTCGTGTCCATGGGCTTTTCCGCGTCCGCTTTCAGGGAGCAGAAGCGGCATTTCAGCTCCGGCGTGTCGTAGCAGCAGGTGGTGCTGGGCCAGATGTTGATGCAGGTGGGGCTGTGCAGCCTCGCCAGATCGTCCAGCACGGTCCCGGTATGGGGCAGATTCTCGTAGAAGGTGATGGGCTCGTCCCAGCCCTTTCCGGTGATGCGGTATTCCTCACCGCGCTTCACGATGAGGTAGGGGGAGCCGCTGGAAAACTCCTCCGCCACGCTGATGTTGATGTTGGCCTCCGTTGTATGGACGTTCACCGCATGGATGAAGCCCTTGTCGAAGAAGCGGGGATATTCCGCTTCCAGCAGCTTTGCCGTTTCCTTTTCCACCCTTGCGCCGAGGCAGAGCAGATCGGCTTTCAGTTTGATGATGTCCCTTTCCACAGCCGCTCCTTTCCCAAAGCTTGCGTTTCAGGCGTCCCAGTGTTTGTCTGTATTATAATCAAATAAACCTACTATGTCAATATGAATATATGCGTGGAGAATCCCGCAAAGCCGGAGGAAAGCGCAAAATGCTCTTGCATCCGGCGGAGAATGGGGCTATAATACGGTTCTTCCGCAAAGCAAACGAAAACCGTTGGATGGCTGCGGTGTTGCCTGAAAGGCTGATGCTGCATCCGCATATCCGAGCTTCCGCTTGTGTAAACCGCTTGCCGGCAATGCGAAACCAGGGCCGGCGGGCGGGTATGTTTTTGAGAAAACGAGGCGAATACCATGATGGAATCCATGTTGTCCGTGGGCGTGGCCCTGATCGCGGGGCTGGCGCTGACGCGGCTGTTTACAAGAATGAAGCTGCCGGATGTGACCGCCTACCTGGTGGCGGGCGTGCTGATCGGCCCCTGGGTGCTGGGGCGGCTGGGCGTTCCCGGCCTGGGCCTGGCGACGGCGGAGGATGTGGATAAGCTGGAATTCCTCAGCGATATCGCCCTGGGCTTCATCGCCTTCGCCATCGGCAGCGAGTTCCGGCTCACCAAGCTCAAGGAGATCGGGAAGCAGGCCGCGGTGGTGGGCGTCGTCCAGAGCGTAATGGCCGCCCTGGTGGTGGACGCGGCCCTGCTGCTCCTGCACCTGATTTTGAAGGAGAAGCTGCCCGTGCCCATGGCGCTGACCCTGGGGGCCATCGCCACCGCCACCGCTCCCGCGGCCACCCTCATGGTGGTGCGGCAGTATAAGGCCAGGGGCGCCGTGACGGATATCCTGCTGCCCGTGGTGGCCCTGGACGACGCGGTGGGCCTGGTGGTCTTCGCCGTCAGCTTCGGCGCGGCCCGCGCCATGGTGGAGGGCGGCGTCAACACCCTGGAAATCTTCCTCGCCCCGCTGCTGGAGATCGTCTTTTCCCTGGCGCTGGGGGCGCTCCTGGGCCTCGCCCTCAGCTGGATCGAAAAGTTCTTCAATTCCAACAAGAACCGCCTGACCCTCATGACGGGCTTCGTGCTGCTCACCGTGGGCCTGGCAAAGCTGGAATTCCCCCTGGGGGGCATGGAGGTGGGCTTCTCCCCGCTGCTGACCTGCATGATGCTGGGCACCGTCTTCTGCAACGTCTGCCCCCTCTCCGAGGACCTGATGGAGAAGGAGGAGCGCTGGACCGCCCCGATCTACACCGTCTTCTTCGTCCTTTCCGGCGCAGCCCTGCGCTTCGATGTGTTTGCCGATGCGGCCATCGTGGGCATCGGCGTCGTCTATATCCTCACCCGCTGCGCCGGCAAGTTCTTCGGTGCCTGGATCAGCACCACCGCCACCCACTGTCAGCCTGCGGTGCGCAAGTGGCTGGGCATCACCCTTTTCCCCCAGGCGGGGGTCGCCCTGGGCATGTGCCTCCAGGCCACGGAGCTGGGGGAGCAGGGTATCCTGGTAAGGAATATCATCCTGTTCAGCGTGCTCGTCTATGAGCTGGTGGGCCCGGCCCTGACAAAGATGGCCCTGACGAAAGCGGGGGACATCCGGCCCAAGAGCTACGAGGTGGAAAACCGCCGCAAGCTCAAGCTGGAAAACGCAAAAGCCAAATAAAGCGCGACTGCCGGACCTCCTGGAGGTCCGGCAGTTTTTTGCCCCTGCGGGTCATGACGCCACCAGCGTCCCGCCCAGCATGCGGTACTGGATGTCGCAGGCGGCGGCCACCTCCGGGTCGTGGGTGACGATGATGACGCAGTAGCCCCTGTCCGTCACCTGCTTTCGCAACAGCGCCATGATGGCCGCCGTGTTCTCGTCGTCCAGGTTTCCCGTGGGTTCGTCCGCCAGGATCACCTTCGCGCCGCTGGCGAGGCTCCGGGCGATGCCCACCCGCTGCTGCTCCCCGCCGGAGAGGTTCCCCGGAAAGCGCTTGTGCAGGGTGTCCGGCAGGCCCACGCTCAGCAGGAGCGCGTCCGCCCGCTCCGCAGCTTCCGCCGTGGGCGCGCCCTGCATCTCCATGGGCAGGCACACGTTTTCCCGCGCCGTCAGCAGGGGCAGCAGCTGGTAGGCCTGGAAGACGAAGGCGATCTTCTCCCGCCGATAGGCGTCCAGGTCCATGTCGGCCAAAGACTCCCCCTCGCAGACGATCCCCCCTTCCGTGGGGGTCTCCATCCCCGCCAGGAGGCTCAGGAGGGTAGACTTGCCGCTGCCGCTGGGGCCGGTGATGGCATACATCTTCCCGGCTTCGAATTCGGCGCTGACGGAGCGCAGCACGGCCTTCTGCCCGCCGGGATAGGTGTAGCTCAGGTTGTCGATGGAAAGGATGGACATTGGGATTACCTCCTGATTTGTGTTGCCTCCCCTTTCAAGGAAGATTGTTCAGCTTTCTCACCATGAGATAGCCTTCTCCGCTGAGTGACAGACAAAGCCCCTCAAACCTGGGCGTTTCCTCAAAACGTGCCGTGGTGAGATACTTTTGGGAAAACCACCACGCCGCATAATCCCCGTCGATTTCACGCACGTCTTTCGTGCTTTCCGCAAGCGCCTCGGTGGCCGCCTGCTTTCCCGCTTCATTCAGGGCTTCCCAGACGGATTCTTTGGAATGCCAAAAGCGGTTTTCTTCGGCAAGGTCGTATTTGTTCCCGCTCAACTGCACTCCCGTGGTTTCGATTTCTCCAAGCACGGCGCTCACCTTGCCGGCCAGCGATGTTTTATCCGATTCTTCGGGGAACACAGTGGTGATGCCGATGAGCTGTTCCGGTGAACCCGCTGTCTCTGCCTTTGTGAATAGGAATATTGCGGCGGGCCGTTCCCCAAGAAACGGAATTTCCTCGATCATGATGGAATCCGCTTCCTCAAAGGCAGAATAGTCGGTAAGCGCGTATCGGGAGCCCAGCAGCTTTCTGACCTCGTCTTTTGACATTCCCCAGGCCGCCGCACCTATACATGCATCCTGCTTCAAGGCAAAGTCGTCCGTGAGTTCCGGCGTCTTCCGACTACATCCGGTTGTTGTAACGATCAATGCCAGAAAAATGACAGCCAGAATAATGGACACAGCTTTTTTCACTTTATCCTCCTTTATTCCTTTACCTGCAGGAGCCGCATGGGGCTCTTTTGCAGGATGGACGCGGAGATGGCGGCGCTGGCCCCCACGCAGAGGGCGAAGTGGGCGGCCAAATACACCAGCGGCACGACGATCACCCCCAGGAAACCGCTGCCGTTCACCGCAAAGAGAGCGATCACCGCCAGCACAAGCCCGGCAAGGCACAATACCGCCTGCTCCAGCGTCAGCCGCCGGATCGTCAGCTTTTTCGACCAGCCCAGGGCGCGGAGGATGGCCGCCTCCTTCTGCTCCTGAAGGATCATCAGCACCGGCAGCAGGGTCCCCAAAATGAGGGCCGCTGCTACGGTAAGCGGGTAAAGGGTCTCAATAAGGCGGTACACCCGATAGATGCGGTCGGCGTCGGAGGTGTCCATTTCAAAGGAAACTGTTTTCACCGAGGTCGCGCAGAGGTCCTCCGCATAACGGCGGAATACATCAGCCTCCCGGTAGTCATTCAAGGTAAACTCTGCCATGTCGTAATACAGGACATACCCAAAGCTGGGATAGAAGAAGAACGATTCCGCCGGGGCATAGACGATGCGCTGGTCCAAATCCGTCTCCACGCGGCCGATCACCCGATAGAAAGAACGGTATTCATCCCGCAGCGCAACTTTTTCCTCCTCGCTGAGCCAGAATTGCTTGTAGGCCTGCTGCAAAATGTCGATACATCCCAGCTCATTGATAC